>NZ_QMEX01000157.1 GCF_003284925.1 Mycolicibacter senuensis
CGGGGCCCTTGACGCTGCATAGGAGCATCCACGCCGTCCCCCACCCCTGGGGTCCGACCCACCCGGGCAACCTGCGCTGTCTATGCCGAAAGCACCACTTGCTCAAGACTTTCTGGATTGGGCCCGGCGGCTGGAGCGACCGTCAGCACCCCGACGGCAGCATCGACTGGACCTCCCCCACAGGCCACACCTACACCACCCGGCCGGCCAGCCGCCTGCTGTTCCCCGGCCTCAGCCTGCCCACCGCCACACCACCGGCCACCACACCACCGGTCGGCCACCAGCGCGACCTCATGATGCCCACCAGAAGAACCACCCGCGCCCAAGACCGCCTCCGATGCATCAACACCGAACGCGCCCTCAATCTGGCCCAACTCGAGAGGCCTCCCCCGTAGCGGGGGCCTGCTACACGCCCAGCGGTGACTCGACGCGGACCGTCTCGTCGCGGATCAGACCGCGCAGCAGGGCGGTGCTGAACTCGGCGGCGATCTCCTTGGCGCTGCGCCGACCGCTGGGCCGCAACCAGCGATAGGCCCCCAGCGTCATGCCGATGTAGCCGAGCGCCAGCACGTGCGAATCGCACTCGTAGAACTCGCCGCTGGCGATACCCCGGTCGATCAGGCCGTGCACGTGCTCGTAGACCTGGGCCTCCTTCTCCCGGACCTCGGCGACCTGTTCCTCTGTGAACCACTCGGTGATGTAGGGCTGCTCCTGGAAGTAGACCGCCGCCCCCTCCGGGTTGACGGCGATCTGGTCGAGCAGCCGCACCGTGTACTGGTACAGCGCCTCGCGCGCGGTCCAGGTCGGGTCATCGTGCACGGCGGCCAGCGTCCGTTCGGCGGCCTGCTGGTAGATGTCGTAGAGGATCAGCGACTTGCTTGCGTAATAGTGGTAGACGGTCGCCTTGTTCAGGCCGACCACATCGGCGACGTCGTCCATGCGGGTGCCGTGGTAGCCGCGGGCGGCGAACAACTTGGTGGCGACCGCGAGCAGCTCCTCGCGGCGGGAGGGCCCCTGGGCGGAGCTCCCCTTGTCGTTGGGCATGTGCACTCACTATTCGGCCGCCGGCATCACCCGGTCAATCAACTGGTTGGAAGGATTCTATGCAGTCCGGCACCGCACTGTTGACGGGCCGACTAAACTTGGGGAATCCAAGCTGAGGGGTTGATGACATGGGTCCTGGTTACGGTTACGATCCGAATCCGGATTACGACATGAGCGACGAGGCCGAGTTCTTCTTCAAGTACCTGACCTGGGGCCTGCGCGGCGTCGACGGCGGCGGCGGCTACCCGCCGCAGAACTACCCGCCGATCTAATCCCGGCGAGCAGGCGTCACGGCCCCCGATCCATCACCGGATCGGGGGCTTTTTGCCGGGAGCCCACCCGCTTACCGGGGACTACCGCAACGGAGCCGTCCACGCGGTGTCCTATCGTGGCGAGGTGACCTCCCAGCCGGATCTGCCCGGGGCGTGGAATTTTCGCGACGTATCAGAGACGACCGGCGCGCTGCGCCCGGGCCGGCTGTTCCGGTCCAGTGAACTGAGTCGCCTCGATGACCGGGGCCGCGAACAGCTGCTGCGTATCGGGGTGGCCGACGTCGCCGACCTGCGGTCCCCGCGGGAGGTGACGCGGCGCGGGCCGGGCCTGGTGCCCGACGGTGTCGACATCCATCTGCTGCCCTTCCCGGATCTGGCCGCCGACCAGGCACCCGAGAGCTCCTCGCCGCACGAGGACGCGTTCCGCAAGATGATGGCCGAGAAGCCCGATGCGGACACCGCCGCCGACGTCGCGGCCCGCTACATGCTCGAGGAGTATCAACGCTTCCCGACCCTGGGCGGCTCCCGCCGGGCGGTGCAGCGGGTGGTGTCGCTGCTGGCGGCGGGCCGCCCGGTGCTGGCGCACTGCTTCGCCGGCAAGGACCGCACCGGGTTCGTCGTTGCGGTGGTGCTGCAGGCGGCCGGCGTCGACCGGGATGCGGTGATGGCGGACTACCTGCGCAGCAACACCGCGGTGCCGGTATTGCGGGACCGGATCATGGACATGATCCGGTCCCGGCCCGAGGACGAGATCACCCCCGAGGTGCTGACCTTCAGCGAGGCCCGGCTCTCCGACGAGGTGCTCGGCGTGCGCGCGGACTACCTGGAGGCCGCCCACCGCTCGATCGAGCAGAACTTCGGCTCGCTGGACGCGTTCCTGCACGCCTCCGGGGTCACCGACGCCGACCGGGACGGGCTGCGCGCCGCACTGGTCGACTGACACCGTGCGGCCGCGACGCCCCCGGGCCGACCGCGCTACTGCAGCGAGAAGCTGGCCGCCTTGGCCGCCGACATGTCGGCGATTGTGGACCACTGCGCCGCGACGTCATCGACCGACGGCGGATTCTCGAAGTTGGCGCCGGCGTTCTCGAACAGCGCCGCCCGCTGCACCTTGCCGCCGCCGGCGATGAACACCGAGCCCGTCTCGGCGAGCTCTTCGGTGCACAGGTAGGCGACCACCGGTGCGACGTACTCGGGCTTGAGCTTGGCCAGCACCTCCGGCGGCAGGATGTCCTCGGTCATGCGGGTGGCGGCGATCGGGGCGATCGCGTTGGCCTTGATGTTGTACTTGGCGCCCTCGATGGCCAGCGTGTTGATCATGCCGACCAGGCCGAGCTTGGCGGCCCCGTAGTTGGCCTGCCCGAAGTTGCCGAACAGTCCGCTGGTGGAGGTGGCCACCACCACCCGGCCGTAGCCCTGCTCGCGGAAGTGCGTCCAGGCGGCGCGCACCACGTTGTACCCGCCGTAGAGGTGCACCTGCAGCACGGCATCCCAGTTGTCGAAGGTCATCTTGTGGAAGGTGCCGTCCCGCAGGATGCCGGCATTGCTGACCACGCCGTCGACCTTGCCGAACTCGTCGATCGCGGTCTTGATGATGTTGGCCGCGCCATCGGGGTCGGCGACGCTGTCGTAGTTGGCGGCGGCCCGCCCACCGGCCTCTTTGATCTCGGCGACCACCTGATCGGCCATGTTGTGGCCGGCTCCGGTGCCGTCGCGAGCACCGCCGAGATCGTTGACCACCACTGCGGCACCCTCGCGGGCCAGGGTCAGGGCGTATTCACGGCCAAGTCCGCCACCGGCTCCGGTGACCACGACAACACGATCCTGCACTCCGGGCATGAGCTTCCTTCCTCGATTCGATCGTCACGCTAGAACAGCCGACGCGCCAACTTCCAGGCCTTCTCTGTATACGGCGGGTAGATCATCGCGCTGACATCGGGTCGGGTCGGCTTGGTCAGCACCGTCTTGCGGTGGCTGAACTCCTCGAAGCCCCACCGGCCGTGGTAGGCCCCCATCCCGGACGGGCCGACGCCGCCGAAGGGCAGCTTGGCGGTGGACACCTGGAACACCAGGTGGTTGACCAGCATGCCGCCCGCGGGCACCCGGCTGATCACCTTCTCGCGCACCGCGCGGGTCTTGGTGAACAGGTAGGCCGCCAGCGGCTTGGGCCGGGCATTGACGAAGTCGATCGCGTCGTCGACCGAATCGACCGAGATCACCGGCAGGATGGGCCCGAAGATCTCGTTGGTCATCAACGGCTCGGCGGGATCGGGGTCGACGACCACGGTCGGTTCGATCCGCAGGGTCGCGGGATCCGAGCCGCCACCGAGCGCCACGCTGCCGCGAGTGTCGGCCAAATACTTTGTGAGGCGGTTGAATTGGCGTTCGTTGACGATACGCATGCCGTGCGTCTCTTGCGCACGGAAGTCGGTGATGGCCGCGCCGATCCTGGCAACCAGCTCGTCGCGGATCGCGGTGTCGGCCAACACATAGTCCGGGGCGACGCAGGTCTGGCCGGAGTTCAGCAGTTTCGTCCAGGCGATCCGCTTGGCCGCGACGTCGATGTCGGCGTCGGCGGCCACGATGCACGGGCTCTTGCCGCCCAGTTCCAGCGTTACCGGTGTCAGATGTTCGGCCGCACCGGCCATGATCTTGCGGCCGATCTCGGTACCGCCGGTGAACATCACCCGGTCGAAGCCCTGGGCGATCAACGCCTGACTGACCGCGCCGTCGCCCTCGACCACCACGATCGCGTCGGTGTCCAGGTAGCGCGGCACCAACTCGGCCATCAGCCGCGACGATGCGGGGGCTATCTCGGATGGCTTGAGCACCACGGTGTTTCCCGCCGCGATCGCGCCCACCAGCGGTCCCAGTGTCAGATAGAACGGGAAGTTCCAGGCGCCGATGATTAGCACCGTGCCGTAGGGCTCGCACTCCACCCAGCCGCGGCCGGGCAGCTGGGCCAGCTCGAGCAGCCGGTGCCTGCGCCGCATCCACTTCTTGACGTGCTTGGCCGCATACCGGGCCTCGGCGGCGGTGCCGGCGATATCGGCCAGCCACGCCTCGAACGGCTTGCGGTCGAGGTCGGCCGCGAGCGCCTCGGCGATCTGTGCCTCGTTCTCGTTCATCATCTGCTCGAGACGGCGCAGCTGGGTGCGCCGCCAGCGCACATCGCGCGTCCGCCCGGTCGCGAAGGTGCCGCGCAGCGCGGCGACGACATCGCCGACATCGGTAGTGGTGGTCATGATCCCTTCCTACCGCTGCGCGGCCGGTGATGCCGCACGATCGGCGCAAGAAGGGCCGCCGCTGAACCGGTCAGCCGCGCACCGCGGTGACGAATTCCGAAAACGCGTCGGTGTCGTCGCCCATCGGCACGTCCACCCAGCGTCCCAGCCGGCGCATCTCGTCGGTGGAGTGCTGCGCGGTAGCCCGCCAGCCATGCCCGTTGAGCCAGTCCGGCACCGCCGCGCGGTCCTCGTCGTGGTAGATCAGGTCCTGGATGTCCACCGTCTGCTCCAGGCCGATCTGCTCGGCGACTTTCTTGAAGCGTTCCGACATCTCCTGGCGCCGCTGATCGGCGTGGCTGGCCGCGGTCTCGACCGCGATCCGGCTCCCGGGGGCGCTGAGCGCCGTGATCTGCTCGAACAGCCGGTCCTGGGCGTCGGCGGGCAGATACATCAACAGGCCTTCGGCCAGCCACGCCGTCGGGGCCGCCGGGTCGAAGCCGGCGTCGGTCAATGCGGCCGGCCAGTCCTGCCGCAGATCGACGGCGACCGCGCGGTGCTGCACCGGCGCCCTCACGTCGTGGGCCGCCAGTGTGGTCTCCTTGTAGCCCAGCACCTTCGGTTGATCGATCTCGTAGACCGCGGTCCCGGCCGGCCAGTCCAGTCGGTAGGCGCGGGAGTCCAGCCCGGAGGCCAGGATCACCACCTGGCGGATCCCCGACTCGACCGCCTCGGCGAAGTAGGCGTCGAAGAAGTGGGTCCGGACCGCCTGGTAGCTGCGCATGTGGTGATACACCGCGGCGATCTCGGGGTCGACGGACTCCAGCTTGTCGATCAGTGACTCGTTGAGCAGCGTCTCCCACACCCCGGTGCCGGCGTTGGCGACCAGAAGTTTGGCGTAGGGATCGGAGATCAGCGGATCGGAACTGTCGGTCTCGACCGCGCGGGCAGCGGCCACCATCACCGCCGTCGAGCCGACGCTGGTGGCGATGTCCCAGCTGTCGTCATGGGTGCGCAGTGTGCTCATCGGTTACCTCGCTCGCTTGCCATCGGTGTCGCAAGCCATGCTACCGAAAGAAGTTAGGCGAGCTATTCACTGCTTTCGGCGGCCGGCGCGGCCGGCTGACGCAGCTGCCAGAGCCGGTTCGCCAGCATCGCCTGCACGCTGGCGATCACCGCGGCCGACTCGTCGTGGTCGCCGAGCGCGGCGATGTAGAACCCGATCCCCCACAGCACGGCCAGCAACGTCTCGGTCAGGTCGCCGACCGAGGTCGCGGTGACCAGCTCCCCCCGGTCGATGGCATCGGTGAGCGCGTCGGTGAGGAACTGCCGGGTCGGACCCTGCAGGTCACCGACCAGCGCCCGCAGTTCCGGGTCCCGCTGAGCGTCCAGCACTGCGGTGACCGCGAACGCCGCGGCCGTGCGGTCCGCCTCCCCGAGCTGGGCGAACGCGTAGATGACCGACGACAGCCGTGCGATCAGACCGTTCTCGGCGCGCGCCCGTTCGACGGCGTTGTCGAGAATCGATTCGTTGCGGTCGAGCACCGCCTGGTAGAGCAGTTGCTTGTTCGAGAAGTAGTGGTTGATCGCCGGCCGCGTCAGATGCGCGCGGGCGGCGATGGCCTGAAACGTCGTCGCGTGGTAGCCGAACTCGCCGAACACCCCGCTGGCAGCGACCACGATGCGTTCCCGGGTCACGCCGGACCGTGCGCCGCGGGGACGGCCGAGCCGGTGGAACGCAACTTCCTGCATGAGATAGATACTGACACCGCCGCCGTGACCCGTCGGTAAATTCCGCATTACGATCATTCACTTCTGCATCCCCCGATGCGTCCCGCCAGCGGCTCCGGGGAACTAAAGTCGACTTATGGGCGCGGTGCTCTCCCGACAGGCGTACTTCGAGACGGGTCTCGAAGTGCTGTCGGAACTGGGATACGGCGGCCTCAAGCTGGCCGAAGTCTGCCACCGGCTCGGGGTGACGACGGGGTCGTTCTACCACTACTTCACCAGCTGGCCGGCCTACACCCGCGACCTGGTGCAGCATTGGCTGGACTTCCGCACCGTGCAGCACGTGGAGTTCGTACGGGCCCTGCCGGATCCACGCGAGCGTCTCGACACCCTGATCCAGATCGGCCTGGAGCTGCCGCACGGCGCGGAGGCCGCAATCCGCTCCTGGAGTTCGGCGGATCCGCAGGTGCACGCCGTGCAGGCCCAGGTGGACCGGCAGCGCTTCGACATCCTCTACGAGTCGGCGCTGGAGGTCCTGCACGATGAGCGTCAGGCGCAGCTGTTCGCCAGCTGGGGGATGTACATGCTGATCGGTTACGAGCAGGCGCTACTGCCCCGCGACAGTGCCGCGATCGCCTGGATAGCCGCCCAGCTGCTCGACGCACTGGACTCGGGACGATTCGCGAGCGCCGCAGGCACCGAAACCCCCGGACAGCCCTTCACAGCGAGCTGATTCGCTGCACCGGCAGCCGCGGCCCGCGCCGCGGTTCGACGGCCAGCCCACTCTCGATCAACAATCGCACCACCCGGTGGCGGTGCGGTCGCATCGGCGCCAGTAGTTCGACCATGGCGCCGTCGTCGATCGGATGGCCCAAAAGTGTCCAGCCGATCATCTTCGCGACGTGGTAGTCGCCCACCGACAGCGCGTCGGCGTCGCCGAAGGCACGCTGGGCGGTCTCGGCCGCGGTCCACGCTCCGACACCGGGCAGCGACATC
>NZ_QMEX01000158.1 GCF_003284925.1 Mycolicibacter senuensis
CGCCGTATTCGCCGCGGTCTTCGCCGCGGTCTTCGGCGCGGTCTTCGGCGCGGTCTTCGGCGGAAAAGGCTGGGCCGCAACAGCCGTCAAATCGGATGCTGTTGACCGCGGCGGCCGTCACCGGAACACTCGTGCTGGCCATGCTGGTGACATTGGTGCTGCGCGGTGTCGCCGACTCCGGGCCGGTCGAACTCGATGTCGGCCACGCCCAAGACGGAGTCTGGCGGGTGCTCACCGATCCGGTCAACGGCTACGGGCGCGACGACGTGACCGACGTCCGCTGCAACAACGGCGTCAACCCCAGGGTGCGCAAGGGCGGCAGTTTCACCTGCACGGTCATAGTCGACGGCGTCCAGCGCCAGGTGCTGGCGGAGTTCGCCGACGACGCGGGGACCTACGAGGTCGATCGGCCGCGGTGAGGGCTGACCCGGAGCGCGGTGACTACCGAGCCTCCGGGGCTCGATCGGACATTCGGCAGTTTATTCGAGCGACGAGCGCACAAGTTGTCCATGTCAGCCATTCATCCGAACTACCATCGCTACGTGTCCCACCACGCCAACCATGCTCCCCTACTTTCAGCTGCGATCAAAGAGGCGCGAGATTCGTTCGCCGATTCCGGTATCCCGATTGGGGCCGTTCTGGTAAATCCAGCGGGCGCAATCGTCGGTCGCGGGCACAATCTTCGCGTTCAGACAGGTGATCCCACCGCTCACGGTGAGATATCATGCCTACGTAACGCAGGACGGCGTCGCGATTACCAGAGTTTGACCATGTACACGACACTTGCACCATGCATCATGTGCACCGGCGCCCTGTTGCTGTACAAGATACCGAGAGTAGTGGTCGGAGAATCCAGAACATTCCCCGGAGAAATTGACCTGCTACGCGCGAATGGCGTCGAGGTAGATATACTCGACGACGTCGAATGTATTGAACTGATGCGTGAATTTATAGCCACGCATCCAGACGTCTGGAACGAAGACATAGGGGTCCAGTCGTGACCGACGGCGCCGACGAGGATTCGCCAGTCGCGCCACCTCTTCCTGAGCGCGAGACCGCTACTCCATCCCCGGTGGGAACCAAGGCATCCGGATTATTTGAGATTTCACAAACACACATCCGTAACGCATACGACCTGCTCTCAATCCTCGACTCCAAGGCATCGGCACTTTTAATGTTCAATGCTCTGGTGTTAACAGCATTGTCGGTGTGGCTGAACAATATTCCACTGAATTTCATGCACTTCATCCTGGACCTGGCGTTCCTGATCATACTGGCATCATGCGTTCTTGCCCTGCGAATCGTCCGGCTTAAATGGGCTCAATTGGGCGATGACCAAGATTCGCTGAACAAATTGCGGGATAAACGTACCGCGCTGTATCAGAAGGCGTGGTGGTCGTCAGTTGTCGCCGTCACGGTCCTGATATGCGCATCCACTGTGCATACGGTAGGGACACTCGTCGAAATGAGAGGACTGTGTACGGGTTGGTGCCAAACGCTGTTCTCGGACGAGGTGTTGGGCAACCTCGACGCCGGATCACACGACGATTGAAATCCCCCACACCCATTTCAAAGTTCTTCTGAGACGCCGGCATTCCACCAATTAAAACTGTCGACGTCGCAGCGACGCGTACCCGAGGGTGCGCACTTGTACGCCCGACCCCGGCGAGTCGCGCACAAACACGCACTCTCGCGGGTTGGGCGGCCGGGTTGGTTTGGCGGTGGCGGAGGGATTTGAACCCTCGGAGGGGGGTTACCCCTCACACGCTTTCGAGGCGTGCTCCTTAGGCCGCTCGGACACGCCACCGCGGGACAGCCTACCGAACGACGGTCCCGTCAGCCCAATCGCTGCCGGGCGAAGAACGCCTCCAGTGGTGCGGCGCACTCGGCCGCCAGCACGCCGCCGCGCACTTCCGGGCGGTGGTTGAGGCGGCGGTCGCGCACTACGTCCCACAGTGAGCCGACCGCCCCGGTCTTGGGTTCGAAGGCCCCGAACACCAGCCGCGCCACCCGGGCGGCCACCAGCGCTCCCGCGCACATGGTGCACGGCTCCAGGGTGACGGCCAGCGTGGCGCCGGTCAGCCGCCAGCCGTCGCCCAGCACCGCGGCGGCCTCCCGGATCGCCAGCAGTTCGGCGTGGGCGGTCGGGTCCCCGAGGGCTTCGCGGGCGTTGGCCGCCCGGGCCAGCACGGTGCCGTCGGGACCGACCACCACCGCGCCCACCGGGACGTCGCGGGGACCGGCCTGTCCGGCAGCCGCCAATGCCGCGCGGATCAGGTCCTCATCTGCGGCCGGGCCGGTCACCGACCGCGTCGCGGCAGCGCCGCGGTGAGCTGCTCGTCGAAGCCCATCTCGCTGGCGATCCGGTGCAGTTGCTCATCGACGGCCAGATCGGATTCGTCGAGGATGACGCCGAGCACCGCGGCGGGCAGCCCGATGTCGGACAGCAGGCCCAGATCGCCCTCTTCGAACGGGTCGGCATCCTCCAGGTCGTCGGCGTCGATGTCGGCGTCGAGCTCCTCGAGCACCTCGTCGGCGATGTCATAGTCGAGTGCGGCCGTGGCATCCGACAGCAGCAACCGGGTGCCCGCCGGGCCGGGCCGGATGATCACGAAGAATTCGTCGTCGACGTTGAGAAGTCCGAAAACCGCTCCGGCGCTGCGTAGTTCACGCAGCTCCGTCTCCGCCTTGGTGAGGCTGGTCAACGCCACCGCACGCATCGACGTGCAACGCCACTTGCCGTCTTCGCGCACAACAGCGACACCGAAGCCGTCCAGCGTGTCCGCCGGCCGGCCCTGTGTGGACGCGCCCTGTGCTCCCATGGCCGCCAACGGTAGTCGCCGTTCACGCCCTTGACCAGCGTGTGCCAACCTGGAGAGGTGGTGGCAAGGGCAGTGAAAACACCGGTGTGTGTATTGGGGCTGGGCCTGATCGGCGGGTCGGTGCTGCGCGCCGCCGCGGCCGCCGGCCGGGAGGCGTTCGGTTACAACCGGTCGGCCGATGGGATGAACGCCGCGATCGCCGACGGCTTCGACGCCACCACCGAGCTGGAGACGGCGCTGACCCGGGCGGCGGAATCCGGCGCGCTGATCGTGCTCGCCGTCCCGGTGCCCGCACTGCCGGCGTTGCTCGACCACATCCGTCGGCTCGCCCCCGAGTGCCCGCTGACCGACGTCACCAGCGTCAAGGCGTCGGTGCTCGACGCCGTCACCGCCGCCGGGCTGCAGCACCGCTTCGTCGGCGGACACCCGATGGCCGGCACCGCCCACTCGGGCTGGCCGGCCGGGCACGCCGGGTTGTTCGAGGGTGCGCCGTGGGTGATCAGTGTCGATGACCACGTCGACCCGGCGGTGTTCTCGACGGTGCTCGATCTGATCCTGGACTGCGGCTCGATCGCGGTGCCGGCCCGCTCCGAAGAGCACGACGCGGCGGCGGCAGCGATCTCACACCTGCCGCACCTGCTGGCCGAGGCGCTGGCGGTCACCGCCGCCGACGTGCCGCTGGCGTTCGCGCTGGCGGCGGGATCGTTCCGGGACGGCACCCGGGTCGCCGGGACGGCCCCGGAGCTGGTGCGGGCGATGTGTGAGGCGAACTGGCTGCACCTGCTGCCGGCGCTGGACCGGATCATCGAACTGCTGGGTGACGCGCGGGATTCGCTGTCCGCCGCGGACTCGGTGGCCGAGCTGGTCAATCATGGCCATGCCGCCCGGACCCGCTACGACAACTTCCCGCGCCACGAGATCGTCACCGTCGTGGTCGGGGCGAATGACTGGCGCCGGGAGCTGGCCGCGGCGGGCCGGGCCGGCGGGGTGATCAGATCCGCGCTGCCAACCCTGGATAGTCGATGACGAACCCGTCCTCGTCGACGGTGATGGTGGTGCCGTCGCGGTCGGTGCCCGGGGTCAGGATCGTGATACCGGCCTCGGTGCTGCGGTAGCTGGCCTCGGCCGCGATCACCGACATCTCCGGAAGCCACAGATAGACCGTCGGGAGCGCCACGGCGGCCGCCCGCTCGTGCAGCCGGGCCCGCCGGATCGGCAAGGTGTTGAAGAACGGGCTGAACACCACGTCGATGTCCAACGCCCCGTCGTAGGCGGCGCGTGACTGCCCGCGGGAGTCGGTGATCAGCCACATGTTCTCTTCATCGCGCGCGATCACCAGCTGGCGGTCACGTTCGGCCACTGTGACGGTGACTCCCAGCCGTTTGGTGGCTCCGGACTCGTCGGTCGCCAGGTCGTAGTAGGCGCTGAACGCCGGGTGGGCGTCGGTGGCACCCGCCACGATCCGGCCGTTGGCCTTGATGCGGTTACCGGACAGCTGCACCCGCACCGATTCCATACGCGGGGCGTCGGGCGCCCGCCAGGTCAGGATCGCCGGCCACGAGCCGGACGGGGCTGCGCTCACCGGACTACCGTAAGCGACCGGTCGGCGATCCGCAGCCTCACACCCCCTATTCGGAAACTGCCCAGAACACGGTCATAACCGTTTCAGAACCGGCAAGATGGAAACCATGAGCAGCGACCACACCGTGCCAGTCGACCCATCTCCGGGTGAACCCGGTGCACCTCCGCCAGGTGCTGCGATGCCGTTCACCCGCGCCGGGGCACTGTGGAGCGCCCTGATCGCCGGTTTCCTGGTGCTGATCGTGCTGTTGGTGTTCGTCACCCAGAACACCGATCCGGTCGACCTGCGATTCCTGGCGTGGCAGTGGAGTCTGCCGCTGGGGGTGGCGATCCTGCTGGCGGCCGTCTGCGGCGGACTGGTCACCGCGCTGGCCGGCACGGCACGCATCTTCCAGTTGCGGCGCGCCGCCAAGAAGTCGCTCGCCGCCCGGCGGTAGCCGGCAACTAACCCGTTGCTTCGGCGGCGTCGTTGCCGGGCAGCCGGGATTGGTTGCGTGGCAGCAGGTCCCAAACATGTTCGGTGCCGTTGGTGGATGCCACCGCGGCCTGCCCGGACCGCGAATACAACAGCCGGGTCACCGACACGTAGTCGATCGGGAACGACAGCAGCCGCGCGGTGCCCAGGATCTGGTGCAGCACCACGTTGATCACGCCGCCGTGGCTGAACACCGCCACGGTGTCGTCGGCGTCGGCGGCGGCCACCACGTCGGTGACAGCGGCGGCCACCCGGGCACAGAACGCGCTCTCGTCGACGTCGCCGGGTAGGTGACCCTGCGACATCCGGGCCCAGTCCTGCGGGCGCTCGGTGCGCAACTGCTCGATGGGCAGATAGCCGGCCATGTCCCGGTCGTACTCGGCGAACCGCTCATCGATGTCGATGGCCATGGCGCGCCGACGGGCCAGCGGTTCAGCGGTCTGCACGGCCCTGCGCTGCGGGCTGCTGACCAGCCTGGTGATCGGGTAGCGCTGCAGCGCATCGGGCAGGCGCAGCGCCTGCTCGAGTCCGATCTCGGACAGCTCGGGGTCCGACCCCTGGCCGTATTCGCTGCGCAGCGGGAGCGCGTGACGGATAAGCAGCAATTGCACGCTGCCATCCTAGGTGGCGCCGGTCACGAGGCGGCGGCGTCGCGAGGGCGCTAGCGGTGTCTAGCTGCGCCGCTTGAACGGGTTCAGCGCGCCCAGCGCGTCGAGCAGCCGGGTCGGCCAAGAGCGAGGAGCCACCCTGTCCTGCGTCTGCTGCGCCTCCTGGGCGTAATCCTGAATGGATTCGTCGCCTTCTTCCGCACGCACGGGTCTCACTCCTCCGGTGGGTCTTCGGGCACCAGCCGCTCCGGTGTCTCTTCGGGGGCCAGCCGTTCGGGCGGGTCCGCGGGGACCAGCCGTTCGGGCGGGTCCTCGGGCACCCGCCGAGGCGGCGGCTCTTTCGGCGTCCCCGGTTCGGGGGGCAGCTCGGGATTCATCTGCGTCGCCTACCCGGCGGGCGGCGGGGGCAAACCCGCGGGGCGAGGGTGCGCAGTTGTACGTCAAACCGCGGCGTGTTGCCGGGCAAACACGCACGCTCGCGGGGGGTGGAGGGGGTGGAGGGGGTGGAGGGAGTGGAGGGGGTGGAGGGGGCGCACTGACTACAGCGGGAGGCGGACGGTGAACTCGGTGTGGCCGGGTCTGCTGGTCACCGCGATGGTCCCACGGTGCGCGCGGACCACCGCCGAGGCGATCGCCAGCCCGAGCCCGGTGCTGCCGCCCTTGCGGGACCGGGAGGTGTCACCCCGGGCGAACCGTTCGAAGATCTCCGGCTGAAATTCCGCCGGAATGCCCGGACCGTCGTCGGTCACGCTGAGCACCGCCTCGGCGCCGTCGACACCGAGTCGGGTGGTCACCACGGTTCCGGCGCCGGTGTGCACCCGGGCGTTGGCGAGCAGGTTGGTCAGCACCTGATGAAGCCGGGCCGGATCGCCGGGCACGGTCACCGGCTCCTCGGGCAGGTCGAGTTCCCACTGGTGATCCGGGCCGCCGACGTGAGCGTCGCTGACCGCGTCGACCGCCAGCCGCGACAGGTCCACCGGCTCATGCTCGAGCGGCCGCCCGGAATCGAGCCGGGCCAGCAGCAGCAGATCCTCGACCAGCTGGGTCATCCGCTGGGTCTCGGACTGTACCCGGCTCAGGGCGTGCGCCAACGATTCGGAGTCGACGCCGTCGGCCGCCGGGATCCGTTGCGCCAACTCGGTGTAACCGCGGATCGCGGTCAGCGGGGTGCGCAGCTCATGGCTGGCGTCCGCGACGAACTGGCGCACCCTGGTCTCGCTGGCCTGCCGGTTCGCCAACGCGGCGGCGATGTGGTCGAGCATCCGGTTGACCGCGGCGCCCAGTTGGCCGACCTCGGTGCGCGGGTTGGTGTCGGACTCGGCGACCCGCACCGGCAGCGTCGCCTCCCCGCGGTCCAACGGCAGGTCGGCGACTTCGCCGGCGGTCTGCGCGACGCGGCGCAGCGGG
The DNA here is from genome assembly GCF_003284925.1 of Mycolicibacter senuensis. Classification (GTDB taxonomy): domain Bacteria; phylum Actinomycetota; class Actinomycetes; order Mycobacteriales; family Mycobacteriaceae; genus Mycobacterium; species Mycobacterium algericum_A. The sequence goes on from NZ_QMEX01000158.1 coordinate 6,894, forward strand.
GCCAGCGCCAGCCGGGTGACGACACTGCCGGCCGTGGCCGCGGCGGCCACCGCGACCAGGGTGACCAACCCGAAGATCAGCAGCACCCGCACCATGGTGGCGTCCACGGCGGCCAGCGGCAGCCCGATGATGATCGTCTCCCCGCCGTGGCGGGCGTTCGTCGCCACCAACCGGTAGCGGCCGACACCGTCGAGCCGCCGGGTGACCGGCGCGGGCTCGGCGACGATACCGGCCAACTGCGTTGTCGCCAAAGCACTCAGCTCCTCACGCAAACCGGAGGTGCTCAGACAGCCGGCGTCGGTGATCCGGTCCTCACCGTCTGCCGAGTCCACCACCGCGCCGACCATGCCGACCGGCTGGCCG
>NZ_QMEX01000159.1 GCF_003284925.1 Mycolicibacter senuensis
CCGCCCAGCCGGCCGTCTCATGATCGAGCCCGTCGGTGTCGACCAACACCTGGGCGACCGCCGCGGGGGGCGGTGTCACCAGCGCCACATGTCGGCACCGGGACCGCAGCGTGATCGCGATGTCCTCCGGATCGACCGACGGGGCGCACAGCAGGAACACCGTCGACGGCGGCGGCTCCTCAACGACCTTGAGCAGCGCGTTCGCCGCGCCCTCGGTGAGCCGGTCGGCGTCCTCGATCACCACGATCTGCCACCGGCCGGTCCCGGGACGCCGGGAGGCGACCTGCACGATGGACCGCATCTCATCGACACCGATGGACAACCCCTCGGGCACCACCCGCCGGACGTCGGCATGCGTTCCGGCCATCGTGGTGGTGCAGGCCCGGCAGGTTCCGCACCCGGGCCCGCCGTCGGCCTCGTCGGCGCTGCACTGCAGCGCCGCAGCGAAGCACACCGCCGCGATCGAGCGGCCCGATCCCGGCGGCCCGGTGATCAGCCAGGCGTGTGACATACCCCCGGCGGTACGCGCGCTGTGAGCAGCGTCATAGCGCGACGCGCGGGCTGCCGCCAGCAACTCGGCCTCCACCGGCTGTTGGCCCACCAAACGAGCGAAAACCCCGGACATCATCGGTCACAGTAGCGGTCGGGCAAGACATTCGGACTCTGGCTTTGCCCATCCCGCCGGATACGGTGTCCTGGTGAGTACCACGGGCCTGGGCGGGCGGATCAGCCGATTCGTCCGCTGGGTGGTGCGCACGCCGTGGCCGGTGTTCACGCTGAGCATGCTGCAGGCCGACATCATCGGCTCACTGTTCGTGTTCGGCTTCCTTCGGTTCGGTCTGCCGATCGAGGACCGGATCAACCTGCAGGATCTGCCACACATCAACCTGGTGATCTTCGCCGTCACCTTGTTGTGCCTGTTCGTCCTCGGCTTCACCATCAGCACCTCGTTGCTGATGCCGGTGTTCCGCTGGCAACGCCGCGAGGCGATGCTGGCCGAGCCCGACCTCGAGGCCGACCCCGCCGACACCGAACTGGCCAGGTCCCGGGCGCTGCGGATGCCGTTCTACCGCTCCCTGATCAGCATCAGCTACTGGACGGTGGGCGGGGTGGTGTTCGTCGCCGCCAGCTGGCCGGTGACCTACGACGTGTTGCCGGTGGTGGTCACCGCCACCGCGCTGGGTGCTGCCGCCACCGCGATCATCGGCTACCTGCAGTCCGAGCGGGTGCTGCGGCCGGTCGCGGTCGCGGCGCTGCGCGGCGGGGTGCCGGAGAACCTGCGTTCCCCCGGGGTGCTGCTGCGTCAGCTGCTGACCTGGTTGCTGTCGACCGGCGTGCCGTTGCTGGCGATCGTGCTGTCGGTGGTGGCCGCCAAGACGTCGTTGCTCGACGCCTCGGCCGACAAACTGTTCACGCCGATCCTGTTCATGGCGCTGGCCGCCCTGGTCATCGGGCTGGCCGGCACCGCGCTGGTATCGATGTCTATCGCCGATCCGCTGCGCCAGCTGCGCTGGGCGCTCGGGGAGGTGCAGCGCGGTAACTACAACGCCCACATGCAGATCTACGACGCCAGCGAGCTCGGGCTGCTGCAGGCCGGCTTCAACGACATGGTGCGCGATCTGGCCGAGCGGCAACGGCTGCGGGACCTGTTCGGGCGCTACGTCGGCGAGGACGTGGCGCGCCGCGCCCTGGAACGCGGCACCGAACTCGGCGGCCAGGAACGCGACGTCGCGGTGCTCTTCGTCGACCTGGTGGGCTCCACCGAGCTCGCATCGACCCGGCCGCCCAGTGAAGTCGTCAACCTGCTCAACGAGTTCTTCCGGGTGGTGGTCGAGGCCGTCGGACGGCACGGTGGTTTCGTCAACAAGTTCCAGGGTGACGCGGCGCTGGCGATCTTCGGCGCCCCGATCGAGCACCCCGACGCCTGCAGCGCCGCGTTGGCGGCGGCCCGCGAACTGCACGACGGGCTGCTGCCGGTGCTGGGTTCGGAGGAGTTCGGCATCGGCGTCTCCGCCGGGCGGGCCATCGCCGGCCATATCGGCGCCCGCGCCCGATTCGAGTACACCGTGATCGGCGACCCGGTCAACGAGGCCGCCCGGCTGACCGAGCTGGCCAAGCTGGAGGAGGGCCACGTGCTGGCTTCGGCGGTCGCGGTCAGCGGCGCGGTCGACTCGGAGGCGCTGTGCTGGGAGGTCGGCGAGATCGTCGAGTTGCGCGGGCGCGCCGGCTCCACTCAGTTGGCGCGGCCGTTGAAGATTGCGGGCACCGATGCGGTCTCGTCCGAGAACGCCGGGACCCCGGCCGCGGCGGACTGACTCAGCGTTTGGTGGCTTTCTTGGCCGGCGCCTTGCGGGTGGTCTTCTTGGCAGCCTTTTTCTTCACCGGCCCCTTGGCCCGCCGGTCGGCGAGCAGCTCCGCGGCCCGCTCGTCGGTGATCGACGCCACCTCGTCGCCCTTGCGCAGGCTGGCGTTGGTCTCGCCGTCGGTGACGTACGGCCCGAAGCGGCCGTCCTTGATCACCATCGGCTTGCCGGTCGCCGGGTCGGCGCCCAGTTCACGCAGCGGCGGCGCGGCAGCCGCTTGGCGGCCACGGCGCTTCGGCTCGGCGTAGATCTTGAGCGCCTCTTCGAGGGTGATCTCGAAGATCTGCTCCTCGGTGGACAGTGACCGAGAATCGTTGCCCCGCTTCAGATACGGACCATAGCGGCCGTTCTGGGCGGTGATCTCCTCACCCGAACCGGGGTCGACACCGACCACCCGCGGCAACGACAACAGTTTCAGCGCGTCTTCGAGCGTCACCGTCTGCAGATCCATGCTGCGCAGCAACGATCCGGTGCGCGGCTTGGGCCCGGTCGGCTTCTTGCCCTTTTTCGCGGTGCTGCCGGACTCATCATCCGGGGGCGGGGGCAGGACTTCGGTGACATACGGGCCGTAGCGGCCGTCCTTGGCGACGATCTCATGCCCGGTCTCCGGGTCGATGCCCAGCGACCGGCCCTGCTGCGGGGTGGCGAAACGTTCCTCGGCCAGCGCCAAGGTCAGTTCGTCGGGCGGCAGCGAGTCGTCGAGATTGGCGCGCTGCGGCGTCGGCTCGCCGTCGTCGCCGGCAACCATGCGCTCCAGGTACGGCCCGTTTTTGCCGACCCGGACATACACCGGCCGGCCCTGCTCGTCGTCGAACAGCTTGATCGAGTTGATCTCACGGGCGTCGATACCCTCCAGGTTGACCCCAACCAGCTTCTTCAACCCGCCGGCGCGGGCGATCGAGCCCTCGACCCCGTAGTCGCCGCCGAAGTAGAAGTTGTGCAACCAGTCGGTGCGGCGCTGCCGCCCGGCGGCGATGCCGTCGAGTTCGTCCTCCATCGCCGCGGTGAAGTCGTAGTCCACCAGCCGGCCGAAGTGCTGTTCGAGCAGACCGATGACGGCGAACGCCACCCAGGTCGGGACCAGCGCGCTGCCCTTCTTGTAGACGTAGCCGCGGTCCTGGATCGTCTTGATGATCGACGAGTAGGTCGAGGGCCGCCCGATGCCCAACTCCTCGAGGGATTTGACCAGCGAGGCCTCGGTGTAACGAGCCGGCGGGTTGGTGGAGTGCCCGTCCGGGGTGGCCTCGGCGGCATCCACCCGCTGGCCCTGGGTCAGCTGCGGCAGCCGGCGCTCGGCGTCGTCGGCTTCACCGCCGGCCAGCTCGTCGACGGTCTCCACGTAAGCCTTGAGGAACCCGGCGAAGGTGATGGTGCGCCCGCTGGCGGCGAACGTCACCTGCTGACTCCCCGATTGCCCACCGATCCGCAGGCTCAGCGTGGTACCGCGGGCGTCGGCCATCTGCGAGGCCACCGTGCGCTGCCAGATCAGCTCGTAGAGCCGGAACTCGTCGCTGCCCAGCTCGTTGCGCACCGCGTCGGGGGTGGCGAACGTCTCGCCGGCCGGCCGGATCGCCTCGTGGGCCTCCTGGGCGTTTTTGACCTTGCGGGTGTACTGCCGCGGCGTCGGCGAGACGTACTCCTCGCCGTAGAGCTGGCGGGCCTGGGTACGCGCGGCATCGATGGCGCTGGCCGACAGCGTCGTCGAGTCGGTACGCATGTAGGTGATGTAGCCGTTCTCGTAGAGCCGCTGGGCGATGCTCATCGTCCGTTCGGCGGAGAACCGCAGCTTGCGGCCGGCCTCCTGCTGCAACGTCGAGGTCATGAACGGCGCATAGGGCCGCCGGGTGTAGGGCTTCTCCTCCACCGAGGTCACCGTCAGCGACGCGCCCTGCAGCCCGGCCGCCAGCGCGTTCGCGGCCGCCTCGTCGAGCACTCTGACCTCGTCGGGCTTCTTCAGCGCCCCCAGCGAGTCGAAATCGCGTCCACTGGCCACCCGCTGCTCGTCGACGGCCACCAGCCGGGCGGCGAAGGTGGGCGGGGATGCGGTCGGATCCGAGACGCTGGCATCCAGCTGGGCCACCACATCCCAGTAGGAGGCGCTGCGGAACGCCATCCGCTCGCGTTCGCGCTGCACGATGATGCGGGTGGCCACCGACTGGACACGGCCCGCCGACAGCTTCGGGGCGACCTTCTTCCACAGCACGGGGCTGACCTCGTAGCCGTAGAGCCGGTCCAGCACACGTCGGGTCTCCTGCGCATCGACCAGGTCGATGTCCAAGTCGCGGGGGTTCTCGGCGGCGTTGCGGATCGCCGGCTCGGTGATCTCATGGAACACCATCCGCTTGACCGGAACGCGCGGCTTGAGGGTCTCCAGCAGGTGCCAGGCGATCGCCTCGCCCTCCCGGTCACCATCGGTGGCCAGATAGAGCTCGTCGACGTCTTTGAGCAGGCCCTTGAGCTCGGTGACGGTGCTCTTCTTGTCGGGGCTGACGATGTAGAGCGGCTCGAACTCACCATCGACGTTCACCCCGAGGCGCGCCCACGGTTCGGTCTTGTACTTGGCCGGCACGTCGGCGGCGTTGCGCGGCAGGTCGCGGATATGGCCCCGGGAGGACTCGACGACGTAGCCGCTGCCCAGGTAACCGGCGATTTTCCGCGCTTTGGTGGGCGACTCGACTATGACGAGTCGCCGCACGGGTGTTTTATCGCCATTGCGGGCGCTCACCGTCTTAGCGTCAGCCACCTTGCGCTTACCACTCCACTTCTGTCCGCACCTGCGGGCCGTGCCGCCGGTGGACAACTGACAATCTCACACTCACAGCCGTGCCGACGCAAACCGACGTTCAGCAGAATTCTCTCAAAGGTGGCCTCGATGGCCCGGGATCGGTGCCTCGACACGCGGCCACTGGGTCAACGCCTCGGGACCCGGCGGTGATTCCCCGACATTTTCCACCAGCCGCGCAAGCCTGCGGCGGCCGGTGATCCGCAACGCCGGGTGGCTGCCGCGGGTGCCGATCAAGGTGGGCGCTATCCCGACGCGCATCAAGGCCGAGGCCAGCGGCGCGAAGGTGTCGGGCGCGTGCGGATCCAGACCGAGCAGATACCGGTCGGCTTCTGCGGCGCCGGCCGCCAGCGTCCACGCCCGCAGTTCCCGCGGGCCCGGAACCCATTGCGGCGGAACGGTCTTCACCGCTCCTCGCGTCCAGGCCTGCGCCAGTGCGCGCAGCCGCGAATCCACTGCCGTCCGCACCAGCGGGGTGTCCTCTTCGGTGCGGGTGATCTCCGGCAGCAACCCGGCCTCGGTGATCAGCTCGGCCAGCGCCACCGCCCGCCACTGCGCATCGACCACGACCGACAGCCGCGCCTCGGCGCCCATGACGACGATCTGTCCCGGGCCGGCCAGCACCCCGGAGAGGTCGGCGACGCTCGGCGGCACCGACTCTGCCGAAAAGAAGGAAAGCTGGCTCACGTAACCGACAGTAAGCCGGTCCAGCATCCCCGGCGGCGTCCGGGTCGACTCGTCCTGCCCGACCCGCCCGTTAACGAAACCCCCCGGCTTTGCTCCGTTGGTGGGAGCTGCCCGGGGGGTGTCGCCGAATCCCGTTGCTTAGACGGCGCGGACGCCGGTGGCCTGCGGGCCCTTGGGGCTCTGCCCGACCTCGAACTCCACTCGCTGATTCTCCTCGAGGGTGCGAAAGCCGGACCCTTGGATCTCCGTGTAGTGGACAAACACGTCCGCTGACCCGTCTTCAGGCGCGATAAAGCCGAAGCCCTTCTCCGCGTTGAACCACTTCACAGTTCCCTGTGGCATCTGTCGATCTTTCCTTACTCTTCTTGCCCGGTGCATAGCACCGTTGTTCGGGGCACCGCCCTTCGCTGCCCCGGGCCTGTTCCGGCCGCCGTACCCTGGCGGTCAGTCGGTGCTGCCACCGACCCATCCCCCGCGGGCACTGCGGCCGCAACCACAGATCCTGCGAAGGCTTGACACGAACACAGAAGCTACGACCGTCCATCAGTCAACCACGTTCCTCGCGCCGAGGACAGACTGCGGTGCCCAAAATGCCGGTCGGAGGGTGAACAATACGGCGGCGGACTTTCTGTGCAGGACTGAGGACAGGATGAATGACGGTGAATTTCGGCGGTGAATTGCTGGCCGCCGCGCTCGCCGGCATCGAACCGGGTGAAGATCCGCTGCGCCACGTCGCCGACCTGCCGGCGTCGCCAGGGCAAGCGGTCGCCTGGCCGGACTGGGCCGGCGACGACGTCGTCGGCGCCTTCACCGGGCGTGGGATCGAGACGCCATGGTCGCATCAGCTGGCCGCCGCCGAACTGGCACACACCGGGCGTCATGTGGTGATCGGCACCGGCACGGCCTCGGGAAAGTCGCTGGCCTATCAGCTTCCGGTCATGGCGGCGCTGGCGGCCGATCCACGCGCCCGGGCGCTGTACCTGTCGCCGACCAAGGCGCTGGGCCACGACCAGCTGCGCACCGCGCACGCCCTGACCGCGGCGGTGCCGCGGTTGAGCGACGCGGCCGCTGCGGTGGCGCCGATCGCCTACGACGGCGACAGCCCCGCCGAGCTGCGCCGGTTCGCCCGGGAACGGTCCCGCTGGGTGTTCTCCAACCCGGACATGATCCATCTGTCACTGCTGCGCAACCATGCCCGCTGGGCGGTGTTCCTGCGCGGGCTGCGCTTCGTGATCGTCGACGAATGCCACTACTACCGGGGCGTCTTCGGCTCACATGTGGCGATGGTGCTCCGGCGGCTGCTGCGGTTGTGCGCCCGCTACTCGGGATCTGGGGCGCCTGGGTGCCAGGGCCCGACGGTGATCTTCGCCAGCGCCACCACGGCGGCACCGGGGGCCAGCGCGTCGGCTCT
>NZ_QMEX01000015.1 GCF_003284925.1 Mycolicibacter senuensis
TCAAGCCCAGCACCACCAACGCGAACACCGGGACCGGCGGTGGCGGGCCGGCCCGCAGATGCTCCGGCGTCGCGCGCAGATCGGCGCGGAAGAACCACCTGAAGATCAGGTAGACGACCGCCGTCGCAACGAGCCACGGCGCCGCCATCAGCGCGGTGAACCGCACGAACGACAGGCCGGTCGCCTGGAAGGCCAGCAGGTTGGTCAGGTTGGACACCGGCAGCAGCAGGGACGCCGTGTTGGCCAGATGCGCGGTCGCATAGGCGTGCGGGCGCATCGGCGCGCGGCGGCGCCGGACCATCGTCAACACCACCGGGGTCAGCAGCACCACCGTCGCGTCCAGGCTCAATACCGCGGTCAGGCAGGCCGCGATGACGAAGACCCGGCGCAGCAGGTGCTGCGGCGGCCCGACATCGGCGCGGGCCATCGCCGCCCCGGCCGCCTCGAACAGCCCCTCGTCGTCGCAGAGTTGTGCCAGCACCAGCACCGCACCCAAAAACGCGACGACGTGCAGCAGCGTGGCGACTTCGGCTGCCGCGTCGTGCACCGAGATCGCCCCGGTCGCAACCAGGATGGCCGCGGCCGGCACGGCCGCGAACAGTTCCGGCCAGCCCCGCGGCCGGGCCACCGCGAAGCCCAGCACCACAACGAGCAGCAGCAGTGCGAGTATCGGATTCAGCGCCACGGGTCTTCGCGCCGCCACACCGTGGGAAGGTGCAGCGCGACGCCGTCGGCCGCGGCCAGCTCACACAGGATCCGCATCGAGAAATCCAGATCGTCGCCGGCGTAGGGCAACGCGCGCAACGGCTTTGACAGTGGCCGGAAGAAATCGTCCCAGTGGGTCAACACGACCGTCTTCGCGCCGACGGTGCGCACCGTCTCCGACCAGTAGTCGACGAGGTATTGGCGCGGTTGCAAACCGAGTTGGCCCACACCCAGGTACACCACCTCGGCGCGGTGCCCGGCCAGCGCGCCGGGAACGAACCCGGCGCTGCCGACGATCAGCAGGCCCCGCCCCGAGGGCCGGTGGGTCACCAGCGCCGACCACGCCTCACCGCACTTGTAGGCCGACGCCTTGACCGGCGGGACCACCGCGGTGGTGATGACCCCGGGGAAGCGGTCCGGCGGGCAGTGCCGTGACTTGACCAGGGTGACGTCGTAGGCGCCCAGCGTGATGGGTGCCCCCGCAACGGCGACGATCAGCCGATCGTCCGAGAGCCCTTGGCCGCGGCCGATATTGGCGGCTGAGAGGCCACCCACCAGTGCGGCACCGGTGCGTTCGGCCACCACCGCCGAGTCCAGCGCGTGATCGATGTGGGTGTGCAGGGGGATCACTGCGGCCAGCTCCCGCGCCCCGGCCCGGGCCAGGCAGCCGTCGATGCGAGCGGCCGACGGCGACACCTTGCGCAACGCCACCCGGGTCAGACCCGGACGCGAGAAGTAGCCGTCGGTCATCAGCGCCGACGACCCGTCGTCGATCAGCATGCTGGTCACGCCGAGCCACGTCACCCACAGCGGTGCGTCCGGCGCCGCGGCCGGGACGGTGAACCGGTGCTCGTACCTGCCGATGTCGGGGCGGCCGACTTTGAGACGCATCGGCGGGGCCGGGTCAGACCTTGGGGCTGTCGTCGTCGCCGATCAGCAACCGCACCGCCAGGTCCAGTCGCGTGGTGAAGTCGGTCGCAGACGCCCGCCGGGTCAGCCAGGCGAGCAGGTTGGACAGCCACACATCGGAGATGACCCGCGAGATGTGGTACTGCTCCTCGGTCGGCTCGCCGTCGCTCATCGCCTCGGCGAACATCGAGTCGATCAGCTTCTGGACGTGGTCGACCTCACCGGCGGCCGACGCGTCGGCGAAGACGTATGCCCGGGTCATGGCCTCGGTGAGCAGCGGGTTGCGCTGCATCGCGCGGTTGAGTTTGTTGACCACGAGGTTGAGCCGCTGATGCCGGGTGGTTTCGGCGTAGGTGGCCGGGTCGGGCTTGGTCTCGACCCGTGCGATCTCTCTGCCCATCGCCGAGACCAGCAGGTGGACCTTCGACGGGAAGTACCGGTAGAGGGTGCCCACGGCGACGTCGGCGCGGTCGGCGACCGCACGCATCTGCACCGCGTCGTAGCCGCCCTTGGAGGCGATCGCCAGCGTGGCGTCCAGGATGCGCTTGCGCCGTTCCCGCTGCGCCTCGGAACCGAGGTCGGACTCGGTCAGCACGGCCACGCTGGTGACCTCGCGGGGCTGGGTGCCGGCTCCGCGGCCCGGGTTGCTGTCGGCTGGTGACGACATGAGAGGGGCAGCTCCTTCAGTTGGCCTACTCGCCAGTAACGATACGCATCGGGTAGCTGAATCTCTGACTCCCAACACCGGCGGGACGTGATGTGTCCTGCCACAAGGGTTCGACTTGACGTTCGGACGCTGGCACTATTAGAACACGTTCTAGTGAGCGTGGTGGCCTTCTCGCCACGGAAATTCCATACCGCCATGACCCCGAGGAGTCCAGCGTGTCCCTGACCATCGACGACGAACAGCTTGCCGCCCGCGAGCTGGTTCGTGACTGGGCCGCCGCAGCGGGCACCGTGGCGGCGATTCGCGCCGTGGAACTGGGCGAAACCGACGCCTGGAAACCGGTTTTCGCCCGGCTGGCCGAGTTGGGTCTGTTCGGGGTGGCCGTCCCCGAGGAGTGCGGGGGTGCCGGCGGCCGGCTCGAAGACCTGTGCGCGATGGTCGACGAGGCCGCCAAGGCGCTGGTGCCAGGTCCGGTAGCGACCACGGCGCTGGCCACCCTGGTGGTCGCCGACCCCCAGCTGACCGAAGCCCTGGCCGCCGGTGAGCGGGTCGCCGGGGTTGCGATCGACGCCGACCTGCACTTCGATGCCGCGACCGGGAAGGTCTCCGGCACCGCCGAGCGGGTGCTGGGGGCGACCGCTGACGCGCTGCTGATGCTGCCGGCCGGGCAGGACTGGGTGCTGGTGGATTCCGGCGCCGACGGGGCCGACGTCGAGCCGCTGATCGCGACCGACTTCTCCCGGCCGCTGGCGAAGGTGACGTTGTCGGACACCCCGGCCGTCATTCTCGAGTCGGGCGGCCGGGTGGAGAACCTGGCGGTCACGGTGCTGTCCGCCGAGGCGGCCGGTGTCGCTCGCTGGGCACTGGACACCGCCGTCGCCTATGCGAAGGTGCGTGAGCAGTTCGGCAAGCCGATCGGCAGCTTCCAGGCCGTCAAGCACCTGTGCGCCGAGATGCTGTGCCGTGCCGAACAGGCGGCGGTGGCGGCCGCCGACGCGGCTCGCGCCGCCTCGGACTCCGATGAGCAGCAGTTCGCGATCGCGGCCGCGGTGGCCGCCGCGATCTGCATCGACGCCGCCAAGGCCAACGCCAAGGACTGCATCCAGGTGCTCGGCGGCATCGGCATCACCTGGGAACACGACGCCCACTTGTACCTGCGCCGGGCCTACGGCATCGGCCAGGCGCTGGGCGGACAGCAGCGCTGGCTGCGCCGTACCACCGCGCTGACCCGGGCCGGGGTGCGCCGCCGGCTCGAAGTCGACCTGGGCTCAGACGATGCGGCGGCCGATATCCGGCCCGAGATCGCCGCGGCGGCGGCCCGGATCGCCGCGCTACCCGAGGAGCAGCGCCAGGCCGCGCTGGCCGAGTCGGGTCTGCTGGCACCGCACTGGCCGGCGCCGTACGGGCGCGCGGCCGCTCCCGCCGAGCAGCTGGTGATCGACCAGGAGCTCGCCGCGGCCGGCGTCGGCCGTCCCGACCTGGTGGTGGGCTGGTGGGCGGCGCCGACGATCCTCGAGCACGGCACGCCCGAACAGATCGAGCGTTTCATCCCGGCCACCCTGACCGGCGAGGTGTTCTGGTGTCAGCTGTTCTCCGAGCCGGGCGCCGGCTCGGATCTGGCGGCGCTGCGAACCAAGGCGGTCAAGGTCGACGGCGGCTGGCGGTTGACCGGGCAGAAGGTATGGACCTCGCGGGCGCACGATTCGCAGTGGGGTGTCTGCCTGGCGCGGACGGATCCAGATGCTCCGAAACACAAGGGCATCACCTACTTCCTGGTCGACATGGCGGCCGAGGGCATCGACATCCGGCCGTTGCGGGAGATCACCGGTGAGGCGCTGTTCAACGAGGTCTTCCTCGACGACGTGTTCGTGCCCGACGAGATGGTGGTCGGCGGCGTCAACGACGGCTGGCGGCTGGCCCGCACCACACTGGCCAACGAGCGGGTCGCGATCGCCGGCGGTACCGCGCTGGGCAACCCGATGGAGGAACTGCTGAAAGCCCTGTTCGGCGGGCAGCACGATCAGGAACCCGACACCGCCACCGCCGACCGGCTGGCTCGGCTGATCATCGCCGCCCAGGCGGGTTCGTTGCTGGATCAGCGTATTGCGCAGCTCGCCGTCGGCGGTCAGGATCCCGGCTCGGAGTCCTCGGTCCGCAAGCTGATCGGGGTGCGCTACCGCCAGGACCTGGCCGAGTATCGGATGGAGGTGGCCGACGGGGCCGGCGCCGTGGCCGGGCGCCCGGTGCACGACTTCCTCAACACCCGCTGCCTCTCGATCGCCGGCGGCACCGAACAGATCCTGCTGACGCTGGCCGCTGAGCGGCTGCTGGGGCTGCCGCGCGGGTAGCTTTCCAGCACTGCGGGTACCCCCCTGTCGGAAACCCAGCCGACGAACGGAGTGGTGGTGCCGGGCCGAATCGTGGTCGATGGCGTTACGCCGGTTGTGTCCTGCGGCAGGTACCCCGCCAAAGCCGTGGTGGGGGAGGTAATACCGGTCGAGGCCGCCGTCTGGCGCGACGGACACGATGTTGTCGCGGCGACCTTGGCGGTGAGCTACCTCGGTCGCGACTACCCGGCACCCCCGGGTACGCGCGGTCTGGACCAGGACGCTCCGGAGGGCCGTGCCGCATGCCCGCGAACCGAGCCACTGCTGGCAACGATGGCGGCCGGTGCGCAACCCTACGTTTTTCACGGTCAGTTCGTGCCGGATCAGGTCGGGTTATGGTCGTTTCGGGTCGACGGCTGGACCGATTCGATCCGCAGCTGGCGCGACGCGGTGCTGGCCAAGCTCGACGCCGGCCAGGGTGAAGCCGAGCTGTCCAACGATCTGTTGATCGGCGCGGAGTTGTTCGACCGTGCCGCCGCAGCGGTACCGGTCGGCAGCCGCCGGCCGCTGTCGGCCGCCGCCGCCGCGTTACGCGACCCCGGCGATCCGCTGACCGGGTCGGCGCCGGCGTTGTCGGATGAGGTCGCCGAGCTACTCGCCCGCTATCCGCTGCGGGACCTGCTCACCCGGGGGACACAGCAGCTGGTCTGGGTGGATCGGCCGCTGGCCCGCTTCAGCGCCTGGTATGAGATGTTCCCGCGCTCCACCGGCGGCTGGGACTCGGCGGGAAACCCGGTGCACGGCACGCTGGCCACCGCGGCAGCAGCGCTGCCGCGCATCGCTGGGATGGGGTTCGACGTGGTGTACCTGCCGCCGATCCACCCGATCGGAAAGGTCCACCGGAAGGGCCGTGACAACAGCGCTGTCGCCGAGCCGGGTGACGTCGGTTCACCGTGGGCGATCGGCAGTGACGAGGGCGGTCACGACGCGGTGCACCCCGCGCTGGGCTCGCTCGATGATTTCGACCGCTTCGTCGCTCGGGCACGCGAGCTCGGGTTGGAGGTGGCCCTCGACCTGGCATTGCAGTGCGCGCCCGATCACCCGTGGGTTCGCCGGCATCGCCAGTGGTTCACCGAGTTGCCGGACGGGACGATCGCCTACGCCGAGAACCCCCCGAAGAAATACCAGGACATCTACCCACTGAACTTCGACAACGATCCGGCCGGCTTGTACGCCGAGGTGCTTCGGGTAGTGCAGCACTGGATCAAGCACGGGGTCAAGGTGTTTCGGGTCGACAATCCGCACACCAAGCCACCCGACTTCTGGGCGTGGCTGATCGCGAAGGTGAAGGCCGCCGATCCGGACGTGTTGTTCTTGTCTGAGGCGTTCACCCCGCCGGCACGCCAGTACGGTCTGGCCAAACTCGGCTTCACGCAGTCCTACACCTACTTTACCTGGCGCACGTCCAAGGCTGAGCTCGTCGAATTCGGCGACGAGATCGCCGAACTCGCTGATTTCCGGCGTCCGAACCTGTTCGTCAACACACCGGACATCCTGCATGCCAGCCTGCAGCACCACGGTCCCGGCATGTTCGCGATTCGGGCGGTGCTGGCGGCGACGATGGGCCCGGCGTGGGGGGTGTACTCCGGTTATGAGTTGTTCGAACACCAAGCCGTGCGTGAAGGAAGCGAAGAATACCTTCACTCCGAGAAATACGAGTTGCGGCCACGCGATTTCGCCACCGCCTTGCAGCAGGGACGATCGCTAGAACCGTTTATCGCGCGACTCAACGCCATTCGCCGCAGTCATCCCGCGCTGCAGCAACTACGAACCCTGCGCTTCCACCATGTCGACAACGATGCGCTGTTGGCATACAGCAAGTTCGATCCGGTCAGCGGCGACACGGTGCTGGTGGTGGTGACGCTGAACGCGTTCGCCGCCGAGGAGGCGACGCTGTCATTGGATATGGCGGCGTTGGGAATGCAGCCCTACCAGCGTTTCTGGGTGCGCGACGAGATCAGCGGGGAGGAATACCAGTGGGGACAGCAGAATTACGTGCGACTCGACCCGGGCCGCGCGATCGCCCATATCGTCAACATGCCGGTGATGGGCGCCGGCGTGCGAGCCGGCCTTGACTAAAGGGGAAGGCCCGATGACACGAAGCAAACGCACGCCCGCCGGCCGCCTGGCGGCGAATCCGGACGACATCAACCGGTTGCTGTCCGGTGTGTACCACGATCCCCACGCCATCCTCGGCGCCCACGACGACGGTGAACGCACGGTGATCCGAACGCTGCGACCGGGCGCTGCCGCGGTGACCGTCGTGGTGGGCGGCGACCGGTTGCCGATGAAGCAGCTGGCCGATGGACTGTTCGCCGCGACGTTGCCGTTCGCCGACTTGATCGACTACCGGCTGCTGATCGACTATCCCGGCGCCGCGGAACCGCAGACCACCGCCGACGGATATCGTTTCCTGCCGACGCTGGGCGAGGTTGACCTGCACCTGTTCGCCGAGGGCCGCCACGAACGGCTCTGGGAAGTGCTCGGCGCTCATCCGCGCACGTTCACCACCGCAGACGGGACCGTGACCGGGGTGTCGTTCGCGGTGTGGGCGCCCAACGCCGCCGGAGTGGGCCTGATCAGTGACGTCACCGGTTGGGAGGGCATCGGCGCACCGATGCGGGCGCTCGGCTCTTCGGGCGTGTGGGAGCTGTTCTGGCCGGACTTTCCCATCGGCGGCCTGTACAAGTTCCGGATTCACGGCGCCGACGACGTCGTCACCGAACGCGCCGATCCGATGGCGTTCTCCGCCGAAGTCCCGCCGCAGACCGCCTCCCGGGTGGCTACCAGCGGTCATAGGTGGCACGACGACGATTGGATGAGCCGGCGCCCCGGGGGGAATCCGGCCCTGGAGCCGATGAGCATCTACGAGGTGCACCTGGGGTCGTGGCGGCCGGGCCTGAGTTATCGCCAGCTCGCGGTGGAGCTGACCGACTACGTTGTGCAGCACGGCTTCACCCATGTCGAGCTGCTGCCGGTCGCCGAGCATCCGTTCGGCGGGTCCTGGGGTTATCAGGTCACGTCGTACTACGCGCCGACCGCGCGCTTTGGCACACCCGACGATTTCCGGGCGTTGGTCGATGCGCTGCACCGCGCCGGCATCGGTGTCATCGTGGACTGGGTGCCGGCGCACTTCCCCAAAGACGCGTGGGCGCTGGGCCGGTTCGACGGCACCCCGCTCTATGAGCACGCCGACCCGCGCCGTGGTGAACAGCTCGACTGGGGCACCTACGTGTTCGACTTCGGTCGTCCGGAGGTGCGCAACTTCCTGGTGGCCAATGCGCTGTACTGGCTGACCGAGTTCCACGTCGACGGGCTGCGGGTGGATGCCGTGGCGTCGATGCTGTATCTGGATTACTCCCGTCCCGCCGGCGGCTGGACACCCAACATCTACGGTGGCCGGGAGAACCTCGAGGCGGTGCAGTTCCTGCAGGAGCTGAACGCGACCGCGCACCGGGTGGCGCCGGGAATCGTGACCATCGCCGAGGAGTCGACCTCCTGGCCCGGCGTGACCCGCGATACCGGCCTGGGCGGCCTGGGCTTTTCGATGAAGTGGAACATGGGCTGGATGCACGACACGCTGTCCTATCTCGGTCACGATCCGGTGCACCGCTCCTATCACCACCATGAGATGACGTTCTCGATGCTGTATGCCTACAGCGAGAACTTCGTGCTGCCGATCAGCCACGACGAAGTGGTGCACGGCAAGGGCACGCTGTGGAGCCGGATGCCCGGCGACGATCACGCCAAGGCCGCCGGGGTGCGCTCGCTGCTGGCCTACCAGTGGGCGCATCCGGGCAAGCAGTTGCTGTTTATGGGCCAGGAATTCGGCCAGCGCGCCGAGTGGTCCGAGGAACGGGGGCTGGACTGGTTTCAGCTCGACCCGGACCGGCAGGATGGTGGCTTCTCCACCGGAATCCTCCGCCTGACAAGAGATCTCAATGCCATCTACCGAAGCCATCCCGCGTTATGGAGCGAAGACATCAACCCGGCCGGCTACTCCTGGATCGACGCGAACGACTCCGCCAACAATGTGCTGAGCTTCTTGCGCTACGCAACGGACGGATCGGTGCTGGCCGCCGTGTTCAACTTCTCCGGTGTCGCGCACAGCGACTACCGTCTCGGGCTACCGACCGCCGGCCACTGGCGAGAGGTGCTCAACACCGATGCCGTCGATTACCACGGCGGCGGCGCCGGCAACCTCGGTGGCGTGGACGCTGTCGACGAACCCCGCCACGGTCGTCCGGCCTCGGCCGTGCTGGTGCTGCCACCGCTGTCGGCGCTGTGGCTGGAGCCCGAGATCACGCCGGGTTGATAGGCGTGAGCCGGGTCAGCGCCCGCAGCGGAATCGGCAGCCAGCCGGGCCGGTGCCGGGCCTCGTACCCGGCCTCATAGACCGCCTTGTCGACCTCGTAGGCGGCCAATAGCTCCGCTGAATCCCGCGGATCGGCACCCGATTCCGCTCCATACCCTTCGCAGAAGGCGGTGCGGCAGCGATCCAGCCATTCGCGGGCGCGGGTGGCCAATTGCCGGTCCTGCCCGTCGCGTGACAGGTCGGCCAATTTCCCGTAGGCGGCGTAGTCGTAGGACCGCAACACACCGGCGACATCCCGCAGCGGCGAGTCCGGCCGCCGCCGTTCGGACAGCGGGGCGCCCGGTTCGCCCTCGAAATCGATGAGCAGCCAACCGTTGGGGGTGCGCAACACCTGGCCCAGATGCAGGTCACCGTGGACTCGCTGCACCGTGATCGGCTGTCCGGCCAGGGCCTGGAAGCGCTGTTCGATGGCCCCGACGTGCGGGCGCACTTCGGGCACCAGCGCCGCCGTCTCCGACAATCGCGACAGCAAGGCCTCCGCCGGAAACTTCGCTTGCGATGTACCGAAGCTGTCGGCCAGCGTTCGGTGCACCGAGGCGACGGCCTCACCGAGCCGGTACGATTCGCCGGCGAAGTCGCCACCCACTTCGTGGGCGTACAGATCCGCTTCGGCGAAGAGGTCGCGCACACTGGCGGTGGCCATCGCCCAGCCCTCGGCCGAGTTCATCGCGTACTCGCTGACCATGCCCAACGCGTAGGGCACCGCGCCGGACTCGCCGGGCAACTCGATCTGATAGCAGCCCAACAATCGCGGCACGTGCGGATTGGCCGCCTGGCCCAGCGCCGCGTTCAACTCGATGTCGGGATTGATGCCCTCCTTCAACCGCCGGAACACCTTGAGGACCACTTCTTCCTCGATGATCACGCTGGTGTTGCTCTGCTCGGCCTCCGATACCCGAGAGTCCGCCCGCACCGGCAGCGACACCCCCTCCTGGGGGGTGAACGTGACCTCGCCACGGGTGGCCGACGAGTCGATCAGCGACAACAGCACCCTGACTGCGGCCGCGTCATACAACGCGTCATAGGCGGTGTGGCCCCGATAGGTTCCGATCATCGCGATCTGGGCGTACTCCGGGGCCAGCTCCACGTCCCAGCTGATCACCACCTGATAGCGCTCGCCGGCGCCGTCGGTGTAGGCGACATCGAGCAAGACCAGATCCAGTCCGTCGTCGATCGCCACCACCAGGGCGGGCTCGGCTGCGGCCAGCTCCCGATTACGTCCCGCGTACCAGCGTCGGGTCGGCAGCCATTCCGCCCACGGCAGTCCCGCCGGCTCGCCGGTGCCACCGGTCATGACATGTCCTCCTTCGGCTCGCACAGCTGGAACCAGTAGAAGCCGTGCCCGGGCAGCGTGAGCAGATACGGGAGTTTTCCGATCGGCGGGAACTCCACGGACCCGGTCAGCTCCACCGGCGTACGGCCATCCCAGTGCTGCAGATTCAGTTCGATCGGCTGGGGAAACCGCGACAGGTTGTTGACGCACAGCACCGTGTGGCCCTCGTCGCCGGACAATTCGCGCACATAGGCCAGCACCGACGGATTGGAGCCGCCCAGTTCCCGGAACCCGCCGAGGGCGAATGCGTCGTACCGGCGCCGGATGGCGAGCATGGTGCGAGTCCAGTTCAGCAATGAGGTGGAGGTGTCGCGTTGCGCTTCGACGTTGACCGACTGATGGCCGTAGACCGCGTCTTGAATGGGCGGCAGGTAGAGCCGGCCGGGATTGGCGGTGGAGAAACCGGCGTTGCGGTCGGGGGTCCACTGCATCGGGGTGCGCACCGCGTCGCGGTCGCCCAGCCAGATGATGTCGCCCATCCCGATCTCGTCGCCGTAGTAGAGGATGGGTGAGCCGGGCAGCGACAGCAACAATGCGGTGAACAGTTCGATCTGGTTGCGGTCCTTGTCCAGCAGTGGTGCCAGCCGCCGCCGGATTCCCACGTTCGCCTTCATCCTGGGGTCTTTCGCGTATTCGGCGTACATGTAATCGCGCTCGTCGTCGGTGACCATCTCCAATGTCAGCTCATCGTGGTTGCGCAAAAAGATCCCCCACTGCGCCAGCTCCGGGATCGGTGGTGTCTGGGCCAGGATCTCCGAGATCGGAAAGCGCGATTCACGGCGCACCGCCATGAAAATGCGTGGCATCAACGGGAAATGGAAGGCCATGTGGCACTCGTCGCCGCCGGTCTCGGGATCACCGAAATATTCGACGACGTCGCTGGGCCATTGGTTCGCCTCGGCCAGCAGCACCCGGCCGGGGAACTCCTCGTCGACCACCTTGCGGCAGCGTTTCAGGAAAGCGTGTGTCTCGGGGAGGTTTTCGCAGTTGGTGCCTTCCCGTTCGAACAGGTAGGGCACCGCGTCCAGCCGAAAGCCGTCGATGCCGAGGTTCAGCCAGAACCGCAGCACGTCGATCATCGCTTCCTGCACCGCCGGGTTCTCATAGTTCAGGTCGGGCTGGTGGGAGAAGAACCGGTGCCAGTAGAACTGCTTGCGCACCGCGTCGAACGTCCAGTTGGACTCCTCGGTGTCGACGAAGATGATTCGGGCGTCGGCGTACCGTTCGCTGGTGTCACTCCACACGTAGAAGTCACCGTGCGGGCCGTCCGGGTCATGCCGCGACTGCTGAAACCAGGGGTGGCTGTCGGAGGTGTGGTTCATCACCAGGTCGGTGATGATCCGGATGCCGCGCCGGTGTGCCGCGTCGAGCAGTTCGACGAAGTCATCGACGGTGCCGAACTCCGGCAACACCTTGTAGAAGTCACGGATGTCATAACCACCGTCGCGCAACGGCGAATCGTAGAACGGTGGCAGCCACAGGCAATCGACGCCGAGCCACTGCAGGTAGTCCAATCGCTCGGTCAGGCCGCGTAGGTCGCCGATGCCATCGCCGTTGGAGTCGTAGAACGCCCGAACCAGCACCTCGTAGAACACCGCACGCTTGAACCAGACGGGGTCGGCGGGCAGTGCCGCGGCGTCACCGAAATCATCGGCGGTCGGATGCTCCACGAGGCCGTGTTCGACATGGCTGCCGGCTGCCGGGTCTGGGGGGTGCTGACCGAACTCGTCGTCAACGTCGGTGGCCATATTTCGACATGTACCCGATTCGCGTCGCGATTACCTGCCATCCGGGGGATCGTGCACGTCGCCGGGCCTCGGCACGCCACCCGGTGAGAACAATGCCGCGGTCCGGGCGACTCTCGGATCGGCGCGCAACTGTTCGAACGACTCGCGCAGCGGCAGCCGCCAGTTCGGATATTCATCGACGGTGCCGGGCAGATTGGGCTGGCGGGGTTCGGCCAATACGTCATAGGGGGAGATGAGTTTCAGCCGGCTCGGGGTGGCGGCCAGCAAGCGGTGCATGGCGTCGATGATCTCGGGTTCGTCCGCGTCGTCGCGGGGCTCGAGCAGCCCTTCGGAGCGCAGCAGCGCCAGCCATTCGGCCCGTTCGCGCTCGGCGGCGGCTTGGGCGGCCGCCGCGTCGTCGAGCAGGCCCCGCTCGGCGCGGGCCGCGACGTGCTGGGCACGCAGGAATCCGGCCGCGGTGGGCAGGTCGTGGGTGGAGATACTGGCGGCCACCTGCGCCGGCCACTTCGCCGGTGGCAGCAGCGGCTGGCCCGGTGCCGATTCGTCGCGGGTGAACCAGGAGACGGCGCAGCCCAGCATGCCGTTGCCGGCCAGTGTCCGGGTGACCTCCGGTTCGACGGTGCCCAGATCCTCGCCGATGACGACAGCATCGGCGCGATGGGCTTCCAGCGCCAGCACCGCCAGCATGACGTCGGCGTCGTAGTGGACGTAGGTGCCGCGATCCGGGCTTTCTCCGGGCAGGATCCACCACAGCCGCCACAGGCCGGCGACGTGATCGATGCGCACCCCGTCGGCGTGGGCGAGTACGGCACGCAGCATGTCGCGCACCGCGGTGTAGCCGGTGGCGGCCAACCGGTCCGGTCGCCACGGCGGTAGCCGCCAGTCCTGACCGTGCGGGCTGAACGTGTCCGGGGGCGCCCCGACGCTGGCCGCACCGGCCAGCAGGTCGGCCAGTGCCCAGGCATCGGCGCCGTCGGCGTCCACGCCGACGGGCAAGTCGTGCAGTACCCCCAGCGCCATGCCCGAGTCCGTTGCGGCGCGCTGCACCGCCGCCAGTTGTTCCTCGCAGCGCTGTTGCACCCAGGCGTGAAACGCGATCCTCGGTGCGAGCTCCCGACGTGCGGCCGCCACCGCGGGCCCGGCCGCATCGTGCAGCGACGCCGGCCACCTCGTCCACCTGCCGCCGTGGCGCTCGGCCAGCGCACAGTAGGTCGCCCAGTCGCGCAACGCGGTGTTGCCGGGCGACTCGTCCAGCGGGGACGGGCGGCCGTCGGCGCGCCAGAGCGACTCCAGGGCGGCCCGTTTGGCCGCCCAGACCAGGTCGTAGTCGATCCGCGCCGTGTCGGCAGCAACCCGCAGCGCATCGACCTCCGCCCGGGTGTCCGGGTCGGCGCGGTGATAGACCGCGAGGTCGGGGATGCACAGCGCCAGCGGATTGGCGAACCGCCGGCTCGACGGCGTGTACGGCGAAGGCTGCACCGGATGGGTAGGGCCCGGGGCGTGCAGCGGGTTGAGCAACACCGCTCCGGCGCCGTGCTCGCCGGCCGTCCAGCACACCCAGTCCCGCAGGTCCGACAGGTCGCCGATACCCCACGAACGGGCGGACCGCACCGCGTAGAGCTGCAGCATCCATCCCCAGGTGGCCGGGGCCGCCGGCGCCCGCGGGGGAGCGGCGACCAGTGTGACCTGCCGACCATCGCGCAGCGCAAGCTCATACCAACCGGGCGGCAGGCCGGCGGGCAGTTCGTCGCGCACCGTCCGGCGTTCGCCGTCCTCACTCACCAGCTGGGTGGCCCCGGGAAGCGGCTGCGCACGCCCGGTCACCCGCACCGCCACCGTGGGCGGCGCGGCGCCGGCGCGATCGGGCTGGTCCAGTCGGGCCAACTCGCGACGCCGCTCGGTTTCGTCGCCCGCTTCGACGTCGAGCAGCCGAAGTATCCGGATCACCACGTCGGCGTCGACCTGCACCAGCTCCCGCCGCTCATTGCGATAGCAGCTCGCCACGCCGTGCGCGGCCGCCAGCCGGCGCAGGTCATCAGGCACCACGACAACGGCTATACCCGCAGCCGGAACCTTTCAACAAGATCAGCGAGGACCGCGCGATGACCGTAGTGTCGTAGCCGACGAGAGTTTGGCCATCCGGCAGGCGGGTAGCCACGACCGAGTGTCGCGGAAACGGACGGCCTGACCAGATTGAGTGAATATGGGCATTACCCGAAATCCGGAGAGGAAGGTCAGCGCAGTCACGGAAGCAGCCGAGAAACCACCGGTGTCACCGACCGTCTGGCCTGGCAGCAGCGCCCCGCTCGGAGCCGGCTACGACGGCGGTGGCACCAACTTCGCGCTGTTCTCCGAAATCGCCGAGCGGGTGGAGCTCTGCCTGATCGACGAGAACGGCGAGCAGACCTGCATCCCGCTCGAGGAGGTGGACGGCTACGTCTGGCACGCCTACCTGCCGACGGTCTCGCCCGGGCAGCATTACGGCTTTCGGGTGCACGGGCCGTTCGAACCGGCCGACGGGCACCGTTGTGATTCCAGCAAGCTGTTACTGGACCCCTACGGACGGGCGTTCGCCGGGGACTTCGACTTCGGACAGGCGCTGTTCTCCTATGACATGACGGCCGGCGGCGAAGCGGTGAGCGCCGAAACCCTGCCGAGGGTCGATTCGCTGGGCCACACCATGACCAGCGTGGTGATCAACCCGTACTTCGACTGGGCATCCGATCGCCCACCGAAGACGCCCTACCACGAAACGATCATCTACGAGACCCATGTGAAGGGCATGACACAGACCCATCCGGACATCCCGGAGGAACTGCGCGGCACCTACGCCGGCCTGGCCCACCCGGTCGTGATCGAGCACCTCAAGGCGCTCAACGTCACGGCGGTCGAACTGATGCCGGTACACCAGTTCATGCACGATGACCGACTGTTGCAGCTGGGCCTGCGAAACTATTGGGGTTACAACACTTTCGGCTTCTTCGCCCCGCACAGCCAGTATGCGGCGAACCGGACGCCGGGTGCCGCCGTGGCGGAGTTCAAGACCATGGTGCGCACCTTCCACGAAGCCGGTATCGAGGTGATCCTCGACGTGGTCTACAACCACACGGCCGAGGGCAACCATCTCGGCCCGACCATCAATTTCCGGGGCATCGACAACGCCGCCTACTACCGGCTCGTCGAAGAGGACCGCAGTCGCTACATGGATTACACCGGTACGGGCAACAGCCTCAATGCCCGCAACCCGCATGCGTTGCAGCTGATCATGGATTCACTGCGCTACTGGGTGACCGAGATGCACGTCGACGGCTTCCGCTTCGACCTGGCATCGACGCTGGCCCGCGAATTCTATGATGTCGACCGCCTTTCAGCGTTTTTCGACCTGATCCAGCAGGACCCGGTGGTCAGCCAGGTCAAGCTGATCGCCGAACCCTGGGATGTCGGCGAAGGCGGCTACCAGGTCGGCAACTTTCCTGCCTTGTGGACCGAATGGAACGGGAAGTACCGCGACACCGTGCGCGACTTCTGGCGTGGTGAGCCGGAGACGCTGGGCGAGTTCGCCTCCCGGCTCACCGGGTCATCGGACCTCTACGAGGCCACCGGGCGCCGGCCCGGCGCCAGTATCAACTTCGTCGTCGCCCACGACGGCTTCACCCTGCACGACCTGGTCTCCTACAACGAGAAACACAACGAGGCCAACGGCGACGACAACACCGACGGCGAGAGCCACAACCGGTCGTGGAACTGCGGCGTCGAAGGCCCCACCGACGACCCGGACATCCTGGCGCTACGGGGCCGCCAGATGCGCAACATCATGGCCACCCTGATGCTGTCGCAAGGCACGCCGATGATCGCGCACGGTGACGAAATCGGCCGCACGCAGCACGGCAACAACAACGCCTACTGTCAGGACTCCGAACTGGCTTGGATGGATTGGTCACTGGCTCAGACCAATGCCGATCTGCTGGACTTCACCCGCCGGGTGACGCAGCTTCGCAAAGACCATCCGGTGTTTCGCCGGCGCCGCTTTTTCGAGGGCCTTCCGGCGCGCCACGGCGACGAGGTCGGCGACATCGCGTGGTTCACCCCCGCCGGGCAGGAGATGAACCAGGACGACTGGGACAGCGGATTCGACAAGTGCATCATGGTCTTTCTCAACGGTGAGGCGATCCGCGAGCCCGACGTACGTGGCCAGCGCATCGTGGATGACTCCTTCCTGCTGTGCTTCAATGCGCACCAGGATGAGGTCGAATTCGCCGTTCCCGGACCGGATTACGCACAGGAATGGAGCGTCGAACTAGACACCGCCGAGCCGGCGGCAACGGATGAACGGGTGGTGCCGGCAACGGCCGCGTTGCCCGTTGCGGGGCGTTCGCTGCTCGTCTTGCGGAAAGTGCGCTGAGGCGATGACGCCGCGGCCGGTGCTGTCCACCTATCGGTTGCAGCTGCGCGGCCCGGACAGCGGATTCGCGTTCACCTTCGCCGACGCCGAAGGGCTGCTGGACTACTTCGACGATCTGGGCGTCTCGCACCTTTACCTGTCACCGGTTATGACCGCGGTACGCGGCTCGGCGCACGGCTACGACGTGGTCGATCCGACCACCGTGTCTGCCGAGCTGGGCGGTGCGCAGGGGTTGGCGCGGCTGGCGGCGGCCGCGCATGCCCGCGGAATCGGTCTGATCGTCGACATCGTGCCCAATCACGTCGGGGTGGCGAAACCGGAGCAGAACCGGTGGTGGTGGGATGTGCTCAAGCACGGGCGTTCCTCGCCGTACTCGGTGTTCTTCGATATCGATTGGGAGCTGGGTGACGGCCGGATCATCCTGCCGGTGCTGGGATCTGACGGCGACGTCGCCGATCTGGCGGTCGACGGTGAACGGCTGCGACTGGGTGATCTGGTGTTTCCGATCGCGCCGGGTACCGGGACCGGAACCGGCGCGCAGGTTCACGACCGCCAGCACTACCGGCTGGTCGGGTGGCGTAACGGCACGTGTGGATACCGGCGCTTTTTCTCGATCACGTCGCTGGCGGGTCTGCGGCAAGAGGATCGGACGGTGTTCGATGCCTGGCACGCCGAGCTGTCTCGCTGGTTTCACGACGGTCTCGTCGACGGCGTGCGGGTAGATCACCCGGACGGGCTGTCGGATCCGTGTGAGTATCTGGAATGGCTGCGTGCCCTGGTGGGAGCCGATGCCTGGATTGTCGTCGAGAAGATTCTGGCCGTCGACGAATCGCTTGAGCCGACCCTGCCGGTGGCCGGCTCCACCGGCTACGACGTGCTGCGGGAGATCGGCGGGTTGTTCATCGACCCGAATGGCGAGCCGGCGCTGACCGAGCTGGTCGAGACCGCCGGGGTCGACTATCGCGCGATGCCGACGTTGCTGGCCGAACAGAAGGAGATCACGGCCGCCGAGACGCTGGGCAGCGAACTGGCTCGGCTGTGCCGTTGCGTGGTGAGCGCCACCGGCGCGGACCATCCGCTGCTGTCCGAAGCCATCGTGGCCCTGCTCGGCCGGCTGGGCGTCTACCGCAGCGACTACCCCGGCCTGGTGGCGACACTATCGGTGGCGTTGGCTGAAACGCAGTCTGGCAAACCGGAACTCGGCGAACCGCTGGCATTGCTGGCGGCCGCGATCGCCGTCGACGGGCAGTGCTCGACCCGGTTGCAGCAGCTGTGCGGGGCGGTGACCGCCAAGGCGATCGAAGACTGCCTGTTCTACCGCGATGCCCGGCTGGTCTCGCTCAACGAGGTCGGCGGCGACCCGCAGTGTTTCGGGGTGGGGGCGGCCGAATTTCATGATCGGGCCGCGACCCGGGCGCGGTGCTGGCCGCACACCATGACTACGCTGTCCACCCACGACACCAAACGCGGCGAGGACGTGCGGGCCCGCATCGGCGTGCTGTCACAGGTGCCCTCGTTGTGGGCCGAGTTCGTTGCCCGGTGGGAGGCCGTTGTCCCATCGCCGGACCTGGCGACCGGACTGTTCCTCTGGCAGAACATCTTCGGGGTATGGCCGCTGGACGGCACGACGGCCCCCGCGTTACGGGAGCGGCTGCACGCCTACGCGCAGAAGGCGGTACGCGAAGCCGGCCGCCGTACCTCATGGCACGACCCCGACACCGAGTTCGAGGATGCGGTACACCGCTGGCTCGACGACGTACTGGACGGACCGATCGCCAAGCAACTGACCGAGTTCGTCACCGAACTCGCTCCGCACATCGAAAGCGACATGTTGGGCCAGAAACTCCTGGCGTTGACCGTTCCCGGCATCCCGGACGTGTATCAGGGCACCGAACTGCCAGAGGACAGTCTGGTCGACCCGGACAACCGGCGAGCGGTCGACTACACCGCGCGCCGTGCGGCATTCACGTCGTTGCGGCACCCGAAGATGCGGGTCGTCGCCGCGGCGCTGCGAATGCGGCGAGCGCGTCCGGACACCTTCCGGCACGGCGGCTATCACCCCGTGCTGGCGTCGGGTCCGGCCGCCGAACACGTCGTCGCCTTCGCCAGGGGTCACGACGTGGTGGTAGCGGTCAGCCGCTGGACGGTGCGGCTGCGCGACACCGGATGGCGCGACACCGTCGTCGCGATCCCGCCGGGGCGCTGGGTCGACGCACTGTCGGGCGTCGAGCACAGCGGACCGACACCGGCCGCGGAGTTGTTCGCCACGCTGCCGGTAGCCCTGCTGGAGCGCGTCGATGACTGACTTCGCCGTCTGGGCGCCGGCCTCGGCAACCGTCGCCCTCGATGTCGATGGGGTCTCCTACCCGATGACCCGTGCCGACGGCGGCTGGTGGCGGACGACGGTCGAGGCCCGCGCCGACGCCCGCTACGGCTATCTGCTCGATGACGACCCCGCGGTGCTGCCGGATCCGCGGTCGGCCCGTCAGCCCGACGGCGTGCACGCGCGCTCGGCGTTGTGGGACGAGACCGGCCCGGCTTGGACCGACGACGACTGGGCGGGGAAGCCGGTCGAAGGCGCGGTGATCTACGAACTGCACATCGGCACCTTCACCCCGGCCGGCACCTTCGATTCGGCCATCGCGAAGCTAGATCACCTGGTCGACTTGGGTGTCGACTTCGTCGAACTGATGCCGATCAATGCCTTCTCCGGGACGCACGGCTGGGGATACGACGGGGTGCTGTGGTACGCGGTACACGAACCCTATGGCGGCCCGGACGGGCTGGCGCGCTTCGTCGATGCCTGCCACGGCCGCGGCCTGGGAGTGTTGATCGACGCCGTCTTCAACCACCTCGGGCCGTCCGGGAACTACCTGCCCCGCTTCGGCCCGTACCTGTCGCAAGCACGCAATCCCTGGGGCAACGCCATCAACATCGACGGCCCCGACTCCGACGAAGTACGCCGCTACATCATCGACTGCGCGCTGCGCTGGATGCGTGTCTTCCACGCCGACGGCCTGCGGCTCGATGCCGTGCACGCGCTGGTGGACACCACGGCGATCCACCTTCTCGAGGAACTGGCCGCCGAGACCGACGCGCTCGCAGCGCAGTTGGGCCGCCCGCTGTCGCTCATCGCCGAAAGCGACCGCAACGACCCGCGGACCATCACCCGTCGTGAAGACGGAGGGTATGGGATCACCGCGCAA
Organism: Mycolicibacter senuensis; assembly: GCF_003284925.1. Lineage (GTDB taxonomy): Bacteria > Actinomycetota > Actinomycetes > Mycobacteriales > Mycobacteriaceae > Mycobacterium > Mycobacterium algericum_A. The sequence continues at coordinate 19,733 of NZ_QMEX01000015.1, forward strand.
TGGGACGATGACATCCACCATGCCATCCACACCGCGGTATCCGGTGAGCGACAAGGTTATTACGCTGACTTCGGCAGTATCGCCACGCTGGCGACCACGCTGCGTAACGGCTTCTTCCACGCCGCCACGTACTCGTCGTTCCGGCGCCGGCGGCACGGTCGTCCACTGCCCACCTCGCAGATCCCGGCCACCCGGCTGCTGGCGTACACCTGCACCCACGACCAGGTTGGCAACCGGGCGCTCGGTGACCGCCCCTCGCAGTACCTGACCGCCGGCCAGCTCGCGATCAAGGCGGCGCTGGTGCTGCTATCGCCGTACACCGCAATGCTTTTCATGGGTGAGGAATGGGGCGCGCTGACCCCTTTTCAGTTCTTCACCTCGCATGAGGACCCGCAAGTGGCACGCGCTACCGCCGAGGGCCGCAAAGCCGAGTTCGCCGAGCACGGCTGGGACGCCGACGAGATCCCGGACCCCCAGGACCCCGATACCTTCCGGCGATCCAAGCTGGACTGGGACGAGGCCGACGGGCACCGCCATCGGCAGCTGCTCGGCGTCTACCGGGCGCTGATCGGGCTGCGCGCCGAAGCGGATCTGGCCGATCCCTGGCTGACCCATCTCACGATCGACTACGACGAGGACGACCGCTGGATCGCCATGCGCCGTGGTCGGTTGGTGCTCATCTGCAACCTGGGTGAGGCCACGGTGGGCGTTCCGGTGTCCGGCGAGCCGGTGCTGGCGTGGGGATCACCGGGCTACGGCGAGGAGACGACGCGGTTGCCGGGGCACACGTTCGCGGTGCTGCGGACTTAGAACACCGTCTGGGCGCAGGTGGACGGCGTGGTCAGGTTGACCCCGCTGTAGACCACCTGGATGTGGGTGCACACGATCACGTTGGCGTCGGTCTTGGGCCGGCCGGTGGAGTACTCCAACACGTCGATGCTGCCGTTGGTCTGGTACTTCTCCGGTGGGCCTTCGCCGTAGTACATCGACTGGATCACCGCGCCGGTGCCGTCCTTGAACACCTTCGTTCCCGGCCCGCCGCGGTCCTTGAACCAGCCCTCACCGCCGTCGGTGTGCACGTCGAGATACGCGGTCCGCTTCGAAGAGCGGATCTCGGTGCTCTGGCGGGCCCACAGGTCGGGCGGGAAGCCGGTCAACCCCTCCGGCGTCTGCAGTCGCACCCCGACCGTGAAACGGCACAGCGGCGGCGCGGCGCAGTCCACCCAACTGTGGGTCTGCAGCTGATCGAACTCGTTGACCGGCATCAGACTGGTCTTGGTGTCACTCGCCGCCGCGGAGATCGCGGGCGGGATCAGCGCGGCCAACAGCGTCACCGTGGCCGGCACCATCAGCAACCGTTTCATGTCGCACCAACCTAGACCCGAGATCACTCGTCGTAGGTCACTTCCACCGAATCGGTCTCGGGATGGGCCTGGCAGGCCAGGATCAGCCCCTCGTCGAGGTCTTGTGGTTCCAGCACATCGTTGACCTCCATGGCGACCTCGCCTTTCTTCAAAACGCAAGCGCATGCGCCGCAGTGCCCCTCACGGCAGGAGAACGGGGCGTCGAGGCCCTTGTCGAGCAGCAGGTCCAGCAGCTTGACGTGGCGCGGCCACGCAATCGTCTGGGTCTGCCCGTCCAATTCGACGGTGACGGTGGCCGGCGCCGTGTCCGCTGACCCCTCAGGCGCCTCGGTGATCTGGACCGCGGCGAACGGGTCGCTCTCCAACGACTTGAACACCTCGAGATGCACCTGCTCGGCCGGAACCTGCAAAGCGTCCAGCGCGTCCCGCGACGCCTGCATGAACGGGCCGGGTCCGCAGATGAAGGCCTGGCGGTCGGTGTAGGGCGCGATCAGCTGGGCCAGCGCCGCGGAGCTCGGCAGGCCCTGCACCGATTCCAACCAGTGCACGACCGTGAGCCGGTCGGGGTACTTGGCGGCCAGTTCGCGCAGCGCGGTGCCGAAGATCACCGACCGTTCGTCGCGGTTGGCGTACACCAGCACCACCTTGCCGCTGCCCTGCGACAGCGCCGACTTGCAGATCGCCATCATCGGCGTGATCCCGCTGCCGGCGGCCAGTAGCAGGAAATCGGTGTCCAGGGACTTGGGCACGAAGGTGCCCGACGGCGCGAGCACGTGGACTCGCATCCCGGGACGGGCGTGATCGCAGAGCCAATTCGAGGCGTAGCCGTCCGCGGTCCGCTTCACGGTGACGGTCAGCGAGTCGTCGGTGAACGGAGAGCTGCACAACGAATAGCAGCGGGCCACCGAACCGGTGCGTTCGCTGGGAATTCGCAGCGTCAAAAACTGGCCCGGCGAGTACTTGAGCCGCTCCGCGGGGATCTCCGGATCGTCGGGGCCGTCCGGCACGCCGAATACCAGCGAACACGCGTCGTCGGTCTCGGCGACGACCTCGCTGATCTGCAATTCCAGGACGTGACTGCCGAGTGGTTCGTCCGGAATGGTCTCCGTCACAGTCCGCCCCTCACCTTCCGTCATAACTAGAACAGGTTACAGAAAACCGGTCCGGTATCGCTACCAGCCGCAGGAACACCCCACTCGACACAAATCGGAACGTGTTCTAATCTCACTCTAGGCTGGTTGAGAAACGGGCCGCTATACCTGCTCACTCCATGGGAGGCAATCTAGTGACGTCCATTCAGCAGCGTGACGCGCAGTCGGTGCTGGCAGCCATCGACGACCTTCTTCCGCAGTTGCGCGAGCGCGCCCAGGAGACCGAAGATCTGCGCAAGCTTCCCGACGCCAACATCAAGGCGCTCGAGGAGATCGGATTCTTCACGCTGTTGCAGCCGTCGCAGTGGGGCGGTCTGGAATGTGACCCGGCGGTGTTCTACGAGGCGGTCCGCCGCATCGCCAGCGCCTGCGGTTCCACCGGGTGGGTGGCGTCGATCATCGGTGTGCACAACTGGCATTTGGCGCTGTTCGACCAGCGGGCCCAGGAAGAGGTGTGGGGATCCGACACCAACGTGCGGGTGTCGTCCTCCTACGCCCCGATGGGCGCCGGCGTGGTCACCGAGAACGCCGACGGTTACATCGTCAACGGCTCCTGGAACTGGTCGTCGGGCTGTGACCACGCCACCTGGGCATTCCTGGGCGGCCCGGTGATCAAGGACGGCAAGCCGGTGGACTTCGGCAGCTTCCTGATCCCGCGCAGCGAGTACACCATCGACGACGTCTGGCACGTGGTCGGCCTGCGCGGCACCGGCAGCAACACCGTCGTAGTCAAGGATGTCTTCGTGCCACGGCACCGCTTCCTGTCCTACAAAGCGATGAACGACCAGACCGCCGGCGGTTATGAGACCAACACCGCGCCGGTCTACAAGATGCCGTGGGGCACCATGCACCCCACCACGATCTCGGCCCCCATCATGGGCATGGCCTACGGCGCCTACCAGGCCCACGTCGAGCACCAGGGCAAGCGGGTGCGGGCGGCGTTCGCCGGCGAGAAGGCCAAGGACGACCCGTTCGCCAAGGTGCGGATCGCCGAGGCGGCCAGTGACATCGACGCCGGTTGGCGGCAGCTGATCGGCAATGTCGCCGACGAGTACGCGCTGCTGGCGGCCGGCAAGGAGATCCCGTTCGACCTGCGCGCCCGCGCGCGGCGCGACCAGGTGCGCGCCACCGGCCGGGCCATCGCCTCCATCGACCGGCTCTTCGAGGCGGCCGGCGCCACCGCGCTGTCCAACGACGCTCCGGTGCAGCGGTTCTGGCGTGACGCACACGCCGGCCGGGTGCACGCGGCCAACGACCCGGAGCGGGCATACCTGATCTTCGGCAACCACGAGTTCGGGTTGCCGCCCGGCGACACGATGGTCTGATCTGGAGGTATCGCGATGAGTATCCGTTCGCTGGGGTATCTGCGGATCCAGGCCACCGACATGGCGGCCTGGCGTGAGTTCGGCCTGAAGGTCCTCGGCATGGTCGAGGGCGACGGCGCCACCGATGGTGCGCTGTATCTGCGGATGGACGAGTTCCCGGCCCGGCTGGTGATCGTGCCCGGTGACACCGACCGGCTGCTGTCCTCAGGTTGGGAGTGCGCCAACGCTGAAGGGCTGCAAGAGATCCGGCAGCGCCTGGAAGTCGAGGGCACGCCCTACAAGGAGGCCTCGACCGCTGAGCTCGCCGAGCGTCGTGTCGTCGAGATGATCACCTTCGCCGACCCGTCCGGCAACACCCTCGAGGTGTTCCACGGGGTGGCGCTGCAGCACCGCCGGGTGGTCAGTCCCTACGGGCACCGGTTCGTCACCGAGGAACAGGGTCTGGGGCACGTGGTGCTGTCGACCAACGACGACGACGAGGCGCTGCACTTCTACCGCGACGTGCTCGGCTTCCGGCTGCGCGACTCGATGCGGCTGCCGCCGCAGATGGTGGGCCGCCCGGCCGACGGCGACCCGGCGTGGCTGCGCTTCTTCGGCTGCAACCCGCGCCATCACAGCCTGGCGTTTTTGCCGATGCCCACCCCGACCGGCATCGTGCACCTGATGGTCGAGGTCGGCGAGGCCGACGACGTGGGGCTCTGCCTGGACCGCGCTTACCGCCGCAAGGTGCCCATGGCCGCGACCCTGGGCCGGCACGTCAACGACAAGATGTTGTCGTTCTACATGAAGTCGCCCAGCGGGTTCCAGGTCGAATTCGGTTGTGAGGGACTGGAAGTCGACGATGAGGACTGGGTGGCTCGGGAGAGCACCGCGGTCAGCCTGTGGGGGCACGACTTCACGGTCGGCATAGAGTCATAGCAGTGAGCTCCGAAGCGAAAGACGACCTTCCGATAGACCCGCGCGCGTTCCGCAACGTACTCGGTCAGTTCTGTACGGGGATCACCATCATCACCACCGTGCACGATGACGTGCCGGTAGGGTTCGCCTGCCAGTCGTTCGCCGCGCTGTCGCTGGACCCGCCGCTGGTGCTGTTCTGCCCGACGAAGCTGTCGCGGTCCTGGCAGGCCATCGAGGCCAGCGGACGCTTCTGCGTGAACATCCTGGCCGAAGAGCAGAAGGATATCTGCGCCCGGTTCGGCTCGCGTGAGCCGGACAAGTTCGCCGGCGTGGAATGGACGCCCTCACCGCTGGGATCGCCGATCCTGGCCCGCTCCCTGGCCCACATTGACTGCACGGTGGCCTCGGTGCACGACGGCGGCGACCACTTCGTGGTGTTCGGGGCGGTGCAATCGCTATCCGATGTGCCGGAGGTGAAGCCGCGGCCGCTGCTGTTCTACCGCGGCGACTACACCGGTATCGAACCGGAGAAGACCACGCCCGCGCAGTGGCGCGACGACCTGGAGGCGTTTCTCACCGCCACCACCGACGACACCTGGCTGTAGGTTCTTTCTTTCCCGCGAGCAGTCGCGAAAGCCCCCAAATCAACGGTATTTTGGGGGCTTTCGCGACTGCTCGGCGGCTTTAATGCCAGCGCTGCTGGTGTTCGGCGTGGGTCCGCAGATACGCCCCGGGGCCGTAGAGCTCGTCGTAGAAGTCGGTGTCCAGATGCTGGGCCTGCAGGTACATCAGCACGTGCACGGTCGGCACGGTGCCAGGCAGCTTGCCGAAGGTGTCGTAGATGTACGACGCCTGCAGCGTGACCAGCTCGGCGATGCCCTCGGGCGGCAGCGCCGAACCGCGTACCCCCGTATTGTCCTTCCACGGTCCCGCCGTCTCGCGGTGGGACGGACCGCCGGGGCCGAATTTGCGGGCCACCAGCTTGGCCACGCCGTCGGCCACCGACGCGACGTGGGGCGGGCTGAGCGTCTCGAAGTGGCCGGGCAGTCCGGTGACGTTCGGGAACGGCCAGCGCGGGTCGTCATCGGCGACGAAGCCGAACCCGGGTGCCCGCGGGTCACCCGAGCCGCCCAGCACCGACAACCGGTCCAGGCCGTCGAAGATCCAGCCGCCCAGCCCCATCGCCTGCAAGCCCAGCGCCCCGTTGTGGGCGGCGATGGACAGCTCGGCGCTGGCCTCGGTCAGCGTGTACTGCTCGACGAACGACAACGGTATCGGGTCGTCGGCGTGCGTCAGCCCGGAAAACGCTTGGATGCCCGGGATTTCGCAGCCGTTGATATCGTCGCGGACCGGGTAGCCGTTGGCCGCGAAGAACCACAGGTTCTCCAGCAGGTGCTCGGCCAGATCCGCCACCGCGAACGCCAGCAGACTGCCCGGGTGGTTGCCGATCCAGGTGTTGTGGCCTTCCATGTAGGGCTCTTCGCGGGGCAGCTGCAACCGGGAATCCGAGAGCCGCACATAGGAATCGGCGGTATGGCTGATCCGGTCCTCGAGGGTGTCGAATTCCCGGGGCGGCTGATCACGGGTCGGCAGCAGATAGCAGCCGTTGTCGTCGGTGAAGAACACCTGACTGGTGTGAAAGCCCGCCGCCGACGGCATGGCCCGGCCGGTGGCGCTACCGGGGTAGTTCGGCAGCGCGGGGGCATAACCGGGGTGGTGCGCGATGCCGTCATGCCAGCCGGTGACACCGGCCATCAGCGACAGCAGCAGCGCCCGCTCGACGTCGGAGAGCGGCTGCACCGGCCGGCGGCTGCGGTAGGCCAGGGGGCCGGCCGGAATGACACCGCCGGCCGGGAACCGCCGCGACCGGCGCCCGGAGATGGCGGCGAACAACCCGAACCCGGCCGCCTCGGCCAGCGCGGCTCGTTCGTGCTCGCTGATCGTCAGGCCCATGGCGGACCTATTTGCTGACGGTCTCCAGCAGCATGGCCAGCTGGGTCGGCGACACCGCGATCCCGCACTGGTTCTTCAGGTCGGTGAGCGGCTGGGCTATGCCCTGCAGGGTCGACAATTGGTCGAGGTGGCTGACGAAGTAACCCTGCACGGAGGACTTGGCCTGCTCCGGCGGCATGGTGGCGGCATTGGTCAGCACGTCGTTGGCCTCCGGGTGCTCGTTGAGGAACACACCCGCCTGGCTCAGCACCCCGCTGGCGGTACTGGACAGTCCGGCGGCCGTGCAGGGCGCCGGTGCCGCATCGGCGGCCGGGGCGGTGGTCCCGGCCGTTGCGGAAGCGGCCACCGCGCCGAGGATGCCGACGGCCGCCGCACCGATCGCCAGTCGAGAAGTCGTGGATGTGCGCATTGCTGTGATCCCTTCGATCAGACGAGCTTGGGCTAAACCTACCCGAGCGGCAGCCACTCGCGGATTCGGCGCAATGCTTCTTCGATGTCGGTGGTCGGGCCGGCGAACGACAGCCGCACGAAGGTGTTGCCCCGTTCGGTGTCGAAGTCGATACCCGGCGCCAGCGCGACCCCGGTGTCGGCGAGCAGTCGCGCGCAGAACGCCAGCGAATCGTCGGTATACCCGGCGACGTCGGCGTAGACGTAGAACGCGCCGTCGGTGGGCGCCAACCGGTCGATGCCCATGGACCGCAGCCCGTCGAGTAGCAGTGCCCGGTTGGCGGCGTAGTGCCGCAGATGGCCGTCCGATTCGGCGATCGATTCGGGGGTGAATGCGGCCACGGCGGCGTATTGGGCCAGCACCGGCGGGCAGATGGTGAAGTTGCCGGTGAGGCGGTCCACCGCGCGGCGCAGCGCTGCCGGCACCAGCAGCCAGCCCAGCCGCCAGCCGGTCATCGCGAAGTACTTGGAAAAGCTGTTGGCCACCACCGCGTTCCGCGAGGTCTGCCAGGCGCAGCTGGTCTGCGGGGCGCCGTCGTAGACCAGGCCGTGGTAAACCTCGTCGCTGATCAGCCGCACCCCGGTCTCGTCGCACCAGGTGGCGATCGCGGCCAGCTCGGCGGGCTCTAAGACGGTGCCGGTCGGGTTGGCCGGGCTGGCGACGATCACCCCGGCCAGCGGCCCGGTTTCGGCGAGTGCGGCCAGCATCGCCGCGGTGGGCTGGAAACGGGTCTCGGGCCCGCACGGGATCTCGACCACCTCGCAGCCCAGCGCGGTCAGGATGTTGCGGTAGCACGGGTAACCGGGGCTGGCGATCGCCACCCGGTCACCGGCGTCGAAGCAGGCCAGAAACGCCAGCAGGAAACCGCCCGACGAACCGGTGGTCACCACCACGTCGTCGGGGTCGACGGCCAGGCCGTAGCGATCGCCGTAGGAGCCGGCGATGGCCGCGCGCAACTCCGGGATCCCCAGCGCGACCGTGTAGCCGAGTTGGTTGGCCCGCAGCGCCGCTGCGGCGGCGTCACGCACCGGACCGGGCGCGCCGACACTGGGCTGCCCGGCCGACAGGTTCACCAGATCGCCGTGGCTGCGTTGGCGTTCGGCGGCGGCCAGCCACACGTCCATCACGTGGAACGGTGGGATGCCCGCACGCAGCGCGACGCCGCCGGAGCCGGGAGCCGAATCGGTCATGGCATCAACCTGCCATGACCCGCTGCAGGAAACGGGTGGAGTCGGGCATCGAGGCGATCACCGTGCCGGAATGGTCCTGGTCGGGGTAGATATGCAGCTCCACATCCTGGTGATTGTCGGTCAGTTGCTGATACAGCGTCTGGGTGGAAAGCGGCGGGACATCACTGTCGAGCAGCCCTTGGCCCAAAAAGATCGGCCGGCTGTAACCCTCGGTGGGCGTGCCCATGAAGCTGTCCAGCGCCGCGTCGATGCCGGGCAGCGAGCCGACCGGGGCGCTGAACAAGTCGTTGAGCGTGGTGGTCCCGACCCGCTGATCCAAGGCCGGTTTGCACAGCGACTGTGCGGCGTCGGCCAACTCGCGGCCGCGTGGCGTCAGCACCTTGTCGATACCGAGTTCGGGGTGCGCCTCGCGCAGTGCGGCGAGGATGTAGGAGGTGTAGCTGATCGCCGCCGGCGGTGTCTGACGCGGCGGCAGATCCGGCCCGGCCCGGGCGAACACCCGCTCGATGTTGGCCGGTGTTCCGGTGGCCACCACACCGCGGTAGTCGAGTCCGGCGCCTGCGGTCAGCCGGTCGGCCCACCAGGCGCTGTTGACCGCCGCGCCGCCGCCCTGCGATTGGCCGATGATCGCCCATTTTGGCGACAGCGGCAGGTCCAGGTGATGAACCGCGCGAACGGAGTCCACCACCGAATGCGCTTCGGCGGTGCTGTTGAGGTAGCTCATCAGTCCCGGGGTGCCCAGGCCGGCGTAGTCGGTGCCGACGACGACGTAGCCCTGGTCGAGCCAGTGCGTCAGGTACTCGTCGTCTCGGGCGCTGCGGGGCAGCGCCGATGGCGTGCAGTCGTCGCCCAGGCCGACGGTGCCGTGTGCCCAGGCGACCACCGGCCAGCCACCGGGTGGCGGGGCGGTGCGCGGGGTGAAGACGGCCGCCGTGCTGACCGCCGGTTCGGCGTGCTGGTCGACGGTGGCGTACAGGATGCGGAACGCCTCGCCGGCACCGCGCACCGACAGCGCCGGGTTCAGCGGTACCGCGGCGATCACGTCTCCGGCCGAAGGGATCGGCCCGGCGTAATCGCGGGCGTCCAAGCCGGACCAGTCCGGCGCGGTGATAGCGCCGACCGGACTGGTGGTTGTCAGGGCGCACACCAGCACCGCCAGCAAGGCCGCGGCCAGGCGACGGTTCCCAGTCACGTGGTGATTTCCAGAAACGTGAACGGCTCGGTGACCTCGAATTCGGCCGAGCTCTCGCCGGCGAACGTGTTGGATTCGTCGCGCCCCAGATCCAGCTTGCGCACCGGTGCGCCCTCGGACAGGTCGAGCTTGTTCAGGTCCACCCAGAAGACGTTGGGCGTCAACGCCGACTCGAAGCAGTACAGCTTGCGGGTGTGGTGGGCGACGGTGCGCCACCGGGTGGAGGAGATGTTCGGCTCGTCCGGTGTGGAGATGCCGAACGGGACCGACACGTTGCGCACTACGCTGAACACCGAGGCGAGCGCGATCTTGGGGTCTTCGACCTTGGGTATCGCGTTGACGTAGAACGATGCCCGCGCGAACCGGTCGGCGGCCCGGTTGGTGCCCGGCAGCATGACCGTGCCGCCGAGTTGTTCCCAGTAGGCGTTGACGGCGAGTTGCTGTTCGAAGACCGGGGAGTTCGTCATCACCTGATAGTCGCGACTGTGGTGGATGACCTGTTTGCCGCCAACGTATTCCACGATCGCACTGTCACCGCTGCTGTCCGACATCGACAGGTGCAGGGTGGCCAGCCGCTCTTCCCCGGGCACGCCTTCGGTGAGCACATCGAACGGTTCGGTCTGCAGTGCTGCGACCGCATCGGCCACCGTGGCGAAGTTGTCGAGCATGTACTGGGCCCACGTTGCGACGGACATCACCGGGCGGGAACCATTGCGGGAGGGGTATTCCGACTCGGCCAGCCACAGCAGGTTGGCCGACAGGCCGGCCTCGTTCAATCCGTCGGTGGTGCAGATGTCGTAGCCGGTGGCCACCACGCTGCCGTACTTCGCGGTCCACTCGATGGAGTTCGTTCCGGCCCGCCCGTCGCGCTTCACACCGCGCGGCAACGACCACAGGTTGGTTGCCAGATCAAGCTTCCAGTCCATCGACCGTCCGGTGATGATGTTGCCATTGGGGCCGAGGTAAACCAGTCGGGTGCACATGTGTCTACCGTACGGGCTCCTAGAACACTTCGGCCTGTAACCGCCGCAGGTGTTCGGCCGGCTGGCCGAGCAGCTGCGAACTGCCGTGCGCGCGTTTGAAATAAAGCTGGATGTCGCTTTCCCAAGTGATCGCGATGCCGCCGTGCAGTTGGACCGCCTCAGCGGCGACTTTGGAGAATGCCTCACTGGCAACGACTCTGGCCAGCGCGGCCGACGTCGCCGACGGCTCGGCGATCGCGTCGTCGACGACGGCCCGGGCTGCCGAGACGGCCACGTACAGGTCGGCCATCCGGTGCTTGAGGGCCTGGAAGCTGCCGATCGGCCGGCCGAACTGCACCCGGTCCTTGGTGTACTGCACGGTCAGGTCCAGACAGCGGGTGGCCGCGCCGACCTGTTCGGCGGCCAGCAGGATCGCCGCATAGTCGGCGATGCCGGGGTCGGCGCCGATGGGCGCGGTCTGCTCGGCGGTGACCCGGCCCAGCCGGCGGGTGGGGTCCATGGTTGCCACCGGCTCGGCGCTGAAGGCCGTCCAGCGCAGCAGTTGTCCGTCTTGGACGCCGATGACAACACCGTCGACATCCGCTGCGCCCACCAGATCGCCGTTGGCCGCGTAACCGTCACCGAAGACCACCGCTCCGATCGCACTGCCTTCGGCGAGCCGCTCCAGCGTTTCGGCATCAGGCTCGGTGGCGGCCAGCAGTGCCAGCTCGGCCAGCACGGTGCCCAACAGCGGGGTGGGCACCAGCGCCTTGCCCAGTTCCTCGAGCACGACGGCGGCATCGCCCAACTCGCCGCCGGCGCCGCCGAGCTCCTCGGGCACCACCAGCGCGGCGGCACCGACCTGCTCGCACAACAGCTGCCACAGCGACTCGTCGTAGCCGCGGTCGGATTCCATCGCGGTGCGGACCGCTTCGGGGGTGGCGTGCTTGTCGACCAGCGCGGCGACCGTCTGGCGCAGCAGGTCGCGTTCTTCATTGCGGGCCATCAGATCGCCTCCAACACTCGCCGCCGGTGGGCGGTGGCATCTCCCCAGGCCGGGCGCACGGCCTGCACCCGCAGCAGCCACAGTGACAGGTCGCATTCACTGGTGAAACCGATCGCACCGTGCGTCTGCAGCGCCGAGCGCGCGGCCAGCAGGGCGGCATCGGCGGCCGCGACCTTGGCCGCGCTGACGTCGCGGGCGGTCTCGGCGGTCTCGGCGGTCTCGGAGGCGAGTGAGAGCGCCGCTCCGTACACCAACGGGCGCGCCAGCTCCAAAGCGATGTGCACGTCGGCCAGCTTGTGCTTGATCGCCTGGTAGCTGCCGATCACCCGGCCGAACTGGGTGCGCTGCTTGGCGTAGTCCACGCTCGCGTTCAGCATGGCCTGCCCGGCCCCGATCAGCTGCGCTGCGGTGGCCAGGGCGCCCACCTCGTAGGCGCGGGCGGTGTCGGCTTCCCAGGAGTCGCCGGTGGCAGTCACGTCGAAGACGCCCCGGCTGGGGTCTACCGAGGCATGCCGGGTGCCGGCCTGCGCCGTGCCGGCCCGGCCGTTCTCTGCCAGCAAGACGAGGTCGGCGGTGTCGGCAGCCACGGCGCGGGGGGTGTGCGGCGGCAGCGCCACGGTGGCGATCAGCTCACCGGCGGCCAGCCCGGCCAGCTGCGCTGCGGCGTCGGGTGCACCGGCCAGCAGAACCGGCGCCACCGCAATCGATTCCACCACCGGCCCGGGTACGCACCAGCGGCCGAGCGCTTCCATGGCCAGCACCAGATCGACCGGGTGGGCGCCGATGCCGTCGAACTCCTCGGGTACGGCCAACGCGGTGACACCGAGTTCGGACAGCTGGTTCCACACCCGCTTGCCGGCCGCCGTGTCACCGGTCGACCAGGCGCGCACCGCGCCCGGCACGTCGGCCGCGGCAAGCGCGGCGTCGATGCTGGCCGCGAAGTCGCGCTGGTCTTGGTCTAGATCGAATTTCACTTCTTCTCCCGGGGCAGGCCCAGCAGCCGCTCGGCGATGATATTGCGCTGGATCTCGTTGGTACCGGCGTAGATCGGGCCACCCAGCGCGAACAGGTAGCCGTGGGTCCAGGCGTCGGCAAGCTCGCCGTCGGCGCCGCGGATGTCCAGGCCGGTCTGGTGCAGCGCGACGTCGAGATCGGACCAGAACACTTTGGTCACCGAGGATTCCGCGCCCAGCTCGCCGCCGGCGGCCAGCCGGGTCACGGTGCCGAAGGTCTGCAGCCGGTAGGCCTGCGCGGCGATCCAGGCGTCGGCGACCCGATCGGTGTACGCCGGGTCGCTGCCGTGCTCGCGCCAGAGCGCGACCAGCTTCTCGGCTCCCACCAGGAACCGGGCCGGGCTGCGCAGGCTCATGCCGCGCTCATTGCTCGACGTGCTCATCGCGGCGCGCCAGCCCTCGCCTGCCACACCGATCACGTCGTTGTCCGGTACGAACACGTCGTCGAGGAAGATCTCGCCGAAACCGGTCTCGCCGCCGAGCTGCTCGATGGCGCGCACGGTGACTCCGGGTGCCTTGAGGTCGAACATGAAGTAGGTCAGCCCGTGGTGGCGCTGGGCCTCCGGGTCCGAGCGGAACAAGCCGAAGCCGCGCTCACCGAACGGCGCGCGTGAGCTCCAGATCTTCTGTCCGTTGAGCTTCCAGCCGCCCTCGACCTTGGTGGCCGTCGACCGCAGCGACGCCAGGTCGCTGCCGGACTCCGGTTCCGACCAGGCCTGCGCCCAGATCTCCTCGCCAGTCGCCATCTTCGGCAGCACCCGGTCCAACTGTTCTTCGGTTCCGTGTGCGAACAGCGTCGGCGCCAGCATCGAGGTGCCGTTGGCGCTGGCGCGCCCCGGTGCGCCCGCGCGGAAGTACTCCTCCTCGAACACCACCCACTGCAGCAGGGTGGCGTCGCGCCCGCCGTACTTCTCCGGCCAGGCGATCACCGACAGGCCGGCGTCGTAAAGCACCTTTTCCCAACGACGGTGCTGTTCGAAGCCTTCGGCGGTGTCGTAGGACGCGACCGGGAACTTGTCTTTGTTCGCCGCCAGGAACTCGCGGACCTCCGTGCGGAAGGCCTCGGTGTCGGCATCGAAATTCAGGTCCATCAAGCCCACTCTCTCAACTCATGCTTGACCACCTTGCCGCCGGGATTGCGCGGCAGGGAGTCGGCGAAGGTCACCGATCGCGGTGTCTTGAAGTTCGCCAGATGTTCACGGGCGTAAGCGATCACCGTCGCTTCGTCCAGCTCGGATCCTGCCCGGCGCACGATGAATGCCCGTCCGACTTCGCCGAGCCGCTCGTCAGGCACCCCGATCACCGCCACGTCGGCCACTCCGTCGAGGCGGGCCAGTACCTGCTCGATCTCGGCCGGATAGACGTTGAAGCCGCCGCAGATGTACATGTCCTTGAGCCGGTCGGTGATTCGCAGGTTGCCGGCCGCGTCCACGGTGCCGACGTCACCGGTGTGCAGCCAGCCGTCGGCGTCGATGGCGGCCGCGGTGGCCTCGGCGTCATCGAGGTAACCGAGCATGACGTTGGCGCTGCGCAGCAGCACCTCGCCGGCCTCGGAGTCGGGACCGTGATCGATTCGCAGCTCGAAGTCGGCGATCGGCCGCCCGCAGGTGGTGGCGACGGTGACGGCGTCATCATCGGCGCGGCACATGGTGGCGAACCCGCCGGACTCGGTCAGCCCGTAGGCGGTCAGCACGATGTCGATGTCGAGTTCGTTCTGCATCCGCTCGATCAACACCACCGGCACGGTTGCGGCACCGGTGACCGCGAACCGCAGCGAGCTCAGGTCATGCCGATCGCGGTCGGGGTGGTCGAGCAGCGTCTGGTAGATGGTCGGAGGTCCGGGCAGCACGGTGATCCGGTGTTCGGCGATAGCTCGCAACGCTGCGGCCGGATCGAACGTCAGCTGTGGGATCAGGGTGGCCCCGGTCTGCAGACAGGCCAGGATGCCGGCCTTGTAGCCGAAGTTGTGGAAGAACGGGTTGATGCACAGGTAGCGGTCGTCGGCGGTCAGCTGCCCGCACTCGGCCCAGGCCGCCGGGCCGGCCAGCGACTGCCGGTGGGCGCAGAGCACGCCCTTGCTGCGGCCGGTCGTCCCCGAGGTGAACAAGATGTCGGAGAGGTCGTCGGGGCCGACCGCCGCGGCCCGGGCGTCGATCTCGTCCTCGGTGATCGCCGCTCCGGACGCGATGAACTCGTCCCACGTTCCGTCAGCTATCTCCACCGGTACCCGGACCACGTGCTGCAGGTCGGGCAGTCGGTCTCGATCCAGTTCGGCGAGTCGGTCGGTCTTGAGGAACCGGCCCATGCCGATCAGCACCTTGGCTTTGCTGCGGACCAGGATGTCGGCGGCCTCCGCCGCGGTGTAACGGGTGTTCAGCGGTACCAGCACCGCGCCGGCGTAGTGGGTGCCCAGGCAGGCGATGACCCAGTGCCAGGTGTTCGGCGACCACAGCGCGACCCGGTCGCCAGGCGCCACGCCCTGGGCGATCAGCGCGGCCGCGGCGCGGCGCACCTGTTCACGCAGCTGGGCGTAGCTGAGCCGAACATCGTCGGTGAGCAGCGCCTCATGGTCGGGGAGTGCACTCGCGATGTGGTCCAGGGCCGCGGGGGTGGTCCGCGGGTCCGTGCTCATGGGCGCCACTCCTCCTCGTCGCTGCGTTCCGCTCGCCGCTGCGCGGCCGGGGGCGCCCCGACCGCATCGTCGCCGGCGCCGGACATCGGGACTCCCTGGGTTCGACGGCTCGTAGCCGAGCAAGTGCTTGGTAGGTTAGCCTACAAGGGTGCAAGCAGTCGAGGAGTTCCGGGCTGAGGTCCGCGCATGGCTGTCCGACAACCTGGTCGGAGAGTTCGCCAAGCTCAAGGGCCTCGGCGGTCCCGGACGCGAACACGAGGCCTTCGAGGAGCGGATGGCGTGGAACCGCCACCTCGCCGACGCCGGGCTGACCTGCCTGGGCTGGCCGATCGAACACGGCGGCCGCGGCCTGTCGGTGGCGCACCGGGTGGCGTTCTACGAGGAATACGCCCGCGCCGACGCGCCCGACAAGGTCAACCACCTCGGCGAGGAGTTGCTGGGTCCGACGCTGATCGCCTTCGGCACCCCCGAACAACAGCAGCGCTTCCTGCCCGGCATCCGCAACGTCACCGAGTTGTGGTGCCAGGGCTACTCCGAGCCGGGCGCCGGGTCTGACCTGGCCAATGTCGCCACCACCGCGGTGCTCGAGGGTGAGCAGTGGCTTATCAATGGCCAGAAGGTGTGGACCTCGCTGGCGCACCTGTCGCAATGGTGCTTCGTGGTCGCCCGTACCGAGAAGGGCTCCAAACGTCACAACGGGCTGTCGTATCTGCTGGTGCCACTGGATCAGCCCGGTGTCGAGATCCGCCCGATCGTGCAGCTGACCGGCACCTCGGAGTTCAACGAGGTGTTCTTCGACAACGCGGTCACTGATGCCGACCTGGTGGTGGGTGAGCCCGGCGACGGCTGGAAAGTGGCGATGGGCACGCTCACCTTCGAGCGCGGCGTCTCGACATTGGGACAGCAGATCCGTTACGCGCGTGAGCTTTCCGCGCTCGCAGAGCTCGCCACGCGCAACGGCGCCGCCGAAGACCCGCTGATCCGCGAGCGGCTGACCCGGTCGTGGGTCGGCTTGCGGTCGATGCGGTCGTATGCGATGGCCACCATGGACGTGGAGCAACCCGGCCAGGACAACGTCTCAAAGTTGCTGTGGGCCAACTGGCATCGCGACCTGGGCGAGCTTGCCATGGACGTGATCGGTCGCGACTCGATGGTGCTCGCCGACGGCGAGTTCGACGAGTGGCAGCGGCTCTACTTGTTCACCCGCTCAGACACCATCTACGGCGGGTCGAACGAGATTCAGCGCAACATCATCGCCGAGCGGGTTCTCGGCCTACCCCGGGAGGCAAAGGGATGAGCTCGGCCAAAGATCTGTCCAAGGCGCCGGACGAGATCGCCGGACACGGCCTATTGGCGGGCAAGACGGTGCTGGTGACCGCGGCCGCCGGTACCGGTATCGGTTCCACCACCGCCCGGCGTGCGCTGGTCGAGGGTGCCGACGTCGTGGTCTCCGACTACCACGAACGCCGGCTTTCCGAAACCCGCGAGGAATTGGCCGCTCTCGGGCTGGGCCGGGTGGAGGCGGTGGTCTGCGACGTCACCTCCACCGCTGCGGTCGACGAACTGTTCGAGACCGCCGTGGCCAGGATGGGCCGGCTCGACGTGCTGGTCAACAACGCCGGCCTGGGCGGCCAGACGCCGGTGATCGACATGACCGACGATGAGTGGGACCGGGTGCTGAACGTGACTTTGAACTCGGTGATGCGGGCCACCCGGGCCGCGTTGCGCTACTTCCGCGACGTCGAACACGGCGGCGTGATCGTCAACAACGCCAGCGTGCTGGGCTGGCGCGCGCAGCATTCCCAGTCGCACTACGCCGCCGCCAAGGCCGGTGTCATGGCCCTGACCCGGTGCAGCGCCATCGAGGCGGTCGAGTACGGGGTCCGGATCAACGCCGTGTCGCCGTCGATCGCCCGACACAAGTTCCTGGAGAAGACCAGCTCCGCGGAGCTGCTCGACCGGCTCGCCGAGGGCGAGGCCTTCGGCCGGGCCGCCGAGCCGTGGGAGATCGCCACCACGATCGCATTCTTGGCCAGCGACTACTCCAGTTACCTGACGGGCGAAGTCATCTCGGTTTCCAGTCAGCACCCGTGATGATGACGCGCCGTGACGAACTCCTGAACCTGGCTGCGGCGATGATCGCCGAGCGTGGGCTGCGCGCGACCACGGTGCGCGACATCGCCGACGCCGCCGGGATCCTGTCGGGGAGTCTGTATCACCACTTCTCCTCCAAGGAGGAGATGGTCGACGAGGTGCTGCGCGACTTCCTCGATTGGCTGTTCGAGCGCTACCAGCAGATCATCGACACCGAATCCGACCCGATGGAACGCTTCAAAGGGTTGTTCCTGGCGTCGTTCGATGCGATCGAGCACCGGCACGCCCAGGTCGTCATCTACCAGGACGAAGCCAAGCGGCTGTCGTCGCAGGAGCGCTTCGGCTACGTCGATGAGCGCAATCGCCAGCAGCGCAAGATGTGGATCGACGTGCTGCAGCAGGGCGTCGAAGCAGGTTGTTTCCGGCCCGACCTCGACGTCGACCTGGTCTACCGTTTCATCCGAGACACCACCTGGGTATCGGTGCGCTGGTACCAGCCCGGTGGCCCACTGACCGCCGAACAAGTCGGCAGACAATACCTCGCCATCGTCCTGGGTGGCATCACCAAAGAAGGAGTCTGAAATGGCCGCACAAGTCTCTGAGGCGTACGTCATCGACGCCGTTCGCACCGCCGTCGGCAAGCGCAACGGATCGCTGGCCGGTATCCACCCGATCGACTTGGGCGCGTTGGCGTTTAGCGGCCTGCTGGACCGGGTCGGTGTCGACCCGGCTGCTGTCGACGATGTGATCACCGGCTGCGTGGACGCCATCGGCGGCCAGGCCGGCAATATCGGCCGGCTGGCGTGGCTGGCGGCCGGCTTCCCCGAAGGGGTGCCCGGGGTCACCGTCGACCGGCAGTGCGGTTCGTCCCAGCAGGCCATCTCCTTCGGCGCGCAGGCGATCATGTCTCGCACCGCGGACCTGATCGTGGCCGGCGGCGTGCAGAACATGAGCTGGATCCCGATCTCGTCGGCAATGATCGTCGGCGAGCAGTTCGGCTTCACCTCGCCGACCAACGAGTCGAAGAAGTGGCTGGAGCGCTACGGCGACGAAGAAGTCTCCCAGTTCCGCGGTGCAGAGATGATCGCCGAGCGCTGGGACATCTCCCGCGAGGACATGGAGCGTTTCGCATTGCAGAGCCACCAGCGTGCGTTCACCGCGATCGCCGAGGGTCGCTTCGACAACGAGATCATCGATGTCGACGGTTTCCGGGTGGACGAGTGCCCGCGCGAGTCCACCTTGGAGAAGATGGCCGGCCTCAAGCCACTGGTCGAGGGCGGCCGGCTGACCGCCGCGGTCTCCAGCCAGATCTGTGACGGGTCGGCCGCGGTGCTGCTCGCCTCCGAAAGCGCCGTGCAGACGCACGGCCTGAAGCCCCGCGCCCGCATCCACCACATCAGTGCCCGTGGTGACGACCCGGTGATCATGCTGACCGGCCCGATTCCGGCCACTCGCTACGCGCTGGAGAAGACCGGCCTGAGCATCGACGACATCGACGTCGTGGAGATCAACGAGGCGTTTGCTCCGGTGGTGCAGGCCTGGATGAAGGAGTTCCCGATCGACCCGGCCAAGGTCAACCCCAATGGCGGGGCGATCGCGCTCGGGCATCCGCTGGGGGCCACCGGGGCCAAACTGTTCACCACGATGCTGCACGAGCTGGAGCGGACCGGCGGCCGGTACGGGTTGCAAACCATGTGTGAGGGCGGCGGTACGGCAAACGTCACCATCATCGAGCGGCTGGACAGCTAAACTTCTGCAGCATGGGAGCAATGACGACCCCCGTGCCGGGCGGGCGCCGGATCCGTGGGTTGGACGCCGAGCAGCGTCGCGCGCAGCGCCGCGACCAACTCCTGACCGCGGCATTCGACCTGTTCGCGCGGGACGGCTATGTCAACACGTCGATCGAACAGATCTGCCAGACGGCATATGTCGGCAACAAGGCGTTCTATGAACTGTTCGACAGCAAAGAAGACTGCTTCCTGGCGCTGCTCAACCAGATCGGCGACCGGCTCAAGGGGGAGGTAGAGGCAGAGCTGGGGCGCAGCGCCCCCGACGAGCCAGGAGAGCTGACGGTGCGCCGGGTTGCCACCACGTTTGCGCACGTGCTGGTCGACGACCCGCGAGTGGCAGTGGTGGCGTTTCGGGAGTGCACCGGTATCTCGCCGCAGGTGGAGTCCCGACGGCAGGAGAACCGCAGGTGGGCAGCGGCCTTCATCGAGGCGTTCTGGCGCAGCAAGGCACCGCCCGACGACAACGCCGACTACCGGGCGATGGCCGTCGCCACCGTCGGGGGGGTCTTCGAGTTGATCGCCGACTTCTTGCATGCCACCGAGCCGCCGCGGTCGATCGACGAGTTGGCGAACGATCTGACCTCGTTCGTGCTCGCGGTCGGACACGGAATCCACTATGCCGGTCCGGCCCGACCGAGCCGGGCCGGGTGAGGTAGCCGGTCAGCGCACCAGCCCGGAGATGATGTCGCCGACCGTTCGTCGTGCCAGGGCATCGAGTTCGCCGCGACTGGTGCCGCGCAGCGGCCCGCGCAGCGCCAGTTCGGCGAATCCGTGTACGGCCGACCAGCACGGCCACTCCGCTCCCGCGCGTTGTTCCGGTTGCAGCACACCGGCTTCGACCATCGCGTCGAGGGCATCGACCAGCGCGCGAAGCGGCGGCGGGACCCGGTCATCGCCGATCGCGCTGAGGTCGGAACCGGGTTCCAGCTTCGCCTCTCCTGCGTCGAGGCTCGCTGAACCGCGGTGTTGATGCGGCGGTTCCAGCTTCGCCTCTCCTGCGTCGAGGCTCGCTGAACCGCGGTGTTGATGCGGCGGTCCCAGCTTCGCCTCTCCTGCGTCGAGGCTCGCTGAACCGCGGTGTTGATGCGGCGGTCCCAGCTTCGCCTCTCCTGCGTCGAGGCTCGCTGAACCGCCGAAGAACGCCACCGCGAACCACCCGGGTTCGTTCAACGCGAACTCGATGTAGCCGAGACCGACTGCGCGCAGCTGATCACGGGCTCGGGTCTGCGCTGAACCGCGCCGGCTTACCGGTTTGAGCATGCGCGCGGCCATCTTGTCGTGGATGGCCGTCGCCACCGCGGTCAACAGCGCCTCACGGTCGGCGAAGTGACGGTAGGCGGCGTTGGGTGAGACCCCGGCGCGGCGTGTCGCCGCCCGGATGGTCAGGGCATCCGGACCGCCGGTGCGGGTGAGCTGCAGGCCGGCGTCGATCAGTGCCGCGCACAGATCGCCGTGGTGGTAACCGGTCTTCGTCGCAGTCACCTCTTGACAGCTCCCTCGTATCGAAGTGTACGGTGTCAACATACCAATGTAGACGCCGTACACATGACATCGGGAGGAGTTCTCGTGACTACGACCTTGGGGTTGCCGCCCGTCGTGGACCGGTCGGCCTGGCAGCGGGAACTCGACGCCCTGCGAGTCCGGGAGAAGGCGGCCACCCGGGAACTCGACGCCATCGCCGCGCAGCGCCGCCGGTTGCCGATGGTCGCGATGGGCAACTACGTGCTCGAAGGCGAGAACGGCCCGGTTCGCCTGCCGGAGATGTTCGACAACAAGAGTCAGCTGATCGTCTACCACCACATGTGGTCACCCGGACAGGAGTGGCAATGCCCCGGATGTACGGGGTACACCGCGCAGTTCACCCGGCTGGAGTTTCTGTCGGCTTATGACGCGCGCTTCGTCATCGTCACGCAGGGTCCCATCGACGAAGCGATCGAGTACAAGCACCGAGTCGGCAACCAGATGGACTGGTACAGCAGCGCCGGCAGTGGGTTCGGGGCGGATGTCGATGCTCCGCCGGGCGGTGGATTCGCCGTCAACGTCTTTCTGCGGCAAGGAGATACGGTCTACCGAACCTGGCACACCGCCGGACGTGGTGTCGAACAGCTCAGTCACACGTTCCCATTGATCGACTTGTTGCCCTATGGGCGTCAGGAGGAGTGGCAGGACTCGCCCTCCGGCTGGCCGCAGGGCCCCACCTACGGCCGCTGGGCGAGCTCTCCGGAGATCGCCCAGCTATACGGCCCCGAGTCGTAGTCCCCCAACCGAGAAGGAGAAAGATGAGCACGATCACGACCGGCCTGAAGACGATCAACCTGGTGTGTGTCCCGACGCCTGATCAGGACAAGGCCGTTGCGTTCTATGAGTCGCTGGGCTTCGAGAAGCGCACCGACATCGAGATGGACGATGGTTACCGATGGATCGAGGTTTACCCGCCGACAGGTATCGCCGGCATCGCGCTGGCGCCGCCGCCGCCGGGGAGCGGTCCGGTTGAGCCGGCCGTCACCGGCATCACGCTGACCACCGACGACATCGACGCCACGCTGGCAGCCATGAAAGAGCTCGGGGTCGATGTCGACGAGCAGGTGTCCCGGATGGGTGATCCGGTGCCGCCGCTGTTCTGGTTCCGCGACCCGACCGGCCACACCCTGATGGTGGCCGAGGTCTGATCCTCGTGCCGAGCGCCAATCTCCCGACGCCGCCACGGCGTGTCGCGTCGTGAGATTGGCGCTCGGCGGGCTTGTGGATGGGTGTCGGCGCGAATCGGCATCCGCGGGCAGGCTTTCAGGCTGTGGACGAATTGGGATGGCCATTCCTGGGGCAGGAAGCACTGGCTGCCAAGGCCATCCCCGAGCGGGCGATGCGGGCGCTCTACGAGCCGGTCTATCCGGGGGTCTATGTGCCCTGGGGCGTCGAGCTGACCGCCCGGCAGCGGGCGGAGGCGGCGTGGCTGTGGTCACGCCGCCGCGGCGTGATCGCGGGTGACTCGGCCGCGGCACTGCTGGGCGCGAAGTGGGTTAGCGGCGCGCTGGACGCCGAGCTGGTGTACGGCAGCCGCATGCCCCCGCAGAAGCTCATCGTGCACCGCGACACCCTGAAGCCGGGCGAGGTGACGAACGTCGACGGGATGGCGGTCACCTCCCCGGCGCGCACCGCTTTCGACATCGGGCGGCGTACGTCGTCACGGCTGCGGGCTCTCCAGCGGCTTGACGCACTGGCGAACGCCACCGGCGTCGGGGTTGCCGAAGTCGAGGCCGTCATCGTCGCGCATCGTGGGGCGCGGAACCTGAACCGGCTTCGCCGGGTGCTGCCGCTCGTCGACCGCGGAGCGGAGTCGCCACAGGAGACGCGGACGCGATTGGTGTTGATCGACGCCGGCCTGCCGCGGCCGGAGACCCAGATCGTGGTGTGCGGCGAATACGGGGAATTCGTGGCCCGGATCGATATGGGCTACCGGGACATGAAGGTCGGCATCGAATACGACGGTCAGCAGCACTGGACTGATCCGCAACAGCGCCAACATGATATCGACCGGCAGGTGGCGCTGGCCGATGCGGGCTGGGTGATCATCCGGGTCAGCGCGGAGCTGCTGCGGTATCGGGAGGCGACGCTGATCGGCCGGGTGCGGGACGCGATGTGCGCGGCCGGATCGCCAGCCCGCGCGAGCGCCAATCTCCCGACGCCGCCACGGCGTGCCGCGTCGTGAGATTGGCGCTCGGGGTTAGACGACGAAGGAGTTGGCGCTGCGCAGGTGCTCGACCGCCTCGGCCACGATGCCCTCGATCAGCTCCGCGCACGACGGCAGGCTGTCGAGGATGCCGGCCACCTGACCCGAGGCCAGCACGCCCGCCTCGGTGTTGCCTTCCACCAGACCGGCTTTGAGCAGCATCGGGGTGTTGGCGGCCATCAGCACCTGCGACCAGGTGAGTTCCTTGCCGTGCCGCATGGCCAGCCCGTCTTTGACCATGGTCGGCCAGCTCATGCCCGACATCTTCTTGAACTTCGCCGCGTTGCGAATGGCAGCGCTGAAACCGCGCGCCCGCGAACCGCTTTCGAGCTTGTTCACCAGCTCGGTGCGCAGCACCCGGTGCGGCATGCCGTCGACGCGGGTGGAGACCACGGTGCCGCCCAGATCGGCGGCCAGGTAGCGCTGCTTGACCGCGTCCGGAACGGTGGAGTCGCTGGTCAGCAGGAACCGGGTGCCCATCGCGACGCCCGTCGCGCCATAGGACAGTGCGGCGGCCAGGCCGCGACCGTCGAAGAACCCGCCGGCGGCGATCACCTGCACTCCGGTGCCGGCAACGGCGTCGAGCACCGATGGCAGCAGCAGGGTGGTGGCCACCGGACCGGTGTGGCCACCGCCCTCGCCGCCCTGCACGATCACCGCGTCGGCACCCCAGGAGGCCACCTTCTTGGCGTGCTTGGCCGCACCGACCGACGGGATCACCACCGCACCCGCCTCTTTGAGCTTCGCGATCAGCTCGGCCTTGGGGGCCAGCGCGAACGACGCCACCTTGACGCCCTCGCGGATCATCAGGTCCACCCGGTCGCCGGCGTCGGCGCCGTCGGCGCGGATGTTGACCCCGAACGGCTTGTCGGTCGCCGACTTCACCTTGGCGATCGCGGTGGCCAGCTCGTCGATGGTCATGGTCGCCGAGGCCAGGATGCCCAGGCCGCCGGCATTGGCGGTCGCCGAGACCAGTCGGGCGCCGGCCACCCAGCCCATCCCGGTTTGCACCACCGGGTGTTCGATGCCGACCAGCTCGGTCAGCGGGGTCTTGAGGCGGCTCATGCCCGTACTTCTTTATCCCGCAGCGACTTCGGGTCGATAACCTCGCGGATCAGCCGCAGCTCCTCGACCTCCGGCAGCCGGGTCGCCGGCGCATCGGCCAGCCCGTGCACCTCGAACGAGGTGTTGTCGGCGACCTCATCGGCGGTGACGCCCGGGTGCAGCGAGACCGCACGCATCTGGTGCGAAGGGCCGCCGAAGTCGAACACCCCGAGGTTGGTCACCACGCCGCCCAGGTTGAAGAACCGGAACGCCGGGTTGGCGGGATCCACCTTGTCGTAGCCGATGCCGGACACGATGTCGACGCTCTCGCAGAACACCCGCGGCGAGTGCGCACCCACCCAGTAGCTGGTGGTGTGGTTGATGGTGTTGCCGGGCGCGCCGCGGACCCCGAACATCTGCCGGGTGGGGTGCTGCAGCGGGCCGAACGCCGACAAGTTCTGGTTGCCGTACCGGTCGATCTGGTTGGCGCCCATGATCACATGCCGACGGCCCCACGACAGGGTTTCGAAGACGCGGTTGAACGGCATCCAGCCCTCCAGGGGTCCGACCTTCCCGATCGCCGGGGTGTCGGCGAGGATGCGGGCCTCACCGTCGGTGATCACCAGGTCGGGGGAGAAGGTGAGCCGGGCGAGCCGGGCGCCCACTGAGGGCACCGTGGCCATCGGGCTGGCCATGATCTCGCCGGCGTCCCGGAACAACTCGGCGCAGGCGATGGCGCAGATCTCGGCGCGGGTGGGTGAGTCGGTCATGCTTGGGCCTCCGCTCCGAACTTCTTGACCGCCGCCTGGTAGTCCTCTTCGCTACCGGACAGGTAGGTGGCCTTGAACTCCGCCCAGGTCTCGTCGGACCTCGCGGCTTCGGCGTAATGCCGCTGGAACTTCTCGTCGCGGCCGTAATCTGCTGCGCCGATGGTGAAGTGGGCACCACCGGGTGCTTCCACGACGTTGTCGACCATCATCCGGTTGATGATCTGGGTCTGCGGCGACGTGGTGGCGATCAGCTCCTCGGTGGGCACGATCTTCTCCACCGACAGGAAGCGGCGCTGCGCCGACATCAAGAACAGGTCGTCGAAGTAGGGGTCGATGCCGGTGTAGGCGGCGTTGCCACGCTCATCGCCGAGGTTCATGTGCACGAACGCGGCGTCGAGGTTCAACGCCGGCATCGCGACCAACGTCTCGTGGGCACCGTCAGTCGGGTACGGGCTGGTGACGGTCTTGAGCTCCCCTTCCCAGAAGTCGATCACCGAGCTGCCCAGGCCGGCCCGGGTCGGGAGGAACGGCAGACGCTGGGCGGCGGCCTGCAGCCCGCACCGCAGCATGCCCTCGTCCATCTCGCGGGCCTCGATCGCGCCGGTGGTGCGGGCACGCGCGAACCAGGGATCGTAGAACGGCGGCGAGTCCAGCGAGACGAACCCGTAATAGGCCCGGCGCACCTTGCCGGCCGAGCACAGCAGGCCCAGGTCCGGGCCGCCGTAGGTCACCACGGTCAGGTCTTTGACTCCGGTGCGCAGTATGGCGCGGACGAATGCCATCGGCTTGCGGCGCGAACCCCAGCCGCCGATGCCGATCGTCATGCCGTCGCGCAACTCGGCGACGGCGTCGTCCAGAGTGGTCAGCTTGGTCGTCACTTCTTCCCCTTCTCGGTGCCGGCGAAGGCGTCGCGGTGCTCGTCGGCCACCCCGGCGAGGTTGAGTTCGAAGGTGAAGCCCTGCTCCATCCGGTAGCTGCTGTTGACCTTCTGCACATCGATGAGGTTGAGAGCCTCCTTGGCCGCCCGGATCACCCGGGTGTCTTTAGCTGCGATGTCGCGGGCCACCCGCAGTGCGGCCTCATCGAGCTCGGCGCGGGGCACCACCTCGTGCACCGAGCCGTACTGGTGCAAGGTGGCGGCATCCACGGTGGCCGCGGTGTAGAACAACCGGCGCATCATGTGCTGCGGCACCAGCCGGGACAGGTGGGTGGCCGCGCCCAGTGCGCCACGCTCCACCTCCGGCAGGCCGAACTTGGCGTCGTCGGAGGCCACGATCACGTCGGCGTTGCCGACCAGTCCGATGCCGCCGCCGACGCAGAAGCCGTTGACGGCGGCGATCACCGGTACCGCGCACTCGTAGACGGCCTTGAAGGCGGCGAAGCAGCCCCGGTTGGCGTCGATCAGCGCGGTGAAGCCCTCGGTGTTCTGCATCTCCTTGATGTCCACGCCGGCGTTGAAGCCGCGCCCCTCGGCCCGCAGGATCACCGCATGGGTGGCCATGTCGTTGCCTGCGGCGGTGATGACGTCGCCCAGCTCGAACCAGGCCCGCGAGGGCAGCGCATTGACCGGCGGATAGTCGACGGTGACCGCGACGATCCCGGGTTCAACGGTCATGGATGTGATCGGCATCTGCTGTTCCTGGCTTTCCCTGTCGATTCGGGGGGCGTGAACCACCTGAGCTACCTAAGCAAGCACTTGCTTGGTACGCTAGCACAGTGTCTGATCTCAAGTCCGGTTCCCTCTATTTCGGATTGACCGGAAAAGTGGTGCTGGTGACCGGTGGTGTCCGCGGTGTCGGCGCGGGTATCAGCGCCGTCTTCGCCGACCAGGGCGCCACGGTGGTGACCTGTGCGCGCCGGCCCGGGGACGGCCTGCCGTACGAGTTCCACTCCTGCGACGTCCGCGACGACGACGCGGTCAAGAGCCTGATCGAGACGGTGGTCGCCAAGCACGGCCGGCTTGACGTGGTGGTCAACAACGCCGGCGGGTCACCGCATGCGTTGGCCGCCGAGGCCTCGGCCAACTTCAGCCGCAAGATCATCGAGCTCAACCTGCTGGCGCCGCTGCAGGTTGCCCAGCATGCCAACGCCGTCATGCAGACCCAGGACAGCGGCGGGTCGATCGTCAACATCACCAGCGTGAGTGGTCATCGGCCGTCGCCGGGCTCGGCGGCCTACAGCGCGGCCAAGGCCGGCGTGGACAACCTGACCGCCACCCTGGCCGTCGAGTGGGCCCCCAAGGTGCGGGTGAACTCGGTGGTGGTCGGCATGGTCGAGACCGAGCAGTCCGAGCTGTTTTACGGCGACGCCGAGTCGGTGGCTGCCGTCGGCGCCACCGTGCCGCTGGGCCGGCTCGCCAAGCCGGCCGACGTCGGCTGGGCGGCGGCCTTCTTGTCTTCTGAGGCCGCGTGCTACATCAGCGGCGCCACCCTGGAAGCCCACGGCGGCGGCGAGGCGCCCGCCTACCTCGACGCTTCGAGCGCCAACAAATAAAGGAGAGAGCACACATGGGACTTCTCGACGGCCGCGTGGTCATCGTCACCGGAGCGGGCGGCGGAATCGGGCGGGCGCATGCGCTGGCCTTCGCCGCCGAGGGCGCCCGGGTGGTGGTCAACGACATCGGTGTGGGCCTGGACGGCTCGCCGGCCGGTGGCGGTAGTGCCGCCCAGGGCGTGGTCGACGAGATCGTCGCGGCCGGTGGGGAAGCCGTCGCCAACGGTTCCAATGTTGCCGACTGGGATCAGGCCGCAGCGCTGATCCAGACCGCGGTCGAGCACTTCGGCGGGTTGGATGTGCTGGTCAACAATGCCGGGATTGTGCGGGACCGGATGTTCGCCAATGCCACCGAAGAGGAATTCGACGCCGTCACGGCGGTGCACCTCAAGGGCCACTTCGCCACCATGAAGCATGCCGCCGCCTACTGGCGGGCGCAGTCCAAGGCCGGCGAGACCGTGGACGCCCGCATCATCAACACCAGTTCGGGTGCCGGTCTGCAGGGCAGTGTCGGGCAGGCTACCTACAGCGCTTCCAAGGCCGGTATTGCCGCGCTGACGCTGGTCGCCGCGGCCGAGATGGGCCGCTACGGCGTGACCGTCAACGCCATCGCCCCGTCAGCGCGCACCCGGATGACCGAGACGGTGTTCGCCGACATGATGGCGACGCAGGACCAGGCGTTCGACGCGATGGCGCCGGAGAACGTCAGCCCGCTGGTGGTGTGGCTGGGCAGCGTGGAATCCAAGGACGTGACCGGCAAGGTCTTCGAGGTCGAGGGCGGCAAGATCCGCGTCGCCGAGGGCTGGGCGCACGGTCCGCAGATCGACAAGGGTGCGCGCTGGGATCCGGCCGAATTGGGCCCGGTCGTCAGCGACCTGCTGGCCCAGGCGCGCACGCCGGTGCCGGTGTACGGGGCCTGAGTCGTCGGACAGTGAGGTGCCGCTGCGACGACCGGTCTTGTTCGCCGCACTCGCACGCTTCGCCTGATACGTCGCGGGGCAACGTCGTCGGGCTCAGATATGCCTTGCCGCTTCCTGGACGAGTTGCACGCGGGAAGAGATACCGAGCTTGGTATAGATGTGGTTCAGGTGGGAGTGCACGGTTCGCGGCGAGATGCTCAGTTTCGAGGCGATGTCCTTGTCGCGGAGTCCAGCACTGACGAGCCGGATCACGTTGTGTTCGGCCGGAGTCAGCGAAGCCCAACCACGCGACGGGCGTTTACGCCTGCCTTCGGTGCTGGACGCGTAGGCGATGGCCTCAGCGATCGACGATGCAGTTCCCTGGTCCCAATGACGCTCAAAGTCGTCCTGCCGCATTGCTTCTCGTAGAGTGTTGAGTGCGTCGGTGTATTCGGCGTCGTACACCTTGGAGCGGGCCGTGCCGACGATATCTCGGGCACTGGCCGCCAGGCCGAAAAGCCGTGCTGCGCGAGGGTGTTGGCCCGCAGCGCAGTTCACTGCTGCTAGCGACTCGATTAGTTCGGGGACGGCCAGGTATCCCCCGGTTTCCGCGGCGATCGCCAACGCGTGACGCGCGTCTTCCTCGGCCTGCTTGAGTTTCCCCTCGGCCATCGCTACCCGGGCACGTATCTCCAGTAGCAGTACCCGCTGGAATCCGGAACCCACGGCAAGCGCCTCGTCGGCCAGGTGGCGCGCCGTGACCAGGTCGCCGGACGCCAACGCGGCCCTGGCGACCGGATTGCCGGTTATTGCCAGCAGTTGCGGCAGTGCGCACGTGTCAAACGCTGCGGCACCGGCGCCGACCGCACCGGACACATCACCGGCGGCCAGCGACACGTCCGCCACCGTCCCGAAGCTGACGGCACGGTGGAAGTCGATGAGGTCCGTGGCAGCCTCGACGCACGCGTCCGCTGCGGCCCGGGCACCTCGGGTATCCCCTTGGCACGCAAGGGCCTCGGCCAGGACGGCCAGACTCTGGGTGCTGAACAGCGGATCGCCTGCTGCCTCGGCCTCGACAGCCACGCTCCGGGTCTTCTCGACGGCCATGGTGAGTTCGCCCCGATGAAGGTGTGTCAATCCCAAGCAGAGCCGGCACAGGCGCGAAACCGACCAGTCGCCGACCGCGTCGGCGAGGCGCTGCCCTTTCTCCGCGGCCACGCGCGTGGTGGCCAGGTCCCCGGCGACGAAGGCGGAATAGGCCTGTACGCCATATATCTGCGCCAGCCGCCAATCGTCGTCGAGGGCGGGAGACAGTGCGATGGCCTGCTCGAAGTAGGGCAGGGCCAGCTCAGGGCTGTAGCTCGAGGTGAAACCGCAGGCTGCCAGCGACCAGGCGAGCAGGGCCGGGTCATCGAGACGCCGCGCGATGGCGACTGCCTCCTCAGCTTGATCGGCATGGCCGTAGTCGCCGGTCAACGCCTCGAAGATGGCCTTGTCGGCGAGAGCGCGGGCGCGCGCGGCAGGTGCCATCGAGGCGGGCGTGGTGAGAACGGCATCGAACCACGCCAGGCCCTCCAAGGTCTGACTATGGATCCACAGCGGGAACAACGACGAGGCGAGATGTGCGGCCAGCTCGATGTCGCCATGTTCACGACTCCAGTTGAAGGCGGCCCTGAGGTTGTCGATCTCGAGTTCGGCCTGCGCAATGTGCCATCCGTACCCGGCGGTCACCCCGGCGTCGAACAGTGCTGTGTAGTGGTCACGGTGGCGCGCCCGGATGGCCTCAGCTTCCCCGGCCTGCTCCAGCTTCTCCAGGGCGTACTGCTGCACAGTCTGCAGCAGCCGGAACCGCGTCGATTCTCCGGTGCTGTCGGCTATCACCAGCGATTTATCCACCAGCTGCGTGAGTTTGTCGACGATGTGTCCACGCGGCAGGTCAGTGCTGCCGGCGACAGCGTGGGCGGCGTCAAGGTCGAACCCGCCCCGAAACGGCGCCAATCGGCGAAACACCACGCGTTCGGATTCGCTCAACAAATCGTGCGACCAGTCCTCCGACGCTCTCAGCGTCTGTTGGCGCGGCACCGCAGTGCGCGCGCCACCGGTCAACAGTTGGAAGCGTTCGCCTAGCCCGTCGGCGATCTCGGTCAGCGACAACGCTCGGGCGCGTGTCGCGGCAAGCTCGATGGCCAACGGCACCCCATCCAGCCGCTGGCAGATCTCGGCTACCAAGGCGGCATCGTCGGTGGTGCCGGTGAAACCCGGCCGAACCAGCCGAGCGCGCTGACGGAACAAGTCGACAGCCTCGTCGGCCGGCGAGAGCGAGGGGGTCGTCCAGGTCACCTCGCCGGCCACGCCAATGGGTTCCCGACTTGTCGCCACGATTGTCAGCTCCGCGCTGGCGGCCAATAGCGTGGCGATCAGCCGTGCGCACGCGTCCAGGAGGTGCTCACAATTGTCGAGCACCATCAGCAATTGCCGGCCTGCGATCAAGGACACCAGAGTGTCGAGTGGGGAGCGGTCGGGTCGATCAGGCAGGCCCAGCGTTTTCGCTACTCGCTCGGGAATCAGTTCGGGATCAGTGATCGGCGACAGATCTACACACCATGCCCCGTCGCGGTACCTGCCGGCCACCTCATCGGCCAGTTGCAGCGCCAGCCGTGTCTTGCCGACTCCACCGGTGCCGGTCAACGTCACAAGCCGGTTGCCGTCAACGAGCCGCCGGAGCTCGGTCAGTTCCGCATCGCGTCCGACGAAACTGGTCAGCGGCGTCGGAAAATGCGGCTCGGCCACCGGTTTTCCCGTTAAAAGGGGCGGAAAATCGGTGACGAGGTCGCGGTGGCAGAGTTGGCTCACGCGCTCCGGATACGGTCGGCCGGGAAGCCGATGAACACCCAGATCATGCAGCCACGCCTCCAAGGGAAGCCGATCACCCACCAACTCCCGGGCCGTCTCCGACAACACCGTCTGACCGGCATGGGCCAGGTCGCATAGCCGCGCGGCGCGGTTCACCAGGGATCTCGGGTACGCATCCGGTTCGACCGGCGGCACCTCGTCGGCGTGCACTGCGATTCGCGGCTGGATGGGTGCCGAAGGCGTGCGCTGCAGCGCTATAGCGCACGCCACCGCGGCACCGGTGTCCGCGAACCCGGCGGCGAACCTGTCTCGGCGGTCCTGCTCCGTCAGGCGGATACCGCGGTGGCCGGCCACCACCTCGGCCAGCGTGCGCTCCAGCCACGAGAGCGCGGCGGTCGACAACGACTCCGTACCGGGCTGCCACTGTGGCCGGGGATCCCCGGCGTCTACCACCAGGACCGTCCGCGCTACGGCAGGCGCGAAACCCGCCTCGCTCGCGTTCGACAAGATGTACCGTCCCTACCAGCCGCAATGGTCATGCGAGCGGCTGGCCCTGCTGTCCAGGATGGAGCGCGGCGATACGTCTTGGTTCCCGACCATGTAGGTATTTCTACCGGTACTTCCGCGAGTGCGCCATTGGCCACTTTTGAGAACTTTTGCCGATGTTGTCGGAGGCGCAGTGCCGGACAGTGGTCGGGACGGGCTGCGCTTGCCCGCTGCGCGCCGGACGGTTTGATCTTCGCCCCGCAGCGGTCCACCTGATCGCGACCTTCCGAGCGAAGCACCGAGCAGCGGCGGCGGCTCTTCATGGCCATGGTCATGCGGGCGCGAGCGGGGCGCGGGCCCGTTCCTTTGACGTGTTGCGGCTGCCGGGCATGGCGATTCCAGCAAACCGAAATTAAAGGTGATCCCGATACGCACGCTGTCCTCTAATGCGCACTCAGGTCTAGGTATATAAAGGAGGGTCGGTAAAAATACTTATACGCCCAGCCGACTTGCTGTGAATAATGCCGACTGCTGAATGTGACGGGCGTCGCAGCAGTGTGACGGTGGTCTCAAAACGCCGTTGCAACAGTCGCTTTCGTCATTCCAGCCGGGAGTGAAATGCACATATCAACATGATATTCATCACAGTTTATGGTCCCTAAGTTGTCCATCAGTGGACGCCTGGCCATAATTCGAACCTTCAGGAATTCTTAGTAGAAACTGTTGAGAGGTTCTTCCATGGGTCGGCGAGTGTCTAGCAAATTGGTACGTTCGTCGGGTCGGGGTTCGGTGCGGCGTCGCGTGGTGGGCGCGTCGAGTTCGGTGGCGGCGTTTTTGGCGTTTGGGGTGGCTCCGGTGGTGGCGGCGCCGAGTGCGCAGGCCGATGATTTCGGGCTGGATGCGTTCTGGGATTTCTTCGGTGTCGGTGATGGTGGCGTTGCGTCGGACTTTGAGCTGTTCGATGTGTCGACGTGGGGTGTGCCCGGTGTGGCTGAGGGTGGCTTGTTCGGGTTGTGGGATGCCGATCATGCCGAGTTGTGGCAGGAGACGTTCTATCTGCCGTTGCAT
>NZ_QMEX01000160.1 GCF_003284925.1 Mycolicibacter senuensis
TTCGAGCTCATCGGGCTTGCCGTTGCGCTGCAGCGCGCCGGCATCGGCGGGATGACGCTGCAACGAGGGACCGGAGCCGAAGGGACGGCCGAACGCCTCCCGGAGCACCGGGTCCGGCGGCAGGTCACGCGGGGTGAATTCGCCCTGTTCACGGTACTTCTTGGGCCGCACCTCGGCCGGGATGAACGACCCGGGCACCCCGTCGGGACGGCCGAAGGCCTTCTGGGAGGCACTGTCCACGGGGGGCCGGTAGACGGGCCGCGGCGCCAGGCGGTTGCCGCCGGCGTTCTCGTTGTTGGAACTCACCTAATTCCTCTTCCGGTCCCGCGTCGGCTTCCAGGCGCCGCAGGCGAAGCGCTTACACGCGCTGACGCCGCGTCGCATCCACCTTACCGACGTTTACGGCGATCTTGCGGCTTGCCGTCGGTGAAGCGAGCGGGCAGCTGCGTCGTCGGCTCATCGGGGGGATAGTCGGCGGGGCAGTCCGGGATCTGGGACAGCAGGCCCAGCAGAGCTGAGGGGATCCGGATCGGGTGCGAATCGCGCAGCGCCGAGCGGGCGCGGCCCTGGTACTCCACTTCGGCGGCGCAGTCCGGGCATAGCGACAGGTGGTGGGCGGCGCGCAGGTGGGCGTTCATCCGCAGCTCGCCGTCGACGTAGGCGGCGATCGCCTCACTGCAGAGGTGCTCGGTGGAGCCGAACTGGCGCGGGGCGCCGACCGGCGCGTCACTCTGCGAGGCGAACTGCGACGGAAGCCAGGAGAATGCGCGACGGAATACACCTCCCCGGTCCGTCACCACCGGACTCCTTCCGTCACACGCCCGTACGCCAGGGCGTCCGCAGCGAAGTGCGCTTGATTAAGGATCGCCCTTATAAGAATGTAGCGCGAGTTGACGCGCCAACGCGGCAACCGGGGGCCGGCGGCCAGGCTCAGCCGGCCGCAACACCGCCGAACGCGGCACCCTCGCGCTGGCCGGAGCGGTTGGCGAGGTAGTCGCGCAGCGCCTGGCGGCCGCGGTGGATGCGGCTGCGCACGGTGCCCAACTTCACCCCGAGGGTGGCCCCGACCTCCTCGTAGGACAGCCCTTCGATATCGCACAGCACGACGGCCGCCCGAAACTCCGGCGCCAGCGAGTCCAGCGCCGCCTGCAGGTCGGGGTCCAGCCGCGCGTCGTGGTAGATCTGCTCGGGGTCCGGCTCGTCGGCCGGGACCCGGTCGTAGTCCTCCGGCAGGGCTTCCATCCGGACGCGGCCGCGCCTGCGCACCATGTCCAGGAACAGGTTGGTGGTGATGCGGTGCAGCCAGCCCTCGAACGTGCCGGGCTGGTAGTTGTGCACCGAGCGGAACACCCGGATGAACGTCTCCTGGGTCAGGTCCTCGGCGTCCTGCTGGCTGCCGGACAGCCGGTAGGCCAGCCGATACACCCGGTCGGCGTGCTGGCGCACCAACTCATCCCAGGACGGCATGGCCGCCACATCGCCGGTGGCGTCGAACACCGCGGTCCCCTGCGGCTCCTCAGACGGCTCGACCCACTCGGTGTCGGAGTAGCGGTCCGAGTGGGTGGTCGGGTGCGACATGGCGACCGGGGGCAGCAGGGTGGTTATGGTGACATCCTCCGTATCAGATCCGCCGTCGGGCGACGGCAATGCGGTATCGCGATCAACGTGCGACAGGCCCCCGGTATTCCGGGTGCCTCGAGGTCGGCTGCTACCTCGTTCCATGCCGCTACCGTTGCCTATCGCGGTATGTCGGCTCTGTGCCGGCCCTGAACGTCGACTGTGAACTTGTGTTCGAATGGCCCGCACGGTGCGGGTACCACGCCAGGTAACGGTTCGGACACGGGCGCCATCCCGGGCGTGTCGGGCGGGCGAGCCTGTGCACCGCCGATCGCCGGTGTGACTTACGCTGCGCACATGGCCAGCACCGACGACACTTCCGGGCCGCAGTCGCCGCCACCCAGCCGGGCCGAGGCCCTCCTGGCGCACGCCGAGGGCTCGATGTCCGAGGACGCGGTGCTGACGGCCGCCCGGGACCGGGCCGGCGAGATCGGCGTCGGGTCGATCAGCGCCGCGGTGGGCGCATTGCTGAGCCTGCTGGCCAAGCTCAGCGGCGGCAAGGCCGTCGTCGAGGTCGGGACCGGGGCCGGCGTCAGCGGGCTGTGGCTGTTGTCGGGCATGGGCGAGGACGGTGTGCTGACGACGATCGACATCG
Organism: Mycolicibacter senuensis; assembly: GCF_003284925.1. GTDB lineage: Bacteria > Actinomycetota > Actinomycetes > Mycobacteriales > Mycobacteriaceae > Mycobacterium > Mycobacterium algericum_A. The sequence goes on from NZ_QMEX01000160.1 coordinate 2,213, forward strand.
AGCCCGAGCACCAGCGCACCGCCAAACAGGCATTCGGCGATGCCGGCATCGGGCCGGGCCGGACCCGGTTCATCAGCGGCCGCGCCCAGGAGGTACTGACCCGGCTCGCCGACGAGTCCTACGACCTGGTTTTCGTCGACGCCGACCCGATCGACCAGCCCGACTACGTGCTGGAGGCGGTGCGGTTGCTGCGGCCGGGCGGGGTGGTGGTGATGCATCGGGCCGCGCTGGGCGGCCGGGCCGGAGACCCGGCGGCCAATGACGCCGAGGTGGTGGCGGTGCGCGAAGCGGCCCGGCTGATCGCCGAGGACGAGCGGCTGACCCCGGCGCTGATTCCGCTGGGCGACGGACTGCTGGCCGCCGTCCGCGACTAGTTCCCCGCTTTTTCCCGCCGAGCAGACACGTAAGCCCCCATTTTGCACCCGAAATGGGTGTTTTCGAGTCTGCTCGCGCCCAGGTCTTGACCGAGGACTGAATGCGCGTTTAGCATCTTGAACATGCGTTCAGCGGACCTGACGGCCAGTGCGAAAATCCGCGACGCGGCGATCGAGCAGTTCGGCCGCCACGGCTTCGGGGTGAGCGTCCGGGCGATCGCCGAGGCCGCCGGGGTGAGCGCTGCCCTGGTCATCCACCACTTCGGCTCCAAGGAGGGGCTGCGCCGGGCCTGCGACGAGTTCGTCGCCGAAGAGATCCGCAGCGGGAAATCCGAGGCGATGCAGTCCGCCGACCCAGCGACCTGGTTCGCCGCGATGGCCGAAATCGAGTCCTACGCATCGCTGATGGCCTACCTGGTGCGCACCATGCAGTCCGGCGGCGAACTGGCGACCACGCTGTGGCGGCGGATGGTCGACAACGCCGAGGGGTACCTGGACGAGGGCGTGCGGGCCGGCACCATCAAACCCAGCCGCGACCCCAAGGCCAGGGCCCGCTACCTGGCGATCACCGGCGGGGGCGCCTTTCTGCTGTACCTGCAGATGCACGAGAACCCGACAGATCTGCGCGCGGTGTTGCGCGACTACTCCCGCGACATGGTGCTGCCGTCGTTGGAAATCTACACCGAAGGCCTCCTGACCGACCGCACCATGTACGACGCCTTCTTGGAGAGGGAAGCCGATGCGACCTGACAACCGTTGGCCGGCAATCGAAGTCCGGGGACTGCAGAAGAGATTCGGACAGCTCACCGCACTCGACGGGCTGGACCTGACGGTGCACAGCGGCGAGGTGCACGGCTTCCTCGGCCCTAACGGCGCCGGCAAGTCCACCACCATCCGCATCCTGCTGGGACTGGTGAGAGCCGACGGCGGAACCGTGCGCCTGCTCGGCGGCGACCCGTGGGTCGACGCGGTCGACCTGCACCGCGAGATCGCTTACGTGCCGGGAGATGTCACGTTGTGGCCATCGCTGTCCGGCGGCGAGATCATCGACCTGCTCGCCCGGATGCGCGGCGGAATAGACGAGCGCCGCCGCGACGAGTTGATCGAGCGCTTCGACCTGGACCCGACCAAGAAGGCCCGCACCTACTCGAAAGGCAACCGCCAGAAGGTCTCGCTGATCTCGGCCTTCTCCTCGCGCGCCCGGCTGTTGCTGCTCGACGAGCCCAGCAGCGGCCTGGACCCGTTGATGGAGAACGTATTCCAGCAGTGTGTGGCCGAGGCGAGCCGTCGGGGGGCCACCGTGTTGCTGTCGAGCCACATTCTGGCCGAGACCGAGGCGCTGTGCCAGCGGGTCACGATCATCCGGGCCGGACGCGTCATCGAGAGCGGCTCACTGGATTCGCTGCGCCACCTGCACCGCACCTCAATCCAGGCCGACCTGATGCGCGATCCGGGCGATCTCACCCGCATCCCGGGCGTCGCCGACGTGCGCTACCACGGCACCGTGCTGCACGCGCAGGTCGACAGCGCCAGTCTCGCTGAACTGATCGCTGTGCTCGGCGCCGCCGGGGTGCGCAGCCTCACCAGCCGTCCGCCCACGCTGGAAGAACTCTTCCTGCGGCATTACGACACGGCGCGGGCATGACCACCGCCGCTGTGCCCCAGGCGTCGCCGGCATCCGGACCCTTCCGGCTCGGGCGGGATTTCGCCGGCACACTGGGCATGCTTCGGCTTTATCTGCGCCGCGACCGCATCGTCGCGCCGCTGTGGGTGCTGCTGTTGTCGCTGCCGCTGGCCGGCGTCTACATCGCCAGTGTGGCGGCCGTCTATCCCACCGCGGCCGATCGCGCCGGTCTGGCGGCGACCATCATGGCCAGTCCGGCGCAGCGCGCGGTGTACGGCCCCGTCTACAACGACACCCTCGGTGCGGTGGGCATCTGGAAAGCCGGGATCTTCCACCTGCTCATCGCGATCGCGGTCATCCTGACCGTCATCCGGCACACCCGCGCCGACGAGGAGGCCGGCCGCACGGAGTTGATCGACTCGACCGCGGTGGGCCGATACGCGGGACTGACCGGCGCGCTGTTGCTGGCGTTCGGGGCGTCGGTGCTCACCGGCGTCATCGGGGCGGTGGGCTTGCTCACCACTGACGTGCCGGCGGCGGGATCGTGGGCGTTCGGGGCGGCGCTGGCCTGCTCGGGGCTGGTGTTCGCCGCCGTCGCGGCGGTTGCCGCACAGTTGTCCCCCGGCGCCCGGTTCGCCCGCGGTGTCGCGTTCGGCGTGCTGGCCGCGGCATTCACCTTGCGCGCGATCGGCGACGCCGGATCCGGCAGCCTGTCGTGGCTCTCTCCGCTCGGATGGTCGTTGCAGGTACGTCCCTACGCCGGTGAGCGGTGGTGGGTGCTGCTGCTGCATCTGGCCACCACGGCGGCGCTGACCTGGTCGGCCTACCGCCTCGCGGCCCGCCGGGATGTCGGCGCCGGACTGCTGGCCGATCGGCCGGGCCCGCGCCGGGCCGCGCCGATGCTGGCCGGGGCGTTCGGGTTGGCGTGGCGGCTCGATCGCGGCGCGCTGCTGTTGTGGACGACCGCCCTGCTGCTCTACGGCCTGCTGGTCGGCAGCGTCACCCACGGGATCGGCGACGAGGTCGGCAGTGACGGCGCCCGCGACATCGTCATTCGGCTCGGTGGCACCGAAACGCTCGAGCAGGCGTTCGTCGCGGTGGCGTTCACGATGCTGGGCATGGTCGCCGCGGCCTTCGCGGTGTCGCTGGTGCTGCGGCTGCATCAGGAGGAGTCCACCGCGCGCGCCGAGACCCTGCTGGCCGGATCGGTGTCCCGGAACCGTTGGCTGGCAAGTCATCTGGCGGTCGCGCTGGTCGGGTCGGCGATCGCGATGCTGGCCGCCGGAGTGGTGGCCGGGATCGTCTACGGGACGGCCGCCGGCGACGTCACCGGACAACTGGCCACGGCGGTGGGCAGCGCCGCCGTGCAACTGCCGGCGGTCTGGCTGCCCGCGGCGGTGGCGGTGGCGCTGTTCGGTGTGGCGCCCAGGTTCGCTCCCGCCGCCTGGGCGGTACTGACCGGGTTCGTCGCGGTGTATCTGCTCGGCGGCATCGCCGGATTGCCGCAGTGGGTCCTCGACCTCGAGCCGTTCGGCCATGTCCCGCTGGTCAGTAGCGGGTTCAGCGCCGTGCCGTTGACGGTGCTGCTGGTGATCGACGGCGCACTGGTCACCCTGGGCGCCTTGGCGTTCCGGCGCAGAGACCTCACCATCTGAGGAGGAAATCGTGAAACCTTTTGGCAAGGGACTGCTTTCGGCGTCGTTGGGCCTGCTGGCCTTCGGGCTGTTGTTATTCGTTCCGGCCGGGACGCTGCACTACTGGCAGGCGTGGGTGTTCCTCGCGGTGTTCGCGGTGTCCACCTGGATTCCCAGTATCTATCTGCTGCGGACCAATCCCGCTGCGCTGCAACGACGGATGCGGGCCGGCCCACTGGCCGAGAGCCGACCGCTGCAACGGCTGGTGATCACCGCCGTGTTCGTCTGCTCCGCGGCCACGTTGGTGCTCAGCGCCCTCGATCACCGCTTCGGATGGTCGGTGGTGCCGACACCGGTGTGCCTGCTCGGTGATGCGCTGGTGGCCATCGGGCTGGGCGTCGCCATGGTGGTGGTCATCCAGAACGGTTATGCGGCGGCCAACGTCACCGTGGAAGCGGGCCAGACGCTGGTCTCCACCGGGCTGTACGGGTGGGTGCGGCACCCGATGTACACCGGCAACGTCCTGCTGATGATCGGGACGCCGTTGGCGCTCGACTCCTACTGGGGGCTGGCCTTTCTGCTGCCCGGATTGGCCCTGCTGGTGCTGCGGATCCGCGACGAGGAACGCCTGCTCACCGCTGAGTTGAGCGGCTACCGCGAGTACACCGAAAAGGTTAACTACCGGCTATTTCCGTACCTCTGGTAGCCAACATTCCACTTTTTAACCCCTTTGGCTTACAGTTCCCTAAGCACAGGCTGTTAAACACGGCCGGTCAACGTGATGTAGGGAGGCTGGTCGAGCCATGCGCACACCCCGGCGAGGCAATGGCGGTATTCGGACGCGCTCCGTCGGTCGGATGGCCGGCGCGCTGGGCGTCGCGGCGCTGCTCGGGCTCACCCCGACGACGCCCGCCTCGCCCGCACGGGCTGACTGGGACTGGGGCATCGACCTGATCGCGCCGATGGCAGCCGTCGACACCACCGATCCCGGCCTCGACCTGGGCAGCCTGATGCAACTGGCGCAGACCTGGGTGGACCAACTCGACCCGGCGACCAACGCGTTCTTCTCCACCACGATCGACGCGGTACTGGCACTACCGGGCCCGGGGCAGGCCTTCGATGCGGCCGCGTGGCTGGACCAGTTCTTCTACGCCCCGCTGCACGCCGGGCTGCAGGAGTGGATCACCAGCCCGTTCGGGGCGTTCAGCCTCGACCTGATCAACGCGCCGTTCGTCACGCTGTTCGGCCGCGACCTGATCGGCGACGGTATCGACGGCTTCGACGGCGTCAACGACAGCCTGTTCGGTCAGTGGGGCGGGTTCGGCGACGCCGGCGACGGCGGGTTCCTGTTCGGCAACGGCGGAGCCGGTATCGACGGTGTGGGCGGCGCCGGCGG
>NZ_QMEX01000161.1 GCF_003284925.1 Mycolicibacter senuensis
CGTTGCCGCCGACTTCGCGGATCGCGGCGATCAGCTCGCTCTTGCGCATGCCGGAGGCGCCTTTGACGCCGACGCGGTTGGCCAGCGCGCGCAGCTCGGGCAGCACCATCGCAGACAACGACGGTTCCGCAGCGGTTGCAGCACCGTTGTCCGGTGCCACGGCGGACGCAGAGTCGCTGGTGGCGGGCGTCGAGGTGGCTTGGGAGGCCGACACCGCGGTGTCGTCGCCGGCGGCCTGCGTGCTGGCACCGGAGGCCTCCGAAGCGCCCGGGCCCGAGGTCGGGGAGGCGCTCTGAGAGGTCGACAGCGAAGCCTGTCCGGTGCTGCCTTCAGCCGTGAAGAGGTCCGTTTCGGTCACGGATTTCCTTTCTTCCCTCGTCGGTTTTGTCACGCGAGGGGTTGGGTGCATCCAGCGGAACCGCCGAGTGCGTGTCACCGTCGACTGTTTTAACGGTGATACCCGTATCGACAGCGTCAAATCGCGAGCCGTCAGCTACGAGAAGAATTTGGTGGCGTCCCAGTGACATCGCAGTCTGAGTCAGGTGCTGATGCCGCGAATGCGGGACGGGACCGAGGATAGCCGCCTTGAGTGGCTCGCGCAACAAATACTGCGTGGCGTGCCTCAACCGGGCACCACGACGCCGGAATTCCACTTGACCGCATCACCCACACGCAGCTGCGTCACAGCGAACCCACGCGCCGCCGGCGCCTCAAGCACCTCAGCGGGAAGTTCGGGTGCGGTGCTCAGCGCGATCACCGCGGGCCCGGCACCGGACAGCACGCCGGCGATGCCGTGCTGCCGCAGCAGTTGCAGGTACTGCGCGGACTCAGGCTGCGCCGCGGCGCGCTGGGGCTGGTGCAGCAGGTCCTCGGTTGCCTCCAGCAGCAGATCGGGCCGCTCGGTCAGTGCCACCACCAGCAGCGCGGCGCGACTGACATTGAATCGGGCATCGCGGTGGCTGACCTGTTCGGGCAACAGCATGCGCGTCTCGGCGGTCGACGAACGAAGCTGCGGTATCCCCGGGAACAGGTGGATATCGGGGTGCAACCGCAACGGCACCGCCGAATAGGCGGTCCCACTGCCGTCGGCGCGGTCCGCGGTCCAGGAGACCACCGCGCCACCCAGCACGGCAGCGGCGGCGTTGTCGGGGTGGCCCTCGAACTCCGATGCCAGCTGGACCAAGCGGGATTCCGACAGCCCGGTCCGATCGACTTGCGCGACAAGGCCGTTGACCGCAGCCAAACCGCCGACTACCGCGGCCGCCGACGAGCCCAGTCCACGCTGGTGCGGGATGGCGTTGCGGCAGCGCACCACCATCCCGGGAACGTCGACGCCGACTTCCCCAAGCCCGCGCTGGATACTTTGCACCACAAGGTGATCCGAGGTGAGCGGGACCTGACCGGCGCCCTCCCCCTCGACGTGCACTACCAGCCCGGAGTCGACCGTCTCGACGATGATCTCGTCGTAAAGCCCCAACGCCAGCCCGAGGCTGTCGAAGCCGGGGCCCAGGTTGGCGCTCGACGCCGCCACCGCGACGCTGGTCGTCAACCCGGCCGGTAACAGTTGAACCACTAGGCCAGCCCCAACTCGGCGACGACGGTGGCCGCGTCGACGGGAACCGCGGCGACCTCGGGCAGGTCGCGCAGCGCGGTGTCGGGATCCTTGAGCCCGTTTCCGGTGACGGTGCATACGACGGTCGAACCGCGCGGCACCCAGCCGTCTTCGACTGACTTGACCAGCCCGGCGATGCTGGCCGCCGACGCCGGCTCCACGAAGACACCCTCGGACTCGGCCACCAGGTGGTAGGCGGCCAGAATCTCCTCGTCGGTGGCGGCCAGGAACCGCCCACCGGAATCCACCTGCGCTTCGACGGCCTGGGTCCAGGATGCCGGCGAGCCGATGCGGATCGCGGTGGCGACGGTCTCGGGGTTCTTGACCGGCTCACCGAGCACCAGCGGCGCCGCGCCGGCGGCCTGCGTCCCGAGCATCTTGGGCAGCTTGTCGGTCAGGCCGTCGGCGTAGTACTCGCGGTAGCCCTTCCAGTACGCGGTGATGTTGCCGGCGTTGCCGACCGGCAGCGAGTGGATGTCGGGGGCGGCGCCCAGCGCGTCGACGATCTCGAACGCCGCGGTTTTCTGGCCTTCGATGCGCACCGGGTTCACCGAGTTCACCAGCGAGATGGTCGGGAAGTCGGTGGCCATCTTGCGGGCCAGCTCCAGGCAGTCGTCGAAGTTGCCGTCGATCTGGATGATCTTGGCGCCGTGCATGACCGCCTGTGCCAGCTTGCCCATCGCGATCTTGCCCTGCGGGATCAGCACCGCACAGGTGATGCCGGCCCGCGCGGCGTAGGCCGCCGCCGACGCGGAGGTGTTGCCGGTCGAGGCGCACAGCACCACCTGCTGGCCGCGGGCCACTGCGTCGGTGACCGCCATCGTCATACCGCGGTCCTTGAACGAACCGGTGGGGTTGAGCCCCTCCACCTTGAGGTGCACCGTGCAGCCGAGCTGTTCGGAGATCCGCTTGGCGTGGATCAGCGGGGTGCCGCCCTCGTGCAGCGTGATCGGTGTCCAGTCGTCGCCGACGGGAAGCCGGTCGCGGTAGGCGCCGATCAGGCCGGGCCAGGGCTGGTGGACCGCCGTCCGGGTGGAGCTCACTGATCTGTTCCTTCCAGTCGTAGCACGCTGGCGACCTGCTGTACCGCATCCAGTTCTGCCAGCGCCGCAACGGTTTCCGACAGCGCCGATTCGGCGGCGCGGTGGGTGACCACCACGATACGGGCACCGATCAGTTGGCCTTCGTCGTCGGTCACGCCTTCCTGGCGCACTTCGGCGATGCTCACCTCGTGGGCGGCGAACTCGGATGCGACGGTGGCCAGTACGCCCGGCTTGTCGGCGACATCCATGCTCACGTAGTAGCGGGTCTGGACATCGCCGATCGGCGCGATGGCCAGTTGGGCGTATTTGGACTCACGCGGTCCGCGACCGCCCTGCACCCGGTTGCGGGCCGCCATCACCAGGTCACCCAACACCGCCGAGGCGGTCGGGGAGCCGCCGGCGCCCTGCCCGTAGAACATCAGCCGGCCGGCCGCCTCGGCCTCGACCACCACGGCGTTGAAGGCGCCGTTGACGGTGGCCAGCGGGTGCTCCAGCGGCACCAGCGCCGGGTAGACCCGCGCCGAGACCCGCTGCTGGCCGTCGCGGCCGGAGATGCGTTCGCAGATGGCCAGCAGTTTGATGGTGCATCCCAGCGCGCGCGCCGCGGCGGCGTCCTCGGGGGTGATGTTGGTGATGCCCTCGCGGTAGACGTCGTCGGCGGTCACCCGGGTGTGGAAGGCGATCGAGGCCAGGATCGCGGCCTTGGCGGCGGCGTCGTAGCCCTCCACGTCGGCGGTGGGGTCGGCCTCGGCGTAGCCCAGTGCGCTCGCATCGGCCAGTGCGCTGGCGTAGTCGGCGCCGGTGGAGTCCATCTCGGACAGGATGTAGTTGGTGGTGCCGTTGACGATGCCGGCCACCCGCAGCACGGTGTCACCGGCCAGCGACTGGGTCAGCGGCCGGATCACCGGGATCGCGCCGGCGACGCTGGCCTCGAAGTACATGTCCACGCGCGCGGTCTCGGCGGCCTCGGCCAGCTCGCCGGTGGACCGTGACAGCAGGGCCTTGTTGGCGGTGATGACCGACTTGCCGTGTTTGATCGCCGACAGGATCGCGTTGCGGGCCGGCTCGACCGGGCCCATCAGTTCCACGACGATGTCGACGTCGCTGCGTGACACCAGGGCATCGACGTCGTCGGTGAGCAGTTCGACGGGCACTCCCCGGTCATCCGCCACCCGGCGCACCCCGATGCCGCGCAGCACCAGCGGCGCACCGATCCGGGCGGCGAGGTCATCGGCGCTGGCCTCGAGGATCCGGACGACTTCGCTGCCGACATTGCCGAGTCCCAGGACAGCGACACCCACCGGGTTCACGGGAACATTCGCATCGGACATCCTTAATTCACCTCCAGGCTGATCAGGTCATCGACGGTTTCCCGGCGCAGCATAAGGCGGGCCTTCCCGTCGCGCACCGTCACCACCGCCGGACGGGTGAGCAGGTTGTAGCGGCTGGACATCGAGTAGCAGTAGGCGCCGGTGGCGGCCACGGCGATCAGGTCACCGGGAATCAGGTCCTCGGGGACCCAGGTGTCGCGGACGATGATGTCGCCGGTCTCGCAGTGTTTGCCGACGACGCGCGCCGGCACCGGTTGGGCGGTGCCGCCGCGCGACACCAGCCGGACGTCATAGTGCGCGTCGTAGAGCGCGGGACGGATGTTGTCGCTCATCCCGCCGTCGACGCTGACGTAGCGGCGGCGAGCGGTGGCGCTGATGTCGACGTCTTTGACGGTGCCGACCTCGTAGAGCGTGATGGTGCCGGGCCCGGCGATGGCCCGCCCGGGCTCGACGACCAGCTGCGGGGTCGGCAGGCCGACGGCGGCTGATTCGTCGCGCACTATCGCGGCGAGTTTGCCGGCGAGCTCGTCCATCGGGGGCGGATCGTCCTGCGGCAGATAGGAGATGCCCAGCCCGCCGCCCAGGTCGATGACGGACAGTTGCGCGGTCTTGTCGACACCGAATTCAGCGACCACGTCGCGCAGCAGGCCGATGACCCGGTAGGCGGCCAGCTCGAAGCCGGCGACGTCGAAGATCTGCGAACCGATGTGGCTGTGCAGGCCCACCAGGCGCAGATGGTCGGTGGCGAAAACCCGCCGCACGGCGTCCATCGCCGCGTGGCTGGCGAGCGACAGGCCGAACTTCTGGTCTTCGTGGGCGGTCGAGATGAACTCGTGGGTGTGCGCCTCCACGCCGACGGTGACTCGCACCAGCACGTCCTGCACGACACCGGCTGCCGCGGCGATCGCGTCGAGGCGTTCGATCTCGATCATCGAGTCGAGCACGATGTGACCGACCCCGGCTTCGACTGCGGCCTGCAGCTCTGCGACCGATTTGTTGTTGCCGTGCATCGTGATTCGCTGGGCGGGGAACCCCGCGTGCAGGGCGACGGCCAGCTCGCCGCCGGTGGCGACGTCCAGGCCCAGCCCTTCCTGGTCGATCCACCGGGCGATCTCGCTGCACAGGAACGCCTTGGCGGCGTAGTGCACATGGTCGCCGCCACCGAACGCCTGCGCGATCTCACGGCAGCGGCTCCGGAAGTCGTCCTCGTCGATGACGAACAGCGGGGTGCCGTATTCGGCGGCCAGGTCGGTCACCTTCACTCCGGCGATGCTCACCTGGCCGTCACTTTCTCGAACAGTGTTGCGGGGCCACACATTCGACGCCAGCTCCAGCAGTTCCTGGGAGGTCTGCGGCCGCGGCGGCAGACCGTCGTGGTGGATCTCCTCGGCGTGACGGGGCCCTGCGGGATGGACGTTCACATTCGCTCCGGTGCGCTCACGCCGAGAATGCCCAGCCCGTTGGCGATCACCTGGCGGGTGGCCTGACACAGCGCCAACCGCGCGACGTGCAGATCGGACGGTGATTCGTCGCCCTGCGGCAGCACCCGACAGCTGTCGTAGAACCGGTGATAGTCACCGGCGAGGTCTTCCAGGTAGCGGCACACCCGGTGCGGTTCACGCAGCGCGGCAGCGGTTTTCAGCACCCGGGGGAACTCCCCCAGGTTGCGGATCAGCGTGCCCTCCTTGTCGTGGGTGAGCAGCCCGAGGTGGGCGGTGTCCGGACTCATGCCGAGCTCGGCGGCGTTGCGGGCCAGCGCGGACAGCCGGGCGTGCGCGTATTGCACGTAGTAGACCGGGTTCTCGTTGCTGGCCGATGACCACAGCGCCAGGTCGATGTCGATCGGGGTGTCCACCGAGGAACGGATCAGGCTGTAGCGGGCGGCGTCCACGCCGATGGCCTCGACCAGGTCGTCGAGGGTGATGACGGTCCCGGCACGCTTGCTCATCTTGACCGGCTGGCCGTCGCGGACCAGGTTGACCATCTGGCCGATCAATACCTCGACGGTGGCCGGGTCGTCGCCGAAGGCGGCCGCGGCGGCCTTGAGCCGGGCGATGTAACCGTGGTGGTCGGCGCCGAGCATGTAGATACACAGGTTGAAGCCACGCTCGCGCTTGTCCAGGTAGTAGGCCAAATCGCCGGCGATGTAAGCGGGTTTGCCGTCGCTCTTGATCACGACGCGGTCTTTGTCGTCACCGTAGGCGCTGGTGCGCAACCAGGTGGCGCCGTCTTTTTCGTAGATGTTGTCGTTGGCGCGCAGCCGTTCGATGGCCTGCTCGACGCGGCCGGAGGTGTGCATCGAGTCTTCGTGGGTGAAGACGTCGAAGTCGGTGCCGAACTCGTGCAGCGACTCCTTGATGTGGGTGAACATCAGGTCGACGCCGATGGAGCGGAATGTCTCCTGCGCGTCGGGGCTGTTGAGCGCATCTGGCGCCTTGGCCTGGATTTGCGCCGCGATGTCGGTGATGTAGGCGCCGGCGTAGCCGTCCTCGGGGGCCGGCTCGCCCTTGGCGGCGGCGATCAGCGAGTTGGCGAACCGGTCGATCTGGGCGCCGTGGTCGTTGAAGTAGTACTCGCGGGTGACCGCCGCGCCCTGGCTGGAAAGCAGCCGGCCCAGCGCGTCACCGACCGCCGCCCAGCGGGTACCGCCGATGTGGATGGGACCGGTGGGGTTGGCCGAGACGAACTCCAGGTTGACGTTGAGGCCGTCGAACTCGCCGGAGTGGCCGTAGCCGGCGCCGGCGGCGATGATATTGGCCACGATGGTGCCCTGCGCCGAGGCGTCGAGGCGGATGTTGACGAAGCCGGGACCAGCGGTGTCGGCCGAGGCGATCCCGTCGGCGCGCGCCAGCGCCCCGGCCAGCCAGCCGGCCAGCTCACGGGGGTTGACGCCGACCTTTTTGCCCAGCTGCAAGGCCAGGTTGGTGGCGTAATCCCCGTGCTCGGGGTTGCGCGGCCGCTCGACGATGACCGCCGCGGGCAGCGCGGCGGGGTCCAGGTCGTGCTCGGCCAGCACCGCGGCGGCGGTGGTCTTGAGCAATTCGGCCAGATCGGCGGGGGTCACGGGGGTCCATCCTAGGGTCTTGCGTGGTCAGGCCCCGAATCCGTCCGGTTCTTGGGGTCTCGGTTTCATGCGTTAGTCTGTCGGAGCCCAGTTTGGCGCCCGTAGTTCGTGCGCCCCCGTAGCTCAGGGGATAGAGCGTCTGCCTCCGGAGCAGAAGGCCGCAGGTTCGAATCCTGCCGGGGGCACCAT
>NZ_QMEX01000162.1 GCF_003284925.1 Mycolicibacter senuensis
GGCAGTCAAGGGCGGCCGGGCACCCCCGGCAGCACCTCCTGACCATGAAGCCCTGACGCCGTAGGTGGCCGGCGGTAGCTGATCGGCGAGCGCGCCGGCCGACTATCCGGGCAGCCAATCCCCGGGGGACCATGGAGGAATGAACGCAACGGGGTACTCCTGGACCGTCATCGGAGCGGGTCCGGCCGGCATCGCCGCCGTCGGCCGACTACTCGATCACGGCATCGCGGAAGATGAGATCGCCTGGATAGACCCCCAATTCGGCGCTGGTGACCTGGGCGCCAAGTGGCGGGCCGTCTCGAGCAATACCCAGGCGGGGCTGTTTCTGGACTACTTGAACGCTTCGCCGTCGTTTCGGTTCGGCCAGGCGCCCCGGTTCGCGCTGAGCACCGTCGATCCGGACCGGACATGCCCACTCGGCATGATCGCCGAGCCGTTGGTGTGGATCTCAGATCAGTTGGGCAGCCGGGTAAACCGCTTGCAGGCGATGGCGATGCAACTGTGGCTCCAGCACCGCCGCTGGACGGTGCGCACCGACCGCGGGGAGATCAGTTCGACCAACGTGGTCCTTGCGGTCGGTTCGGCCCCCACGAAACTCGACTACCCCGGACTCGAGGTGATCGAGATCGAAACAGCCCTGGATCCGGGCCGCCTTGCGCAGCTTGCCCTCGACGGCGCTACCGTCGCGGTGTTCGGTTCGTCGCATTCATCGATGATCGCGTTGCCGAACCTGTTGGCGACCTCGGCGAGCAAGGTGATCAACTTCTACCGAAGCCCACTCAAATACGCGGTATACCTGGACGATTGGATCCTTTTCGATGACACCGGCCTCAAAGGCGAGGCCGCGCAATGGGCTCGAGAGAACATCGATGGGACACGGCCGGAACATCTGGATCGGTGTTTGGTCGGCGATCCCGGGTTCGGTGACCGGCTGCAGGAATGCACCCACGTCGTCTACACGGTGGGATTCGAACCCCGACCACATCCGGTGACTCCGCAGTGGGGTCCGCTGAAATACGATGCCAGCAACGGCATTCTGGCGCCCGGACTCTTCGGGGTCGGCATCGCATTCCCCGAATACCGCCTCAACCCGTTGGGGTCGGGCGAGTACCGCGTCGGGTTGTTCAAGTTCATGCAGTTACTCGACGCGGCCCTGCCGCTGTGGCTGCGCTACAGCCCTTGATGCCTGGGCCGGGCTCACGCCGAGTATTTCGCCACCAACTCGTTCTTATAGAGCTTGCCGGTGTCGGTGCGCGGCAGCTGGGCCTCGAAGGAGATCGAGCGCGGACACTTGTAGTGCGCCAACCGTTCCCGCAACCACGCCAGCAACTCCTCAGCGAATGCGTCGGTGGCGTCTGCCGGGTCGACGGTCTGCACCGCCGCCTTGACGCGCTGTCCCATCTCGTCGTCGGGGATCCCGAATACCGCTGCATCCATCACCTTCGGGTGGGTGATCAGCAGGTTCTCGGCTTCCTGCGGGTAGATGTTCACCCCGCCCGAGATGATCATGTGGTGGCGACGGTCGGTGAGGTACAGGTACCCCTCCTCGTCGAGGTAGCCGACGTCGCCGACCGTCACCCAGCCGCGGGGGTGGCGTGACTTGGCGGTCTTGTCCGGGTCATTGAGGTACTCGAAAGCGTTGCCGCCCTCGAAGTAGATCTCGCCGGCCTCTCCCGCGGGCAGCTCGTTGCCGTCCTCGTCGAGGATGTGCACTGCACCCAGCATCGGCTTGCCGACCGAACCGGGGTGCAGCAACCAGTCTTCGGCGGTGATCAACGTCGAACCGTGCGCCTCGGACGAGGCGTAGTACTCGTCGACGATCGGCCCCCACCAGTCGATCATCTGCTTCTTGATCTCCACCGGACACGGCGCGGCAGCGTGCATCACCCGCTGCAGGCTGGAGACGTCGTACGAATTCCTGATCTCATCAGGCAGTTTCAGCAGCCGGGTGAAGTGGGCGGGCACGAACTGGGCGTGGGTGACCTGGTAGCGCTGGATGGCCTCCAGGCAGCCTTCCGGATCGAACTTCTCCAGCACCACCGTGGTGATACCGGCGGCCTGCGCGGTCATCGACCACACGGACGGGGCGGTGTGGTAGAGCGGCGCCGGGCTCAGGTAGACCGAGTCGGGGGACATCCAGACGGCCACCAGCATCGTCATCAGGCCGGGTGCCTCGGCCGGCGGCAGATGCGGCAGTGGGCGTTTGATCCCCTTGGGCCGCCCGGTGGTTCCGGAGGAATACTGCAGCAGATCACCCTCGATCTCGTCGTCGATCGGGGTGTCGGGCTGGTCGGCAACGCATTCCGGGTAGCGCTGCCAGCCGTCCACGTCATCATCAGCGATCAACAGCAGGCCGGGGAGGCCGTTGGGAAGATGCGTGGCCAAGTTCTCGCAAGTGCTGCGCAGCGCAGCCGAGCCGATAACCGCTTTGGCGGAGCTGTTGTCGATGATGTAGGCGGCCTCCGGCGCGGTCAGATGGGTGTTGATCGGCACGTAGTACAGGCCGCTGCGCCGTGCTGCCCACATCACCGCATGGATGTGCTCGTTGTTCTCCATGAGGATCGCGACGGTGTCGCCCTCGGCCAGCCCGGCCCGGCGGAAGAAGTGCGCCAACCGGTTCGCTCGCGCCTCAAGATCGTCGAAGGTGATGACGGTGCCCGACGGGTGCAAGATGATGGCCGGCTTGTCGGCGCCTCCGTGACCTGAGGTGTGTTCGCGAATCTGCATGGGCAGACTGTACCGCCGCCAAACTTGACGGGTGTCAGCACGGACGCGGTCGGGAAGATTCCCGGTCAAGAACAGCGTCGCGGCGCGGCCGAATATCTCGTGGCGCCTCCGGGCCGGCTGGCCGCCTGGGCTTACTTTGGTGCGGCCGACCCGGGAGGGACGGCTGCGCCTCACGCGAATGGGCGAGCACGCACGATATGGGCGTGCCCGGGGTGCCGACGCCGTTGGCCACCCGCATGCTGCGCGACATCGCTTCCAACCAATCGGCTGTCGCACAATTCCTCGGCGTGATGCACCACGATCTACATCCCGCACGGCTTCTCACCCCGGGCCGAATGGCCAAGGCTGCCATTCGTGCACTGCGCGATCGACCGGATCAGGCAGGCGCCACCCTGCGCGAGATCGCGTCGGCGGTCAAAGACCAGTCCCACCGGGTCCGGCGCCGCAACGCCGCGCGCCCGGGCGATCAGAGCCGCGCATCCACGAGATCGGGCAGCGCCTCGAGGAGCTTCGCATCCGCGGTCAGCAGCTCGAGGCGCTCGACCTCGGCCTGAGCCACCAGCATCGCGTCGAACGGATCGTTGTGCGGCAACGCAGCGATATTGCACACCATGGCATGGTGACCGGTGATCGGCAGATTGCGGAAGCCGGACTTCCCGACGGCGTCCTCAAAGTCCGCGGGCATCGCGAGCTTGCCGGTAGCCGCTTTGATGGAGATCTCCCAGATGCTGGCCGCTGAGACGAATACTGCCGGGGCAGAAACCATTCGGGCGCGCGCACGGTGACCTAAACGTGGACTGTCGTCCAGCGACCAGAGCAGTACGTGGGTATCGAGCAGGATGCCGGTCATTCAAGCCCGAACTGGGCGTTGAGGGCGTCGTCGACGTCGTCGAAATGTTCGTCGTCGTAGTGGAGCCGGCCGGATAGAACTCCGAAAGCGATGTCGATCCGCGAGTGCGGTGTCAGATCGGCAACCGGCCTGCCGGCGCGCGCGATCGTGATCGTCTCACCGTTTTCGACGCGGGCGAGGAGGCTGGACAGATGCGTCTTTGCCTCGTGAATGTTGACCGTCGCCATGCCCCGAGCCTACCGGACTTAGTCCAGTCGGACTAGCCCCCGGGCCGAGCAGACACATAAGCCCCCAACACGCCGGGCGTTTGGGGGCTTACGCGTCTGCTCGTGCTGGGTTAGCCCAGACGCTGCTTGAGGGCGTCGAACTCGTCGCGCAGGCCACTGGGCAGGTCGTCGCCGATGAACTCGAACCACTCCTCGATCAGCGGCAACTCGGCGCGCCACTCGTCGGCGTCGACAACAAGCGCCTGCTCCACATCAGCGGGGTCGACATCCAGGCCCGTGAGCTCCAGATCCGAAGCGTGCGGCACGGTACCGATCGGGGTGGACTCTCCGGAGCCCTTGCCCTCGACCCGGTCGATGATCCACTTGAGCACCCGGCTGTTCTCGCCGAAGCCCGGCCACAGGAAGCGTCCGTCCTCGCCGCGGCGGAACCAGTTGACGAAGAACACCTTCGGCAGCTTGGACTCATCGGAGTTCTTGCCGATGTCGATCCAGTGCTGCATGTACTCGCCGGCGTTGTAGCCGATGAACGGCAGCATCGCCATCGGGTCCCTGCGGACCTTGCCCACCGTGCCTTCAGCGGCGGCGGTCTGCTCGGAACCCATGGTGGCCCCGATGAACACGCCGTGCTGCCAGTCGCGGGCCTCGGTCACCAGCGGAACGGTGGTCTTGCGGCGGGCGCCGAACAGGATCGCCGAGATCGGCACGCCGGCCGGGTCATCCCACTCCGGGGCCAGGATCGGGCACTGCGACATCGGGGTGCAGTAGCGCGAGTTCGGGTGCGCGGCAGGGGTTCCCGACTCGGGCGTCCAGTCGTTGCCCTTCCAGTCTGTCAGGTGCTCCGGCGTGTCGCCGTCGATGCCCTCCCACCAGATGTCGTTGTCGTCGGTGCGCGCGACGTTGGTGTAGATGGTGTTGCCGGCCTCGATGGTCTTCATCGCGTTCGGGTTGGAGCTGTAGGAGGTGCCCGGCGCCACCCCGAAGAAGCCGGCCTCCGGGTTCACCGCGTAGAGCCGGCCGTCCTTGCCGAACCGCATCCAGGCGATGTCGTCACCGAGGGTCTCGGCCCGCCAGCCCGGGATCGTGGGCTGGATCATCGCCAGGTTGGTCTTGCCGCAGGCCGACGGGAAGGCGGCGGCGATGTAGTAAGCCTTGTTCTCCGGCGAGATCAGCTTGAGGATCAGCATGTGCTCGGCCAGCCAGCCCTCGTCGTGGGCCATCGCCGAGGCGATCCGCAGCGCGTAGCACTTCTTGCCCAGCAGCGCGTTGCCGCCGTAGCCGGAGCCGTAACTCCAGATCTCGCGGGTCTCGGGGAAGTGGGTGATGTACTTCTCGGAGTTGCACGGCCACGGCACGTCCTGCTGGCCCTCGGCCAGCGGCGCACCCACCGAGTGCAGGCCCTTGACGAAGGCGCCGTCGGTGCCGATCTTCTCCAGCGCCGCGGCGCCCATCCGGGTCATGACCTTCATCGACGTCACCACGTAGGGCGAGTCGGTCAGCTCGACGCCGAGCTTCGGGTCCTCAGCGCCCAGCGGGCCCATACAGAACGGCACCACATACATGGTGCGCCCGCGCATGCAGCCCCGATACAGCTCGGTCATGGTGGCCCGCATCTCGTCGGGGTCCATCCAGTTGTTGGTGGGGCCGGCACCCTCTTTGGTGCGGGTGCAGATGAAGGTCCGGGACTCGACCCGCGCCACGTCGGCGGGGTCGGATAGCGCCAGGTAGGAGTTGGGCTTCTTCTCGTCGTCGAGTTTGACCGCGGTTCCGGCCGCCACGAGGTCGCCCATCAGCCGGTCCCACTCGGCCTCCGAACCGTCCGACCACTCCACACGGTCGGGCTGGGTGAGCTCCGCGACCTCCTGAACCCAGGCCAGCAACCCGCGGTGTTTCGTCGGGGCGTTGTCCAGACCGGGGATGGTCGCTGAGGTCATTGAACTCTCCTGTTGTAACCCGTGTCGCGTCGTGGCATTGCCGCTGGTGTGCGCCGCAGTCCACCTCTTATACCTTCATTAGATAAGAGATTACCGTGCAGAACCGCGAGCGGCGAAGCGGGCATACACGCCGCTAATCGGCCGCTGTCCGGGCGGGGTTCGCGGGACCGGATTGGCCCAGTTCATCGGGCGGTCCCAGCTTCGCCTCTCCTGCGTCGAACCTCGCTGAACCGCCCAGCTCATCGGGCGGTCCCAGCTTCGCCTCTCCTGCGTCGAACCTCGCTGAACCGCCCAGCTCGGACCGCACCGCGGCCAGCGCCCGGTGCAGCGTCGGGAGCTGCCGATCCCGCACCGCGGCGGCCCGGGCGGTCGCGGCCGCGTGCTCACGCAGTTCCCGGTCCAGCCCGGCGATCCGGTCAGCGGCCCGCGCGGCCTCGGTTTCGTTGCGCTCGGCGAGCTCGGCGGTGAGTGCCGACTCGGCGGCCACCACCCGCAACGCCACCAGTTCCTGCAGGGCCGAGCGCAGCGCGGCAGTGGCCTCGCCCACCCAGCGATCAAGCACCGCCCGGTCCCGCAGCAGCCCACGGATGCGGACCACCCACACCGTGACCGCGACCCCGACCACAACGCACGCCACCGCGCCGGCCGCGGTCAATCCCGGGGCCAGGTTGGCGAACAACCGGCTCAGCGCCAACGCCACCCCCAGCCCGAAGCCGGCACCGAGCAGGGTCATCAGCTGGGTCTCCAACCGCCGCGACGACAACGCCGGCGCGCCGATCTCGAACTGCGGGGTCGAGGTCGTCGCCGCGGCGTCGCCGGACAGGCCCAGCTCCTGGGCCACGTCGGCCAGGTGCTCCGAGACGCCCTGGTCGACCTCGGCCACAACCTCCTCCAGCCGGCCGCGCACATCGGCCTCGAACTGCGGCAACTGGCGCCGCGTCATGCCCGCGGCATCCTCGGCGAGCTCGCCGCGCACCGAGGCGCAGCGCTTGCGGGCGAAGTAGGACAGCTGCACCCGGGCCTGGGCGATGCGGCTGCGCAATCCGATCACCCGCTCCGATTTCGACATCCGCCGCTGCCGCACCACCTCGTCGCGCTGCTCCTGCAGCAATGTCACCCGTGCCCGCCGCCCCTCCGCGCGGGCATCGCGGTCGATCCGGTCGGCGTCGGTGCGCAACTGAAACTCCCAGGACCGCAACCGGTTCCGCCGCTGCACATCGCTGTCACCCAGTTGTTTGGCCAGTTCCGCGACCAGGTCGTCCACCCGGGGTTCGCCGCGCTCGGGCGCCGCGGCCGCCCCCACCCACGCCACGTCGCGGTAGCGCGGCGCGTAGTCGGCCAGCGTCTCGCGGGCGGTCTGCTGCATCTCCCGCCACTGCCGGTGCACGTCGATCTTGGACACCGCTCCGATCACCACATCAGTGTGGGCGGCCGCGGCGTCGAGCAGCGCGCAGTCGGACTCGGTCAGTGCCGCCGCGGCCGACACCACGAA
>NZ_QMEX01000163.1 GCF_003284925.1 Mycolicibacter senuensis
CGCCCTGGACGTCTACAGCTGGCCGGCCGTCGCCGCCCAGACCGTCGCCGTCTACCGCGACGCGATCCAGCGGAGCGCGGCACCGTGTTGACCGTCGACTTCGACCGGCTGGGGATCGGAGCCGGGACGACGGTGATCGACGTGGGCTGCGGCGCCGGACGGCATTCGTTCGAGGCCTACCGCCGCGGCGCCGACGTCACCGCGTTCGACCAGGACGCCGACGAGATCGACGGTGTCGCAACCATGTTCGCCGCGATGGCCGAGGCCGGGGAGGCTCCGGCGGGCGCGTCGGCGCGCGCGGTGGTCGGTGATGCGCTGGCACTGCCCTACCCCGACGGCGCCTTCGATGTCGTGATCGCCTCGGAGATCCTCGAGCACGTCCCGGCTGACGGTGCCGCGATCGCCGAGCTGATCCGGGTGCTCGCCGACGGCGGCACGCTGGCGGTGAGCGTACCCCGCTGGCTGCCCGAGCAGGTCTGCTGGCTGCTCTCCGACGAGTACCACAGCAACGAGGGCGGTCACATCCGGATCTACCGGGCGTCCGCGCTGCGCAACAAGATCACCGGAGCCGGGCTGCGATTCACCGGATCGCATCACGCCCACGGGCTGCACGCCCCGTTCTGGTGGCTCAAATGCGCTGTGGGGGTCAATAATTCGGATCATCCCCTGGTGTCGGCCTACCACAAGCTGCTGGTCTGGGACATGATGTCGCGGCCGCCGGTCACCCGGGTCGCCGAAGCGGTGCTCAATCCGGTGCTCGGCAAGAGCGTCGCGATGTATTTCACCAAAGCTGACGCAACGGCCGACTTCAAGGCCGACTTCCCCACCTCGGCGGGCACCCGTGCGCCCCGCTGAGATCGGCGCGCCGGGCGTTCCCGGCGTGCTCACCCCGCAGCAGTGCCGCCAGACCGCCGCCTCGATCGTCGCGGTGCAGGAATCCTCCGGGGCGATTCCGTGGTCGGCGACCGGGCACACCGACCCCTGGGATCACGTCGAATGCGCGATGGCGCTCACCGCGGCCGGACTGATCGAGCCCGCCCGCGCGGCGTTCGACTGGTCTCGGGAGTCCCAGCGTGCCGACGGGTCGTGGCCGATTCAGTTGCGGGCCGGTGCGATCGAGGACGCCAACAGCGACAGCAACTTCTGCGCCTACATCGCCACCGGCGTCTGGCACCACGTGCTGATCACCGGAGACCGGTCGTTCGCCGCGGCCATGTGGCCGACGGTGGCGGCCGCGATCGACTTCGTGCTGGGGCTGCAGCGCGGCTCCGGGGAAATCTGCTGGGCGGCGTCACCGGCCGGCCCGGTCCCCGAGGCGTTGCTGACCGGATGCGCCAGCATCTACCACAGCATCCGCTGCGCGCTCGCCCTCGCCGACTATCTCGGCGCGCCGCAACCGGAGTGGGAGGTGGCGCTGGGCCGACTCGGGCACGCGATCACCGCCCACCCGGGCGCGTTCACTGAGAAGCCGCATCACGCGATGGACTGGTACTACCCGGTGCTCACCGGAGCGCTGCGCGGCCCGGCGGCCGATGAACGGATCGCCGCACGCTGGGACGCCTTCGTTGTCGACGGCCTCGGTATCCGCTGCGTCGATGATCGGCCGTGGGTAACCGGCGCCGAAACCTGTGAGCTGGTGCTGACATTGGACGCGATGGGATGGTCCGATGCGGCCCGCAACCAGTTCGCGGCGATGCAGCACCTGCGCGAGGCGGACGGATCCTATTGGACCGGCCTGGTTTTCACCGACGGAAAACGCTGGCCGGTGGAGCGCACCACCTGGACCGGGGCCGCCGTCATCCTGGCCGCCGACGCGCTGTCGGACACCACCGCCGGCGCCGGGATCTTCCGCGGCACCGACCTGCCCCGCGGGCTGGAAGGCGACTACGACTGCGCCTGCGCCGAACTGCCGCGCTAGACGTCGTCGCCGGCAACGCCGGACGTGCGCCGCAGCACCCGCAGCGAGCCCGTCTTTGACACCGGCTCGAACTGCCGACTTTCGATTGCCCGGCAATAGATCTGGTAGGGCGCCTGACCACCGTCGGCCGGATCGGGGAAGACGTCGTGGATCACCAGCACCCCGCCCCGGTCGACCCAGCGCGCCCAGCCGTCGAAGTCCTGCTGCGCGGCCGCCTCACTGTGGCCGCCATCGATGAACAGCAGCTGCAGCGGGGTGCGCCAGCCGCGGGCCACCACGCTGGACTTGCCCACCACCGCCACCACGGTGTCGTCGAGGCCGGCCTGATCGAGGGTGCGCCGGAACGCCGGCAGCGTGTCGAACCGGCCGCTGTGCGGGTCGACCATGGTGACGTCGTGGTACTCCCAGCCCGGTTGGTGCTCCTCGGATCCGTGATGGTGGTCGACGGTGTAGAGCACACTGTGCCGTTCGAGCGCCGCGGCGCCGAGCAGCACGGTGGATTTGCCGCAGTAGGTACCGATCTCGACCGCCACGCCGCCGTCGAGCGCATCGACCGCGGCCCGGTGAAGCGCCCGGCCCTCGTCCTCGGGCATGAAGCCGGTCACCCGGCCGGCCAGGTCGAACAGTCGCTGGGTCTCATGGGATGCCATGCAGGCAAACTACGCTAGCGTGGGCTGCGCTGTTGTAGTAGCGTCCAGACATGTGTCCAGTCCGGTGGCTCGGGAGTCGACGCGTCGTCGGCTGACCGCCAAACAGGCTGACACCGTGGAGCGGCTGAGCCGCGCCACGATGACGGTGCTGGGCCGGGAGGGATTCTCCGGCCTGACGATTCGCATGGTGGCCGCCGAGGCCGGGATCGGCGCCGCCACCGCCTACACCTACTTCTCGTCGAAAGAGCATCTGGTCGCCGAGATCTTCTGGCGTCGGCTGGCCCTGGCACCGGCCCCGACGGTCGACTCGCCCGACCGCACGGTCCGGGTCGTCACCGTGCTGCGCCACATCGCGCTGCTGGTCGCCGACGAAGCCGAGTTGGCCGGTGCGGTCACTGCTGCGCTGCTCGGCAGCGCCCCGGACGTCGAGCACCTGCGCCGCCGGATCGGTACCGAGATCCATGACCGACTGGCCACCGCGGTGGGCCCCGGCGGCGATCCGGACCTGGTCGACTCACTGGAGCTGCTCTACTCCGGGGCGCTGGTGCGGGCCGGGATGGGGTACGGCTCCTACCAGCAGATCGCCGACCGGCTGGAGAAGTCGGCGCGGCTGCTGCTCAGCGCCGCGAGCTGAGCCGCCGCTCGGCGATGAAGTGCGGCAACCGGAAGTGGCGCGGCTGCTGCGCGACCGGTTCCTGCTGCGCCACTCCGCCGTTCTGGGCCGCGGCGTAGGCGCCGGAATCACCGGCGACAGTCAGCACCTGGCCGCGCCAGCTGATGTCGGCCTCCCGGTAGGCCTCCACCAGCGCGCGCTCCAGCAGTTCGTCGGCCTGCTCGATCGACAGCGCCGCCAACTCGACGAATTCGCCGTCGCGGGCGTCGAGTTTCAGCGTCGTCGGGCCGGTCTCGACCAGGTCGCAGTTGGCCCGGATGCTCAGCTCGGAGTTGGCGCGGGTCAGCCCCGCCAGCGCGTAGGCGGCCAGCAGCGCGCGGCCGGCCTCATCCCCGGCGATGCCGCAGTCGAAGCGCAGTTGCCGCAGTGCGGCGAAGCTCAGCACCTGGGTGCGAATGATGCGGCTGCAGCAGACACCGGACTCGGCCGCGGCGCGCGAGTCCGTCGGCGCACCGTCGACGAGCACCCCGATGATCTCGCCGGACAGCACGCCGCGGAAGCGGCTCTGGCCGGTGCCGCGGGCGGCGTCGATCGCACCGAAAACCAGGCTGCCCGGGCTCAACTCGGCCACGGCGCGGGCATTCTCCGGAGTGCTCTCGCGTGCGGCCCGATAGGCCGGGTGGGCGATCGCCGGCTTGCCGCCGATCGAGCCGGTCAAAAAGTGGCCGTCGAAAATCCGTTGCGGCAGCTCAAGATCGGTGTAGACCGTCCGGCCGCCGTCGTAGCACACCTCCAGCCGAGGCACCCGGCCCAGCACCGGATGCTGATCGCGGATGCCCTGCAGGATCGCGGCTTCCACCCGCTGGATCTGGCTCTGGTTGTCGTCGATGATCACCGACGCGGTCGGATTGCCGTCGATCAGCCGGGTCTCCTGGGCGATCGCCGACGGGCCACGTCCGGCGCGGTGGGCCGGGCTGATCGCGGCATGCGGCCCGCCGGCGGGGGCCAGCTCGGTGTACACGCTCAGCGTGCTGGCACCGCCGGCCTGACAGGCCGCGATGAGCTGCCGGTAGGAGAAGCTGGACAAAGCGATCAACCTTTCTGCTGCCGCGAGTCTGGCACAGCGGCGCGGTCCAGGTCGGGTTCGAGGTAGATCACCCGGGCTGCCGGGACCGCCCTGCGGACGTTGGCTTCGGCATCGTCGATGGTGGCGGCGACGGCGGCCAGATCCAGCTGCGGAGGCAGCGCGATCTTGGCGCCCACCAGCATCTCGTCGGGCCCCAGATACAGGGTGCGGATGTGGATCAGCCGGGTGACGTTACGGGTCTGCTCCAGCGCCGCGCGGATGGCCCGGTCCTCGGCGAGCGTAGCGCCCTCACCGATCAGCAGGCTGTGCATCTCGACCATCAAGAACACCGCAACGACGCCCAGCAGCACGCCGATGCCCAGCGTTGCCACGCCGTCCCACACCGGGTTGCCGGTGACCACACTCAGGCCCACACCCGTCAACGCCAGCACCAGGCCGATCAACGCCGCGGTGTCCTCCAGCAGCACCACCGGAAGCTCCGGGGTACGTGAGGTGTGCAGGAACCGCAGCCAGCTGCCCTCCCCCTTGAACGGGCGCGACTCCACCACCGCGGTGCGAAAACTGAATGTCTCCATCCCGATCGCCACCACCAGGATCACGATCGCCACCACCGGCGAACTCAACTCGACCGGGTGGTGGACCTTCTTGTAGCCCTCGTACAGCGCGAACATCGAGCCCAGGCTGAACAGCACCAGCGCCACCACGAACGACCAGAAGTAGCGGCTGCGGCCGTATCCGAACGGATGCAGCTCGTCGGGGGCCTTGGCGGCGGCGCGCTGGCCGAACAGCAGCAGCGCCTGGTTGGAGGTGTCGGCCACCGAGTGCACCGCCTCGGCGAGCATGGCGGCGCTGCCGGTGATCAGATACCCGGTGAACTTCGCGACCGCGATCCCGGCGTTGGCCAGCAGCGCCGCCAGGATCGCCCTGGTGCTGCCGGAGGTCGACACTCACAGACCTATCGTCGAGCGGAACAGCACGGCCTGTTGCTGGGCCAGCAGGCGGATCGGCCCGTCGTCGCTGGGGACCCAGGCCGACTCGCCGCGGCGCAGGATCAGGCTCCCCGACTTGGCGTGCACGGTGACCGAGCCTTCGGTGCACAGCAGGATCTGCGGACCGTCATGGTGGGCCGGAGCGTCCAGCTCATGACCGAGGTGGGCGCCGTCCAGCGTCAACCGGGACACCGCGAACTCCTCGGCCGGGGTCTGGTAGACCACCTCGGGGCCGTCGGAGTGGATCGCCGGCCGCAGCGCCTCCTCGGTGGTCGGGGTGAAGTCCAGCACCCGCAGCAACTCGGGCACGTCGACGTGCTTGGGCGTCAGGCCGCCCCGCAGCACGTTGTCCGAGTTGGCCATCACCTCCAGCCCGACCCCGTGCAAGTAGGTGTGCAGGTTGCCGGCCGGCAGGAAGATGGCCTCGCCGGGCGCCAGGCTGATCCGATTGAGCAGCAGCGCGGCCAGCACGCCGGCGTCGCCCGGATAGCGCTCACCGAGTTCGAGCACGGTCTTGGCCTCGGCTGCGAATTCGCCGGCCTCCGAATGCAGGTATTGGATGGCCCCCTCGAGTACCGCGGGAACCAGCACGTCGAGGTCGGGCTGGGGCGCGGTGATCCAGGTGGTGAACAGCGCCCGCAGCCCGTCGGCGTCGGACTGGGCATCGGCGGGATCGAGGGCGGGGCGATCGCCGGCGGTCTGGCCGCCGAGCAGGTCGATGAACGGATCGAGGTCCGAGACCGCCAGCGCCCGCAGCAACTCGACGGTGCGCGCCGCGGGCCGGAAGCCGGCCAGCGCCTCGAACGGCTGCAACGCCACCAGCAGTTCGGGTTTGTGGCTGGTGTCGCGGTAGTTGCGGATCGGCGAGGACACCGGAACCCCGAGCCGCTCCTCCCGCTCATAGCCCTCGATCGCCTGCATGGCGCTGGGGTGGGCCTGCAGCGACAACGGCTCGTCGGCGGCGAGCACTTTGACCAAAAACGGCAGCCGGTCACCGAAGCGGGCGTGGGCCACCGGCCCGAGCTGGCCCTCCCAGTCGGCGGTCAAGACCTCCAGCAGCGACACCTCGCCGTCGGGAGTCTCCAGCCAGGCCGGGTCGCCGGGGTGGGCGCCCAGCCACAGCTCGGCCTCCGGGTGCGCCGCCGGGACCGGCCGCCCGGTGAACTCGGCGATGGCGGTCCGCGATCCCCAGGCGTAGGTCCGTATCGCGCCGCGTAGTGGTTCCACTGTTCCCGTCAACCTCGTAAAAGTCGCACGTAGGCGGCGGCCATCTCCAACCGCACGGCCAGTACCGCAAGCTGTTGCTCGGCCCGGCCCGGTCCGCCCGGTGCCGGCACGGCCGCCGCACCCGGTGTGTCCTCGGCTGCCGCCGGTGCCAGCGGCACGTCCCCGGCGCCGATCAGGTCGACATCGTGCAGCCCGCTGATCCGGGCCGCCACCACCGTCCGCTCGGCCGACAGTGCCAGGGCCAGCACTCGCAGCCGCTCTGCAGCCGGCCCGTCGATCTGCTCGTCATGAAAAATATCAGCGGATCCGCCGGCGCCGTCCGCGGCCCGGGCACGCAGCGCGCTCACCGCGTCGGCCAGCCCGGTCGCCGCCACCGCGGTCCGCCCGATCCGCAGCATCATCGCCGAACCGTGCCGGGCCAGTGCCAGTGATGCCGCGCAGTCACCGGCCAGGGCGACGTCGCGGCCGACGATCCGGTCGGCCAGGATCTTCGCTGGGTTGGTGAACAGCTCGCGTCCGGCGCTGTTGCGCAGCGCCTCGGCATCCAGTTCGTCGGCCAGCGCGCCCAGGTCGATCTGCGCGGCGGGATTCTCCGGCTCCACGGCCTCCAGCACGGCAAGCCCGGCGGCCAGGTAGCGAGGCAGCCCGAATTCGTCGGGGACCCCGACCCG
>NZ_QMEX01000164.1 GCF_003284925.1 Mycolicibacter senuensis
CATACCTCCACCAGCGAGGTCTCCCCGCCTTCCAGGGCCTGGGCCACCCGCAGCGCGCCGGCGAACACCGGATCACCGGTCGAGCGTGCATCCACGGTGGTGGGGCCGCCGTCGAGCACCGACGACGCCCGGGCCGCCCGCAACGAGGCCTCGGCGGCACTGACCGCCCACCCCCGCACGTTGGTCTTGTGCCGGTGGGCCCGCGCCAGCTCATCGCGGACCTTCTCGCTGGCCTCGGCGACTCCGGGCAATTCGAGCAGCGGGGCCAATGGGTCGGTGATCACGGGCTGTGACACTACCGGCGGGTGGTTAGGCTGCTGACCGTGAGCCGGAACCCTGACACCGCCGCCCCCGCAGACTCGCCGTCGTCCTACCCGCCCTCCCCCGAGTTCGCCGCTCAGGCCAACACCGGCGCCGAGGCCTACCGTGCGGCCGAACACGACCGGCTGGCGTTCTGGGCCGAGCAGGCCAACCGGCTGCACTGGGCGACGCCGTTCACCGAGGTGTTGGACTACTCGCGGGCGCCGTTCGCCCGGTGGTTCGCCGACGGCAGGCTCAACGTCGCCTACAACTGCGTGGACCGCCACGTGGCGGCCGGTCACGGCGACCGGGTGGCGATTTACTGGGAGGGCGAGCCGACCGGCGACGCCCGCACCATCACCTATGCGGAGCTGCTCGCCGAGGTGAGCCGGGCCGCCAATGCGCTGACCGACCTTGGCCTGGTCGCCGGTGATCGGGTCGCCATCTATCTGCCGATGATCCCCGAGGCGATCATCGCGATGCTGGCCTGTGCCCGGCTGGGGGTGTTGCACACCGTGGTGTTCGCGGGCTACTCCGCGCACGCGCTGCGCTCCCGCATCGACGACGCGCAGGCGAAACTGGTGATCACCTCCGACGGTCAGTTCCGCCGCGGCCAGCCCGCTCCGCTCAAGCCCGCGGTCGACGAGGCGCTGAGCTCAGCCGAAGCGACAAGCACCGTCGAGCATGTGCTGGTGGTACGCCGCACCGGCGCCGAGGTTGCCTGGACTCCCGACCGCGACCTGTGGTGGCACGACGTCATCGACGCCGCATCACCCGAGCACTCCCCCGAGGCGTTCGAGGCCGAGCAGCCGCTGTTCCTGCTCTACACCTCGGGGACGACGGGCAAGCCGAAGGGCATCGTGCACAGCAGCGGCGGCTACCTGACTCAGGCCGCCTACACCCACTACTGCGTTTTCGACCTGAAGGCGGCCACCGACGTGTTCTGGTGCACCGCGGACATCGGGTGGGTCACCGGCCACACGTATGCGGTGTACGGGCCGCTGGCCAACGGCGCCACCGAGGTGATCTACGAGGGCACGCCGGATTTCCCGGACCAGCACCGTCACTTCCAGATCATCGAGAAGTACGGCGTGACAATCTATTACACTGCGCCGACGCTGATCCGCACGTTCATGAAGTGGGGTCGCGACATCCCCGACGCCCACCGGCTGTCCAGTCTGCGGCTGCTGGGGTCGGTCGGTGAGCCGATCAACCCGGAGGCCTGGCGCTGGTATCGCCGGGTGATCGGCGGGGACGCGGTGCCGGTGGTCGACACCTGGTGGCAGACCGAGACCGGCGCGGCGATGATCTGCCCGCTGCCCGGCGTGGCCGCGGCCAAACCGGGCGCCGCGATGACCCCGCTGCCCGGGATCTCCGCACGCATCGTGGACGACCACGGTGACCTGGTGTCGCCGAACGATACCGGCGGCGAACCGGTGTCGGGATACCTGGTGATCGATGCGCCGTGGCCGGCGATGGCCCGCGGGATCTGGGGGGACGAGCAGCGGTTCATCGAGACTTACTGGTCGCGGTTCGCCGAGCAGGGCTGGTACTTCGCCGGTGACGGCGCCCGCTATGACGCCGACGGAGACATCTGGGTGCTCGGCCGTATCGACGACGTGATGAATGTGTCCGGACACCGCATCTCCACCGCCGAGGTGGAGTCCGCGCTGGTCGGTCACGCCGCGGTGGCCGAAGCCGCCGTGGTCGGCGCCCTCGATGAGCAGACCGGGCAACGGATCTGCGCGTTCGTGGTGCTGGCGGCCTCGCACAGCGCGGCCGGTGGCGCGATCACCGACGAGCTGCGCGAGCGTGTCACGGTGGAGATCTCGCCCATCGCCCGCCCGCACCAGGTCCACGTGGTCCCGGAGTTGCCGAAGACCCGCAGCGGCAAGATCATGCGGCGACTGCTGCGCGACGTCGCCGACGGCCGCGAACTCGGTGATACCTCAACCCTGGTGGACCCCAGCGTGTTCGACGCGATCCGGGCGGCCGACTGAAGGCGGCGGCCCGCCGGGGCCGCGATCGCCTGCCGGTCCGATCAGCCGATCGGGACGAAACCCGCCCCGGGCCGGTTGTTGGCGTTGATATCGCCCAGCACCGCGTTGATCGACACCACGACGGCGGGCGTGTGCAACGGGATGTACTTGACCACGCAGGTGGGCAGCGCCTCGCTGAACGCGCCGTGGATCATGCCGACCAGCATGTTGTTCACCACGACGGGGCCGCCGGAATCGCCCGGCCGACCGCACACCTGCATGACGATGGTTCCCGGGTCCTGGCCCGGACCCCAGGTGACGCCGCAGGAGTTCCCGGTGGTGCGACCCTGCTTGCAGGCGATCTGGCCGAAGGACGGGTCTGGTCCGATGCCGCCGATGATGAAGCCGCCGAAGTTGGACACCGGCGTCACCCGCTCCGGGTCGAACTCGATCACCGCGTAGTCCAGGTTGTCGTTTCCGGCCACCATCAACCCGATAATGCCGTTGGCCTCCGAGCCCTCGGCCGCGACTTTGGCGCCCGGGCCACCGCAGTGTGCGGAGGTGAAGCCGATCAGCGCCCCGGTGTTGTCATGGCCGATCGAGGTCAGCGTGCACATCGTGTCACCGTCGACGACGAGCCCGGCGCCGCCGCCCATCACCACCTTGTTGTCGGCGGCGACCCGTGCGGCCGGCGCGGCAAGGCCGGCCGCCGCAACGCATGACGCCAACGTCAGCACCGTCGCGATGGTGCGCAGCAACCAGCGGTGTGCGATCTGCACAGCGGCTCTCCCGTCGATCAGCTCCACCCCCGGTGGGTATAAAAACAGCTTAACGTGGGGCCTGCCCATTTCGGCCGCTGCTTTGCCGGGGTCGTCGGGGCTGCTACCGCATGGCAACATTAAGCCGCGACGACAGCGAACGGGAGGACAGCCAGTGAGCAAGGCCGATCGCAGGAAGGCGTCACGCGCCTCGATTAGATCCGCCAGGGCGGACCGCAACGGGGTGCCCAACACCTTGGCGACCATCCCGTTGACGGATCCCCACGCGCTGCCGGCCGACCCGTCGCTGGGCGAGCTGGTCAAAGACGCGACGGCGCAGATGTCGACACTGGTGCGCGCCGAGGTCGAGCTCGCCCGCGCCGAGATCACCCGGGATGTCAAGAAGGGCCTGACCGGCAGCGTGTTCTTCATCGCAGCCTTGGTCGTGCTGTTTTACTCCACCTTCTTTTTCTTCTTCTTCCTGGCCGAGGTGCTCAACATCTGGCTTCAGGACTGGGCCGCCTACCTGATCGTGTTCGGGGTCATGCTGACCGTCGCCTCGGGCTTGGCGTTGTTCGGCTTCCTGCGGGTCCGGCGCATCCGGGGGCCGCGGCAAACCATCGAATCGGTGCGGGAGACGCGCGAGGCACTGCGCCCCGATCCCGACCGGCTGCACTCGTCGGGTCCGCAGTCGCTGAAGGCGCCGGACGGCAAACCGGCCACCGACCCCTCGGGCTGGTAGTGCCGCCACCGGATCCGTCGATCACCCGCATCGACGGGCCGTGGCGGCATCAGGACATCCACGCCAACGGCATCCGCTTTCATGTCGTCGAGGCGATCCCGGCCGGCGAAGACGCCGCCGACGGCCCGCCGATGGCACGGCCACTGGTGATGCTGCTGCACGGTTTCGGCTCGTTCTGGTGGACCTGGCGTCACCAGCTGCGGGGGCTCACCGGCGTCCGGGTCGTCGCGGTCGACCTGCGCGGCTACGGGGGCAGCGACAAACCGCCCCGCGGCTATGACGGCTGGACCCTGGCCGGGGACACCGCCGGACTCATCCGCGCCCTGGGGCACTCGTCGGCGACCCTGGTCGGCCACGCCGACGGCGGACTGGTGTGCTGGGCGACCGCGCTGCTGCACCCGCGATTGGTGCGCGCCATCGCCCTGGTCAGCTCGCCGCATCCGGCGGCACTGCGCAACTCGGCGCTGACCCGCGCCGATCAGGGCCGGGCACTGCTGCCGTGGTTGCTGCGCTACCAGCTGCCGTTCTGGCCGGAGCGCACCCTGACCCGCCGCGGCGGCGCCGAGATCGAACGCCTGGTGCGCAGCAGGGCCGGCGCGAATTGGCAGGCAAGCGAGGACTTCTCGGAAACCATCGGTCACCTGCGTACCGCGATCCAGATCCCGGCGGCAGCACATTCCGCGTTGGAGTACCAGCGCTGGGCGGTGCGTAGCCAACTGCGTTCGGAGGGCCGGCGATTCATGAAGGCGCTCGATCTTCGGACACTGAACATCCCGCTGCTGCACCTGCGCGGCGACGACGACCCCTACGTGCTGGCGGATCCGGTGGCCAAGACCCGGCGTTACGCACCCCATGGCCGGTACGTATCCCTACCCGGCGTAGGGCATTTCGCCCACGAGGAGGCGCCGGATCAGGTCAACGAGCAGTTGATGCGGTTCCTGTCGTCGAGCTAACCACGCCGGGCGGCGATCCGACCCGACTCACTCACCGCCGACGCAGGTCTGGGTCGACACGGGTGCGGTGTCGCCGATCCGGGCGAGCTGGTTCGACACCTCCTCGGCGGTCATCACGAACCCGGTGTCGGCGTCGTCAACCGCCGCACCGAACACCACGCCGAGCACCCTGCCCTCCATGTCGATCATGGGCCCACCGGAATTGCCTTGCTGCACAGTTCCTCTGATCGTGTAGACCCGGCGGGTGACGGTGGTGGTGCGGTAGATGTCGGGCCCCTCGAGGTTGATCGTGTCGCGAACCCGGGCCGGGGTGGCCTCAAAGACCCCACCGCCGGGATAGCCCAGCACCAGGGCATCGGTGTCGGGCTCGGCCGGCGAGGGCGCGAACGGCAGCGGCGGCAACGGCAGGTCCGGCACCGCCAGAATCGAGATGTCTTCCTTGGGATCGAAGGAGATCACCGTGGCGTCGTAGGACTTGGTGCCGCTCTCCACCGACACACTGTCCGACCCGGCCACCACGTGCGCGTTCGTCATCACTCGGTTGGGCGAGATCACGAAACCGGTGCCCTCCAACACTTTCTGGCAGTTGGGGGCTACGCCGCGGATCCGCAGCACACTCGGCGCAGTGGCCTCGACCACCGGGCTGGCGGCCAATCCGGGGTCAGGCGCGTCCACCGCGGCGATCGGTGTGCGGTTGAACGGTTCCAGTACGGCGGGCAGCCCGGAGTCGTCGAGCACCGCCGACAGCCGTCGCGGCACGTTCTTGAGCCAGCCCGGCGCCAGGTCGTCGACCTGGCGCAACACCCGCGAGTCGTTGACCGCAGCGGCCAGGCTCGGCTGGTCGGAGGCGGTCAGCGGGGTGGCCAGCAGCCAGGCGGCGATCAGCACCACGACCAGCTGCAGCACCACGCCGACGACCGAATCCACCCCGCGGACACCGGGGCTGCGGATCGCTCCGCGCACCGCCCGGCCCAGCACCACGCCGGCGACCTCGCCGATGACGACCATGGCCAGGATGAGAAACAGCGCGGCGAACAGCTTGAGCCGGGCACCGGCGACGTGCTCGATCAGGTGTGGCGCCAGCAGCACCCCGGCCATCGCGCCGAGCGCCACGCCGACGAACGACAACAGCGAGCCGAGCGCGCCGGAGCGCCAGCCGGACACTGCGGCAACGAAGGCGATCGCCAGCACGGCGATGTCCAGCCACTGCGACGACGTCATATCCCGCCTTCTCCTCCAACCAGGGCCATCGCCTCGTCCAGGCCACGCACCTCGGTGTCGTCCCAGGGTTGCGCCCAGCCGGCTACATCCAACATCGCCGAGATCACCTGGGCGGTGAACCCCCAGACCAGCATCTCGTTGAGCCGAAACGCCGGCATGGCCCAACGCCTGCTGCGGGCATCACGGTAAACCATCAACCGGTTCGCGGGGTTGATGAACGCCCGGAGCGGAACCCGTGCCACCACCGCCGTCTCGGCCGGATCCACCACCCCGACCGGCCCGGGGTCCTCCGAGTAGGCCAGCACCGGCACCACCTGGAACCCCGAGGGTGCGATGAAGACCTTTTGCAGCACCGTCAGCGGGTGCACCCGGCGCGGATCGATTCCGGTCTCCTCGTTGGCCTCCCGCAGCGCGGTGGCCACCGGCCCGGAATCGCCGGGATCGACCGCCCCGCCCGGGAACGCGGCCTGGCCGGCGTGGTGGCGCAGCGTCGAGGCCCGCACCGTGACCAGCAGGTCGGCAGATTCCGGTATGTCACCGGCCTGCTGCGAAGGCGGACCGGAGAACAACACCAGCACCGCGGCGTCGCGCTGGTGTCCGGTGATGTCGGCTTCGGCGTTGGCCGCGGTGACCATTCTGCGGATGTCGGCCGGCAGCCGACGCTGGTAGGCGTTGGGCATCTTGTCGGCGTTGTCGACCAGCGGGCGCAGCCAGGCCGGGGCCCGAGACCGGGAATCGCCAGCGTTCACCGCGTCTCCCTCTGCCCGCTCCCCATCGCCGCACCTCAACGCCCACTGCCCCCGACGGCGGCGGCGATCTCATCGGCGCTGGCGAAGGACTGCGGCAGGATGCGGGCAACGCTACCGTCCGCGGCGAGCACCACGGTCGCGGGCATCACGTTGGGCACCCGCAACGCCGCCGCCAGCTGGCGCCGGCCGTCCTGCAGCGTGGGCAGCCGCACGCCCAGCTCGGCCAGCAGCGCCAACCCCGCGGCCTGGTTGTCGTCTTGGTGCACCGTCACCACCATCACGTCCGGCCCGGCACGGCGCTGGTATTCGGCGAAGGCGGGCAACTCGTCGCGGCACGGCCGGCACCAGTAGGCCCATAGGTTCAGCACCACCCGGCGGCCGGCGAACATTGCGGCCACGTCGACAGGCGCACCGTCGGCCG
>NZ_QMEX01000165.1 GCF_003284925.1 Mycolicibacter senuensis
TCGCCGCAGACCGCGAGTCGACGACCCGCACCCCGGAGAGCTGGGCGGCGACGTGCTCGGCGGCGCCGAACGTGCCCGACAACGCCGCCGAGATGTGGACCGCCACCACCCCGGCGCCAGCGCTGTCGCCCAGCGCGGCCCGGTAGGCGTCGGTGAGTTCCTCCGGGTTGGTTCCGGCCGTGCTGACGCCGTCGCGGGCATAGATGTCCGCTGGCACGTCATCGATGCCGTCGCGCAGATCAGCGCCGTCGAGCAGGATGTGCAGCGGCACCACCCGGATACCCCACCGGTCGCGCAGCTCCGCGGGCAGGCATGCCGACGAATCGGTGATGACGGTGACGGTCATGGACGGGTCACGCCGACGATCCGGGAACGCCCGCCTCAGCCAGCGCTTTGAGCATCAGTTCGGCCACGGCCCGGTGCGCTTCGAAGTTCCAGTGGATGCCATCCGGGTTGGCCCGCCCGCTCATGACCTCGTCGGCCACCGCCGCCTTCAGATCGACCAGCGTGACGTCCTGACGCTGCGCCCATTGCGTGATCGCGTGCACCGTCGGCTCCCGCCCCTGGTGAGCCCGACCATAGGTGTCGGCGATGTGAACTGATGGCAGACAGGCCACAATCGGGATTCCTGGCCGGTTGAAGTCTATTGCGCCCCTGGTCATCTCGAGATAGTCGGCGGTCAGTTGCGGCGGCAGCGCCGCTCGTGCCCGCGGCGAGAACCGCGGCTGCAGCCAGCCGTATCCATCGCGGACCCAGCGCCGCAGCCGGGGCGGGCGAACATACCGGATCAACTCACGCAGCGCGGTCGGCCACACCGACGGCAGCGAGTCCATCCCGCTGGTGGCGATGATGACGGCCCCGGCACGAGGCAGCGCAGCCCAGGCGCGCGGGTCCTGGGTGGCCGCCCACCACACGTCGCGGCTGGTCCAACCGATCCGCCCGATCAGCTCGACGTCCCAGCCGAGTTGCGCGCCGACGATGTTCGGCCATATCCGCGGGTCGTCGGCGGGCAGCCCGCCGGTCGGCCCGTAGTACGACAGTGAGTCGGCGAAGATCAGCAGCGCGGGGCGCTTCTCGGCCGGCGGCAGGGGTTCAGAGGACATCGCCGGCCACCTGCGCCGAAGCGTTCCAGACATCGAGGCGCCATCGCACATCAGCGAAGTCGCCGGCGCCGTCGGACTCCTCGGAGTACCCGCTGAGCTGGGTCCAGCTGGCGTTGGCCATCCCGCCCAGCGCCGGCCAGCTCTCGACCGGAAGACGCAGCAGCGCAGCGGTCAGCGCTGCGATCAGGCCGCCGTGTGCGACCAGCACCACCGGCCGGTCCGCCTGGTCGGCGCTCCCCCAGGCCGGCTCACCGGCCACCAACTCGGCGACCAGCGGTTCGCTGCGCGCGGCCACATCCACCCTGCTCTCGCCACCGTGGGGAGCCCACCGGGCGTCGTCGCGCCACGCCAACCGCGCGCCCGGCGCCGCGGCGTCGACTTCTTCGTGGGTCAGCCCCTGCCAGTCACCCAGGTGCGTTTCGCGCAACCGGGTGTCGACGCGGACCGGCAGCCCGTTGTGCTCGGCCAGCACCGTGGCGGTGTCGTAGGCGCGCCATAGATCCGACGACACGATCAGCAACGGGTGGCGCTTGCGCAGCACCTCGGCCGCCGCAACCGCCTGCGCGCGACCGAGGTCGCTCAGGACGGTGTCCAGCTGGCCCTGCATGCGGCTGCCGGCGTTGAACTCGGTCTGGCCGTGCCGTAACAGGATCAGCCGGCGGACCCTCACGACGCGTCCTCCGGGGCCGGCGCAGGCCCCAGGTCGACCGGCACTACGGGGCAGTCCTTCCACAGCCGGTCGAGCGCATAGAAGTCGCGCTCGTCCTGGTGTTGGATGTGCACGACGATGTCGACGTAGTCCAGCAGCGTCCAGCGGCCCTCGCGGGTGCCCTCGCGGCGCGCCGGCTTATAGCCAGCCAGCCGCATCTTCTCCTCCACCTCGTCGACGATCGCGTTGACCTGCCGTTCGTTGGATGCCGAGGCGATGACGAAGCAGTCGGTGATGACCAGCTGGTCCGAGACGTCGATGACGACGACATCGGTGGCCAGCTTGGCGGCGGCGGCCACCGCGGCCACCCTCGCCATGTCGATCGCCGCTGAGCCGGCCGTCATGCGTTGTTCCCGGCCGCCAGGCTGGTGGATCGGCCCACCGCCTTGTTGGCGTCCGAGCCGTCGCCGCCGCGGTAGAGCCGGCGTTTGGACACATACTGCACAACGCCGTCGGGCATCAGATACCACAGCGGCCGACGCTGCTCGGCGCGCTCCCGACACTCGGTCGACGAGATCGCCAACGCCGGAATCTCCACCAAGGTCAACGCATGCTCCTCCAGTTCGCCCAGCACACCGGTGATGTGGTCATGCCGCAGCTCGTATCCGGGCCGGCTGACCCCCACGAACCGCGCCAGGTCGAACAACTCCTCCCAGCCCTGCCAGGACAGTATCGACGCCAACGCGTCGGCACCGGTGATGAAGTACAGCTCGGAATCGGGGTTCAGCGCATGCAGGTCTTGCAACGTGTCGCGGGTGTAGGTGGGACCGGCCCGGTCGATGTCCACCCGGCTCACCGAGAAGCGCGGATTGGACGCGGTGGCGATCACCGTCATCAGGTACCGGTCCTCGGCCGCCGAGACGTGCCGATCCTTCTGCCAGGGCTGTCCGCTGGGCACGAAGACGACCTCGTCCAGCGCGAATTTGTGGGCTACCTCGCTGGCCGCGACCAGGTGGCCGTAATGGATGGGATCGAACGTCCCGCCCATCACCCCCAGCCTGCGTAGCCCGACATGCATGGTTGGCCAGCTTACTGGACCAGCAGAAACAGCATCACCGGACGGCCGCCGGCCGGTTAGCCCCGTTGCCGCGGCAAAGCGTCGCCGGATCGTGTAGAAGAAGGCGGTGGAAGATTTATCTCCGAGCTCAGATGTGGCGCGATCGGCGAAGGACGCCATGCTGCGGCGTTTCTACACCCGGGCACGGATCAGTGGTCAGGTTGTGCTTCCGGCCGTCCCGAGCATGCTGGACGAATACGTCTCGATGTGTGACACCGTGTTCGCGGGCCTGGGCAAGCGCTTCAACGACGCCGAACTCGCCCACCTGCGGGGGGTCTTGGCGGGTCAACTGAGTGCGGCCTATTCGGCATCCCCACGCTCGAACATCGTCATCTCCTACGACGCCCCGATCGGCCTCACCCTGAACTACACGGTCCGCGCCGAATGGACCTCGATCGCGCAGGCGTATGAGCGCTGGCTGGAGACACGCGAGCCCCCGCTGTTCGGCACCGAACCCGATGCCCGGGTCTGGGAGTTGGCCTCCGAGGCCCCGGCTCCGGCTACTTGTCGGATACTCGATATCGGCGCGGGCACCGGCCGTAACGCCCTGGCGCTGGCGCGTCGCGGGCATCCGGTCGACGTGGTGGAGATGACTGCGACGTTCGCCGATATCCTCAGGCAGGAAGCGCAACGCGACTCGTTGGATGTGCGCGTCATCGTGCGTGACGTCTTCGTCGATGCCGACGATCTGCGCGACGACTACGACTTGATCGTGCTCTCGGAGGTGTTGACCGACTTCCGGTCGACTCAGCAACTACGCACTCTTTTCGAGCTCGCCGCCCGGCATCTGGCTACGGGTGGGCGGTTGGTGTTCAACGCGTTCCTGGCCCGCGACGGCTACCGCCCCGACGATGCCGCCCGCGAATTCTGTCAGCAGGTGTACTCGACCTTGTTCACCCGTGATGAAATGTCCGCTGCGGCAGCAGGATTGCCTCTCGAGCTTCGTGCCGATGAGTCCGTCCACGACTACGAGAAAGCACATCTGCCCGACGGTGCCTGGCCGCCCACCAGCTGGTACATCGACTGGGTGAGCGGGCTCGATGCGTTCAGGACCTCGCGCGAGGCCAGCCCGATCGAGTTGCGCTGGCTGGTCTACGAGCGACACGCTGACAGGCGGGACGGGTAGCCGCCACCGCCCGGTGATCACCCGCCCTGGCAGAGCATTCCCTGGGGCCCTTCCCAGCTGTCTCCCAACGTTTTTACGCATTCGTCAACGTTTGTATTTCACGCAGGAAACGTCCACACCCCCAGGTACGGCAGCGTAGTTTTGGCGACACGCAGTTGTCCGGGGGAGGTCCGAACCTTTGCGCACGACGGCTGAATCTCCTACTGCGTGGCCGATCGTCGGCCGCGACGATGAACTGCGTGCAGCGCTGGCGACGCTCGGGCCGGATTCTGAGTATCAGGGCATCGCGCTGGTCGGCGACAGCGGCGTCGGCAAATCGACGCTCGCCCGCACGCTCGGGGCCCGCCTCACCGCGGCCGGGCGCGCGGTGCGCTTCGTGCTGGGCACCCAGACCGGTTTTGACGTACCGCTCGGTGCATTCTCCCGGTCGGTGACGGTCGATGCGAGCCGCGAACCGGCTGCGATGTTGGCGATAGCGCACCAGAACCTCGCGGCCGCCGAGCGCCCGGTGGTCATCGTCGACGACGCCCAACTGCTGGACCCGTTGTCGG
Organism: Mycolicibacter senuensis; assembly: GCF_003284925.1. Lineage (GTDB taxonomy): Bacteria > Actinomycetota > Actinomycetes > Mycobacteriales > Mycobacteriaceae > Mycobacterium > Mycobacterium algericum_A. The sequence continues at coordinate 4,547 of NZ_QMEX01000165.1, forward strand.
CCACCCTGGTCTATCAGCTAGCCGCCGAGCGCACCGCGCAACTGATAGTGGTGATCCGGTCCGGCGAAACGCTCCTCGACGCGGTGACCGCGCTGCTCAAAGAACAGCTGCTGTTGAACATGCGCATCAACCCGTTCACCCGCGAACAGACCGGTGAACTCGCACGCCGGGTGCTCGGGGGTGTCGTCAGCACGCAGGTGATCAACCGGTTACACGACCGAAGCGGCGGAAGCCCGCTGTATCTGCGGGGACTGCTGCGAGCCGGCCGCGATAACGGTGTCCTGGTGTTGGACGAGTACGGCTGGCAGCTCAAGGGTTCACTGCACGCCGACCAGGAACTCTCTGTCCTGCTGGGGTTTCGGCTCCAGGCCCTTACTCCAGACGAACTGGAGGCACTCGAGATTCTTGCGATTGCCGAGTTGCTGGACTGGGAAGTCTTCCGCGAACTCTGTTCTTCCGAAGCTGTTTCCGGACTGGAACGTCATCGCTTGATCCACCTGGCCTCCGACGGCCGGGGAACTCTGGTCCAGGTGACCCACCCGATTTTCGGCGAGGCGGTGCTCGAACGTATCGGTGTGGTGCGCTCGCGCCGACTCAACGGGATGCTGTTCAAAGCCTTTGACAAGTATTTCCGCAGAGGCGGTCGGCGCCTGCGGTTGGCCGACGTTCGCGGCAAGATCCGGATGGCCCAGTTCATGATCTGCAGCGACCTGGAGCCCGACTTCGAGTTGATCATCGGCGCAGCGGTGCGGGCAGCGACGATGTCCAACCTCGCCCACGCAGAAGAGCTGGCCCGCTTCGCCTTTGACCGCGACGGCGGCTTACCGGCGGCGCTCGTGCTCGGTGACACACTGCTGTGGCAAGGCCGAGGCGACGAAGCCGAATCGGTGCTGACCGATGTCAGCCTCGACGGCGCCGACGACGCCGCGATCGTCGACTGGGGTTGTGTACGCGCGTCGAATCTGTTCTGGAATTGCGGTGAGATCGACGCGGCACAGCAGGTGCTGGCCGAGGTCACCGGGCGCGCCCACTCGGAAGTCAGCGCCGCGCTGGTCCACGCTCTGGAGACGGCTTTCGCGTTCTTCACCGGCGACCTCGCAACGCCACTCCGCGACGGGACGTCGCTCTGCGAAGCAGACATATCCCCGATGGCGACGGCCCTGGCTGCCCTGCCGACCGCACATGCGCTGGCCAAAGCCGGACGCTTCGGCGAGGTCACCGGAATCGCCCAGATCGGATTGCGCGCCGCTGCGAACAATCGCTCCGGGATGATTCGATTCGGTCTCGGTATCGCCGAGGTGACGGCACTCGTCGACGCCGGGGATTACTCCGCTGCCGAACGAGCCGCGGAACGCTATGCCACCATGGCAGCCGGGGTGCCGGAACCCGATGCGATGGTCGGTGTGCTGGTCGGCCTGGTCCACCTGGCACGCGGCCAATTGCCATTGGCAGCTTCGCTGTTGCAAGACTCGGCGCCGGTATTGGCGGACGCTGCCCCATCCCTGTGGCTGATGCTGGCGAACGCTTGCTCCGCTCAAGCCGATGCGGCGCGGGGCAACGCCGTGTCGGCGTCTATCGCACTGCGACATTGTGAAGAGGCCTACGGACCGCAGATCGCTGCGTTCCTGCCGGAACTGGAGCTTGCCCGAGCCTGGGAGCGGGTGGCGCACGGTCAGATCTCCGATGCCCGGACCCACGCGCTGCGAGCGGCACAGATCGCCCGGCGGTCCGGGATGCTCGCTGTCGAGATGCGCGCGCTGCACACCGCGATCCGATTCGGCGACCGATCGCACGCGGACCGGCTGGCAGAGCTCGCCAAGGAGTTGGACGCTCCCTTGCCGGATGCGGTTGCCACCCAAGCTCGTGGCCTTGCCGACCGCAACGCCGACCTGTTGAGTGTCGCGTCGGAGCGGTTCGCGGCCATCGGTGCGTTCGCGTTCGCCGCCGATGCGGCAGCCCAAGCATCCGCTGAGTACGGGCGCGTCAGCCAACGCGGCAAGCAGTTGGAGTCGGCGACCCGGACCCAATGGTTGGCCGGGCAGGGCGACATCCACACTCCCGCCGTCGTGGCGGTGACTCAGCCACTGCCGATCACCGACCGTGAACGAGAGATCGCGATGCTCGTTGCCGCCGGCCTTCCCAACCGTCAGATCGCCGATCGGCTTTCCGTCTCGGTACGGACCATCGATGGCCATCTTTACCGGATGTTCGCCAAGCTCGGCATCGAGCGGCGCGATCAGTTGGTCCGTCTGCTCGACGGATTCCGATCAGAGGCCTGAGCCAATCTACGCCCAACGCCGTTGGCGTTCACAGTGATCACATCATGACAAGACCGCGGTCGCCGGATTTGGATCTCCGACGACCGCGGTCGTGCCGTGGCCGGCCTCAGCCGACCATCATGCGGGCGGTGCCGGCGTACCGTCGGCGCCTTCGGCGCCGTTGCCGCCGGGGGTGGTCCCGGCGCTGCCGCCGGCGCCGTTC
>NZ_QMEX01000166.1 GCF_003284925.1 Mycolicibacter senuensis
TGGGCGCCCTCAGGGTCGGTCTCGGCGGCGTCGACGGCGGTGTAGGCAGCACAGTTGACCAGCAGGTCACCGGCGCGCAGGCCGATGGCGTCGACCGCGCCGGGATCGGTGATGTCGCACTGCGCCGAGGACAGTGCCAGCACGTCTCGGCCCGCCTCGGCGGCGCGCCCGGTCAGGAACCGGCCGAGTTGGCCGCGCGCTCCGGTGATGACGATCCGCATGGCCATCGATGTTATGCGGCGGCTCCAGCTTCGCCTCTCCTGCGTCGAGGCTCGCTAAACCGCCGGGTTATGCGGCGGTCCCAGCTTCACCTCTCCTGCGTCGAGGCTCGCTAAACCGCCGGGTTATGCGGCGGCCCCAGCTTCACCTCTCCTGCGTCGTACCGCCGGTCTGGCACGCCGACCGCGGCTACCGCTGATACGGCTGTGACGCAAGTAGTCTGATGTGATGCCTGCGCAACGTGTGATTCGTGTGATCGCGACCGTGGCAGCCGTCGTCATCCTGCTGGGAACCGGGGTGGCCTGGAGCCAGGTCCGGTCTTTCGAGGACGGCATCTTCCACGTCGCATCGCTGGCGCTGGGCCAAGGCGGATCCGACGGCGCGGTCGACATCCTGCTGGTCGGGATGGACAGCCGCACCGACGCCCACGGCAACCCGCTGACGCCCGAGGAGCTGGCGGAGCTGCGGGTCGGCGACGACGACGCCACCAACACCGACACCATCATCCTGGTCCGCATCCCCAACAACGGGAAGTCGGCCACCGCGATCTCGATCCCCCGTGACTCCTACGTGGCGGCGCCCGGGCTGGACAAGACCAAGATCAACGGCGTCTACGGCGCCACCCGGCTGGAGACCGCCGACGCGCTGGTCGAAACCGGGATGGACCCGGTCCAGGCCCAGGCCCGCGGCACCCAGGCCGGCCGGGAGGCGCTGATCCAGACCGTGGCCGAGCTGACCGGGGTCACCGTCGACCACTACGCCGAGATCGGTCTACTGGGCTTCTCGCTGATCACCGACGCGCTCGGCGGCGTCGACGTCTGCCTGCGGGAGCCCGTATACGAAGAACTCTCCGGCGCGGATTTCCCGGCCGGCTGGCAGCGGCTCGGCGGCGCCCAGGCGCTGAGCTTCGTGCGGCAACGCCACGAGCTGCCGCACGGCGACTTGGACCGGGTGCGCCGCCAGCAGGCGGTGATGGCGTCGCTGGCCCACAAGGTCATCTCAGGCAAGACGTTGTCGAGCCCGGCCACGCTGTCACGGCTGCAGGCGGCGGTGCAGCGCTCAGTGGTGCTGTCGGAGGGCTGGGATGTGCTGGATTTCGTCACCAAGCTGCAGGATCTGGCGGGCGGCAAGGTCGCGTTCGCCACCATCCCGGTGCTCGAGGAATCCGGCTGGAGCGACGACGGCATGCAGAGTGTGGTACGGGTCGATCCGGGCCAGGTGGCCGACTGGGTCGACGGGCTGCTGCATGACCAGGACGAGGGCAAGACCGAGCAGCTGGCATACGAACCGGAGCACACCACCGCCAGCGTCTACAACGACACCGACATCAACGGCTTGGCCGCCGCAGTCTCGGGAGTGCTGCGGGCCAAGGGATTCGGCACCGGCGCGGTCGGCAACAACGAGGCCGCCCGGGTGCCCGCCAGCCAGGTTCAGGCCGCCAACACCGACGACCCCGGCGCGCAGGCGGTGGCCAAGGACCTCGGCGGGTTGCCGGTGGTGTCCAACGAGTCGGTGCCCGCCGGCGCGGTGCGCGTCGTGCTGGCCGACGATTACACCGGACCGGGCTCGGGCCTGAGCGGCGGGGGCTACGCCGAGGTGGCCGGCATCTCCGGCGTCCAGGACGGCGGCGTGAGCGAAATCCCGCCCCCGTCACCGATTCTGACCGCGGGTTCCGGCGACCCGCAATGCGTGAACTAACGTCGCTGAGGTGACCAACCTCAGCTCGGCGATCCTTGATCCGATTATGCGCGCCGATCCGGTGGGACCACGGATCACCTACTACGACGACGCCACCGGGGAACGCATCGAGTTGTCGGCGGCCACGCTGGCGAACTGGGCCGCCAAGACCGGCAACCTGCTGCGTGACGAACTCGGCGCCGGTCCGGGCGCCCGGGTGGCGGTATTGCTGCCGGCGCACTGGCAGACCGCGGCGGTGATGTTCGGGGTGTGGTGGATCGGCGCCGAGGTGCTGCTGAGTTCACGCAGCGGTCCCAGCTTCGCCTCTCCTGCGTCGGGGCTCGCTGAACCGCTGGAATCCGGCGGCGACGCCGATATCGCCCTGTGCACCGCGGAGCGACTCGACGAGGCCGACGCGGCGGTGGCCAGCACCGGCGGGGAGGTGGTGGTGGCGTCGCTGGACCCGTTCGGCCGGCCGGCCGCGGATCTGCCGGTGGGTGTCACCGACTATGCGACGACGGTACGCGTGCACGGCGACCACCTCGACCCCGAGCGCTCCCCCGGCGCCGCGCTGGCCGGATCGTCCGCCGACGAGGTGCTGGCGCTGTGTGAGAAATCCGCGGCCGCAACCGGTTTGACGTCCGCCGATCGGGTGTGGTCGGCCAACGGCTGGCAGACACCGGCCCGGCTGATCGACAACATGCTGGCGGTCTTCGCCGTGGGCGCCTCGCTGGTGCAGGTCGGCAATCCGGACCCGGACCGCCAAGCGCGGCGCCGGGAAACCGAGAAGGTGACCCGGGTCCTGGCCTGACCCGGCGGCAGGCCCGATCCGACGACCTGGCATTCATGCATAAATGCTTATATGATGATGCTCCTGCCGGCGAGAACCACCGGCGAGAACCAGGATCTAAAAGGGGATTACTCATGGCGGTGCAGGGACTGCTGGCGAAAGCGGCGACGACGGTGTTCACCGGACTGGTCGGGGTGAGCGCCTATGAGGTGGTGCGCAAGGCGCTGGAGAAAGCGCCGCTGCACGAAGCCGCGGTGACCGCCACCGAGTGGAGCCTGCGCGGCACCCGGCGCGCCGAAGAGGTCGCCGAGTCGGCACGGCTGAAGGTGGCCGACGTGGTCGCCGAGGCACGCGAACGCATCGGCGAGGAGGCCACCCCGCCGGCGGTGGCCGTCGCGCACGACCACGACCATTGATCGCGGCGACGTGAGCGCCGCCAACAGCGCAGAGCTGATCGTCGTCTCCGACGCTGCCGGCCGGATGCGGGTGCGCACCCCCTGGGTCCGCGGCGACTCGCGACGCGCGGTGGCAGTCGAGGAGACGGCCGGCCGGGTCAACGGGGTGCGCACGGTGCACGCCTACCCGCGCACCGGCTCGGTGGTGGTCTGGTACTCCCCGCAGCGCTGCGACACCGACGCGATCCTGGCCGCGATCCGCGACGCGGCCGACGTCGCGGCGGACCTGATCCCGGCCCGCACGCCGCGCTCGGCCGATATCCGCAACACCGATGTGCTGCGCATGGTGATCGGCGGCACCGCGCTGGCGATGCTGGGCCTGCGCCGCTACGTGTTCGCCCGGCCGCCGCTGCTGGGGCCGAGCGGCCAACTGGTGGCCACCGGCGCGACGGTCTTCATGGGCTATCCGTTCCTGCGCGGCGCGCTGCGCTCGATCCGATCCGGGCGGGCCGGCACCGATGCGCTGGTGACTGCCGCGACCATCGCCAGCCTGGTACTGCGTGAGAACGTGGTGGCGCTCACCGTGCTGTGGCTGCTCAACATCGGCGAGTACCTGCAGGACCTGACGCTGCGCCGTACCCGGCGCGCGATCTCGGATCTGCTGCGCGGCAGTCAGGACACCGCCTGGGTGCGGCTACCCGACGGAGCCGAGGTGCAGGTACCGATCGACACGGTGCAACTCGGCGACGAGGTGATCGTCCACGACCACGTCGCGATCCCGGTCGACGGCGAGGTCATCGACGGCGAGGCCATCGTCGACCAGTCGGCGATCACCGGCGAGACCCTGCCGGTCAGCGTGATCGCCGGGACGGCGGTGCACGCCGGGTCGGTGGTGGTGCGCGGCCGGGTGGTGGTGCGCGCCACCGCGGTCGGCAGCCAGACCGTGATCGGCCGGATCATCAGCCGCGTCGAGGAGGCCCAGCACGACCGCGCCCCGATCCAGACCGTCGGCGAGAACTTCTCCCGCCGTTTCGTGCCGGCGTCGTTCATCCTGTCGGCGTTCACCCTGCTGGTGACCGGCGACGTCCGCCGCGCGATGACGATGCTGCTGATCGCCTGCCCGTGCGCGGTCGGGCTGGCCACGCCGACGGCGATCAGCGCGGCGATCGGCAACGGTGCCCGGCGCGGGATCCTGATCAAGGGCGGCTCGCACCTCGAGCAGGCCGGCCGGGTCGACGCCATCGTGTTCGACAAGACCGGGACACTCACGGTGGGCCGCCCCGTGGTAACGAATATCGTTGCTATTCACAAGGATTGGGAGCCCGAGCAGGTACTCGCCTACGCCGCCAGCTCGGAGCTGCACTCGCGGCATCCGCTGGCCGAGGCGGTAATCCGCTCCACCGAGGAGCGGCACATCGTGATCCCGCCGCACGAGGAGTGCGAGGTCCTGGTGGGGCTGGGGATTCGCACCTGGGCCGACGGGCGCACCCTGCTGCTGGGCAGCCCGAATCTGCTGCGCGCCGAGAAGGTCCGCATCTCGAAAAAGGCGGCGGGCTGGGTCACCAAGTTGCGCGCCCAGGCCGAGACACCGTTGCTGCTGGCCGTCGACGGCACCCTGGTCGGGCTGATCAGCCTGCGCGACGAGGTGCGCCCGGAGGCGCACGAGGTGCTCGAGCAGTTGCGCGCCAAGGGTATTCGTCGCGTCGTGATGCTCACCGGCGACCATCCGGAGACCGCCGCAGCGGTAGCCGCCGAACTCGGCATCGCCGAATGGCGTGCCGAGGTGCTGCCGGAGGACAAGCTGCAGGTGGTTCGCGACCTGCAGGACGAGGGCTACGTCGTCGGCATGATCGGTGACGGCGTCAACGACGCGCCGGCACTGGCCGCCGCCGACATCGGCATCGCGATGGGGCTGGCCGGCACCGACGTGGCGGTGGAGACCGCCGACGTCGCGCTGGCCAACGACGACCTGCGGCGGTTGCTGGACGTCCGTGACCTGGGCAGCCGGGCGGTCGAGGTGATCCGGCAGAACTACGGCATGTCGATCGCGGTCAACGCCGCCGGCCTGCTGATCGGCGCCGGCGGAGCGCTGTCACCGGTGCTGGCGGCGATCCTGCACAACGCCTCGTCGGTGGCGGTGGTCGCCAACAGTTCGCGGCTGATCCGCTACAAGCTGGATCGCGAACCGATGGCATCGGGCCCCGCGGAGGCGTAATCTGTCCCCGTCCCGACTGTTCCTGTCGAGCAACACCACCAGCTCCAGGACAGTCGGGACTTTGTTCAGCAGCCGCAACCCTCGCCGCGCCAGGACCGGAAACCCTGCCAGACCGACACCGCCGCCACCGCCAGCCCGATCAGCGGGTCCAGCCACCATCCGCCCGTCCACTGCGCGGTCAGCGTCAGCCCCACCAGCACCGCGGCGGCCTGGATCGCGCACAGATAGTTCTGTACGCCTTCCCCGACGGTGGCCGCCGAGCCCAGCCGGGTGCCGAGCCGTCGCTGCGCGCGGCCCAGTACCGGCATCACCAGCACCGCCACCGAGGTGAGCGCGATCCCGATCAGGCTGCTCTCGGCGCGGTGGTCGCCGAACAGGTGGCGGACCGACTCGGCGGCGATGTAGGGGGCGTTGATCCAGAACGACACCGCCACCCCGATCTGGGCGCGCCGCTCAGCGGTCTCCGAAAGCGTGCGGGCGCCGGTGAAACGCCAGATCACGATGGCCCCGGCCAGCGCCTCGGGAATGGCCCCCAGCGCCCAGCCGGTCAGCGCGATCGAGCCGGCCGCCAGGCCCTGCCAGATCCCCACCACGCCTTCCACCCCGACGACCAGCAGGCTGACCCAGGCCAGCCGCCGGGCCCAGCGTGCGGCGCGATGCCAGCCCGCGTCGAACACCGGGCGGATGACGGTGCGATGTCCGCGGTGATCGTGACGGTGGCCGGTGTCCACGTCGCTCGGACCGATCACGGCCGCATCGGGGCCCACGACGCGACTGTCCACGCCAAAATGCTACCGCCCATTTCGGGCCCGGGCCCGCCGCCGGGCCGCTCAACCTGCAGGATCCGGCGTGAAACGGCCCTCAGCGTTCGGCGTCGACCTTGACCACCCGATCATTGCCGCGGTCGGCGACGTAGACGTTGCCGTGCTTGTCCACCGCGACGTCCAACGGGGCGTTGAGGCCGGTGAACGGCAACACCACCGGGATCGCGGCCCCGGCCGCCAGCTTCACGACCTTGTTGCGGTTGTGCTCGGTGACATAGACGTTGCCGCCGTCGTCGACCGCGATACCCCGCGGTGAGACGATCCCGGCGAACGGCAACACCACCTGCTCGTCGGAGACCGCCACCAGCTTGAGCACCCGGTTGTTGCCGGTGTCGGTGACGTAGACGTTGCCGGCCGAGTCCACCGCCACCCCGTCGGGCTTGTTGAGACCGACGAACGGCAGCGCGGTCTGGGTGTTCGTGCCGGATTCGAGCCGCAGCACCAGATCGCTGCCACGGTCGGCGACGTAGACGTTGCCGTCGGAGTCCACCGCCACCCCGTCGGGGTCGTCCAGGCCGGCGAACGGCAGCACGGTGTGGGAGTCGTCGGCGGCGGCCAGCTTGACGACCCGGCTGGCATCGGAGAAATAGACGTTGCCGATGTCGTCGACCACCAGGCCGCGCGGCTGGTACTGGTCGCTGAACGGCAGCACCGTCGAGGAGTCCGAGCCGGCCACCAGCTTCACCACCCGCCCGTGGATGCCCTCGCTGCTGACATAGACGTTGCCGTCGGAGTCCACCGCCACCCCGCCGGGCGAGAGCCGATAGTCGAGGTCGGTGAACGGCAGCACGTCCTGCGGGGGCGCAGCCACCGGCGTCGCCGATGACGGCCGGCTCACCAGCTG
>NZ_QMEX01000167.1 GCF_003284925.1 Mycolicibacter senuensis
CCCGGCCCCGGCGCCATTGAGGGCGCCGCCAAACATGCTCGGATTCATGAACATGCCCATCATCGACTGCATCGGGCTCACCATCGACTGCGGCATCTGCATCAGGGATTGCGGGGCCTGCATCAGCGATGACCCCATTGACTGCACCGGGCCGAGCAGCGAACTCATCTGGCCCCCCATGCCCTGGGCGGCGGAGGCGCCCTGCCCGGCCGTGTTGCTTGCTGCCGAAGTACCGGTGTAGGCGGCCCGCATCGCGCCGCCCGCCGCGGTCTGGGCGGCCGCGTCCCCGACGGCGCTGGCCGCCGCCGCCGGAGCGGCAGGCGAGGCGCCCATTCCGGCCACCGGCGCGGGAACAGTGAGGCTGGACGTCAGAGCGGTCAGCGTCGCGCCGTAGGACGCACCGACCGCGGCGTTGTTGGGCCAGAACATGCCGAAGTACTCGAACTCCAGCGAGGTGATCCGCGGGGTCAAAGCTCCCAGCACGAGCGGGTTGATCCCGTAGTCGGTGGCGGTCTCGATCCGGTTCTCTTCGCACTCCTGGGCGGTGCGCATGCTTCCGTAGGCCAACTGGTAGGCCTCGACCGCGGCGGCGACGATCGGCGCCTTCATATCCACCCAGCCGGCCAGGCCGTGCAGGGCGACGTTGAGCAGGGTGGCGTTGAGCGCCGAGCTTGCCGACCCCGCGCCGACCCAACCGACCGAGGTCAGCGCGGTATTGACGGCTGAGGCGATCCCGGAGGCGTGATGCGCGGCGCCCAGCGTCGTCCAGGCGGTGCCGTTGGCCAGCATGGTGGCGACACCCATGCCGGACTTGATCAACGTGTCATTGACCTCCGGCGGGCGTGCGGCCCATCCCGGATCGGCCATCTGCTAGCCGCTGAGCGCGGCGGTGGCGGCCCGCAACGCCTCGGTGGCGCTGTAGACGCCGGCCGCAGTCGACTGCGCGCCGGAGTAGAGCCCCCGTTGCGCCGAGTGCTCGGCGACGATGCCGAGGTATTCGCTCCCGGAGGCCAGCAAGGCCGCCTGGAAGGCGATGGAGTCGGGGTCATTGCCCATCGGCAGCACACCGAGCAGGGCCGGAGTGGCCGACGACGCGGCCGCCGCGGTCTCGGCGGTGATCGCGGCTTCAACGCCGGATGATGCCAGGACAGCTTCCGGTTCCACAGAGAACATGTTTTCCTCCCGATGCCTCATCGCAGCTATGCCGACGGTGGCAGGCCGGGGTAAATCCTAAACCGAAGGTGCGGCACGCGTCACTTCACCGACGGAATAAAAGGCTACTGCTGCTCGAAATTATGGATCATCGACGACGGCACGCCGACCAGCACACCCTCCACCCGGGAGTCGTCGAGAACCAGCAGACCGCGGCCGGCCGGCAGGGCCTGCGCGCGCACCGTCCGGCTGACCTTGTTCTGCGGGTCGTTGTCCATGAACAGCGTCGGCACCTTGGCGCTGCGCTGCGTCTTCACCCAGGGATCCATCTCCAGCTGGCCGAAGTTCGACGAGTTTCGGGTGGCGAACACGTGCAGGCCGATCTGGCGCCCGCGCTCCATCAGTTTCCACAGCGCGGCGCCCACCGGTGGCTTGGCCGGGTGGATCTGTGCCGGACGCAGGTCCTGGACGTCGTCGACCAGGATGAAATGACGCGGGCCCTCCCAGGGCTTGAGCGCCCGCAGCTCTTCCTGGCTGAGGCCCTTGGCGGGCAGCCGGGGGAGCAGCACCTGCTGTGCCAGCGTGGTCAGCACCTCGTCGATCTCGTCCTGGTCGTAGGCGTAGGCGCTGACGTAGCCCGGTCCCTGCAGGTCCCGCAGCGGTCCGGTCTTGGGGTCGACGATGGTGATCTGCGCCTGCTCGGGACTGAAGCGCGCCATCACGGCCTCGCCGATCGCGGCCAGCGTGGCGCTCTTGCCGCACAACGCACGACCCAGGATCATCATGCCGGGGTGTTCGCCCAACTCGAGCGGGACCGGCAGCAGGTCGTGCTGCTCACCGATCATGAACGCGATCGACGGCGCGGTCTGGGCGGGCGGGCGCTGCGCCACGTCGTAGGCCAGCACCTCCGACAGTGCAACCGCCGGGGGCAGTCGCTTGAGGGTGGCGTGCTTGGTCACGCCGGCGACCTCGGCCACCCGGGTGCCGAGCTCGCGGGTGCCGATCCGGCTGCCGTCTTCCGCGGTCAGCTCCGGCATCCCGATGAGCATCTCGTGCAGGGATTCGGTGAGCCCGAAGCCGGGCCGGTTCACGGTCCGTTTGGCGGCGTCGCGCGCATCGAGCGAGGCGGTGCCCATCTCGTTCTCGCCTGGGTTCTGCAGCCGCAGCTGGATGCGTACGTCGGAGTTCTGCAGCAATGTCTGGCGTTGGCCGTGAATCCAGCCCGACGCGCTCGTCATCAGGTGCACGCCGTATTCCGGACCGACGCCGCTGAGCGCGATGATCCGGTCGCCGAGCACGGTGTCGGCGGCGTAGAGGTCGGAGAAGTCATCGATGACCAGGAACACATCCCCGTACGGGTCGTTCGGGTCGGTGCCGCCCAGGCCGTCGCTGTCGGCTCCGAAACGCCGCTCCCGGAACTCGTTGATGTCGATCTTGTCCCGCCGGAAGGTGTCCTGGCGGGAGCTGACCAGCGCGGCCATGGTCGCGACGGTGCGTTCCACCCCTTCGCGGTCGGCCGGCGAGACGATGTCGGCCACATGCGGCAGGGTCTCCGCGTAGCCGAGGGTGGCGCCGCCGACGCAGAAGAATGTCAGCCGGGCCGGGGTGTACATCAGCGCCGCCGAACACATCAGCGTCATCAGCGTCGTGGTCTTACCGCGGCTCTTGGCGCCGACCACCATCACGTTGCTGCGCAGCACATCGACGCAGTGCACCAGTTGCTGGGCGTCCTCGGGAATGTCTTTGACGGCCAGCGGCCACACCAGACCCGGGTTGCGCCCGTAGTCGACGTCCCACGACTTGCCCCGGTACAGCGCCACCAGCGAGTCGGCCGACTCCGAGACCTCTAGCGGGGGCAACCACGGCAGGTGGGGCGCCTTGCGATCCGCGGCGATCAGCGACTCGCGCAGCACGTCGACGATCTTCTTCTTCTTGAACCCGTCGGCGTGCAACAAGTACTCGTCGGGTTCGGCGTCGGTGGCCGACATGTCCTGCAACGCTTGCGCGTCCGCCTCGTCCAGTGGTTGGTACTGCCAGGTGTAGAGGCGGGGTTTCGTCAATGTCATGTCGAGGGTCTTGGCTGTCGACGCCTTGCGTTTCGGCACGATGAACGGCGCCGACAGGTAGAAGCAGCGGAATGGGTCCAAATCCCGCGGCCCGACTTTGAGCAGCCCGAAGCCGTTCTCCTTCGACGGCAGGTGGTAAGCGGCGTCCGAGCCGATCACCTCCCGGCTGTCGTCACCGGATTCGGCGCGCAGCGCGACCCGGAAGGCGATGTTGGACTTCACTTTCTGCAACGACGACAGGTCCAGGCGCTGACCGCCGAGCATGAAGAAGACGTTGGCGCCGCGGCCTTCCTGGCCGATGTGGATGATCAGGTCGATCCACTTGCCGTGATTCTGGAAGAGCTCGAGGTACTCGTCGATCACCACCAGCAGGATCGGCACCGGTTCCAGGTCGCGCCCGGCCAGCCGGATCTCCTCGTAGTCGTTGGCGTCGCGCGCCCCGACGGAGTTGAACAGCCGGTAACGCCGGGCGATCTCGCCGTCGATGGCGCGCCGCATCCGCTCGGCGAGGTGCCGATCGTCCTTACCGAGGTTGGACAGCGCCGCCGAGACGTGCGGGATACCGAGGATGTCCTGGGCGGCGGACTCGAACTTCATGTCGACGAAGATCACGTTGAAGGTCTCCGGTGAGTGGGTCAGCGCGATCCCGTACACCAGTGACAGGAAGAACTCCGACTTGCCCGAACCGCTGGTGCCGATCACCACCGAGTGGAAGCCGAAGCCGCCGAAGTCCTTGGCGCGCAGCACGATGTTCTGCAGTTCGCCGTTGGGCTTGGCCCCCACCGGGATCTCGGCCCACCGTTCGTCGCCGCGGCTGCGCCGTTCGGCCCAGAGCCGGTCCACGTTCAGCTCGCGGGCGTCGTCGATCCCCAGCGCGCGCAGCAGTTCGATGGCGCCACTGCCGGAGTCGGTGACGTCCACGCTGGCCGTCGGTGTCCAGCGCGCCATCGCGCGGGCGTAGCGGTAGGCGCGCGGCACCGACAGTTGATCGGCGTGCGCGAAGAACTTGCCGCCCGCCCGCAACATCGGTGGCAGCGACGGATCGGCGCGCCGGCCGTTCCTGCGATGGGTCGCCGACGGGCCGGCGGCGCGGTTGTGCCGGGCGGGGTGGTCGACGACCTCGAAGATCTCGTCGCGGGCGAACCCGACACCGGTGCCGAGCCGGGAGGCCACCCGCAACACGGTGATGCCCTCCTTCCCGACCCGGCCGACCACGCTCTCCCACGCCTCGGGACTTCCGGTGTTGTCGTCGACGATCACCCAGTGCGGGCCGAGATCGTGCCCGTCGCCACCGGACTCCAGCGCCGATCCCATGGTCGTCGGACTCGGCGCCGACGGGGGCCGCCATGCGCCGCGCTTGCCCTTCATGTGCAGGTCGGCGCCGAGCGTCGACTCCAGTTCGGTGGGGCTGGTGAACACCAGTCGGCGCCACCCGCAGGCGTCGAACAACTCGTCGTGCTGATTGTGCGGCAGCCACACCATCCAGGACCACAGCTCGGGGTGCCGGGTCACCACCATCAACTTGACGTCGAGCGGGTTGTGGAATACCGCCAGCGCGCTGAGCACCGATCGCAGCAGTGAGCGGACTTTGTCGAGGTCGTCGCCGACGAAGCTGAACCCCGGGCGCGAGCGCAGGTTGACCACCTTGGCGATGTCGCGGATCTTGCGTTGTTCGAGGATGAAGTCGCGCAGCGCCTGGCCGGTGACCGGTTCGAGCTCCTCGTCGACGGGGATCTCCGGCCACTGCACCGACAACACCGAGTCGGGGGCGTGTTGCACACCGACGCCCACCCGGACGTCGAGGAAGTCCGCGTCGGAGCGCCGCCGCTCCCACATCTGCGGTCCGCCGATGACCGCGCCGAGCCCCTGCGGGTTCGAGTGCACCATTTCCTGGGCGCTGCGCTGGGCACAGACCGCCTTCTGGATCTCGTCGCGTTCGGCGTCGAGCGCTCGCAAGTAGCTGCGCCGGTTCTTCTCCTGCTCGCCCCAGCTGATCTTGCGCGCCCGCCCGAACCTCCCGGAGAACATCAGCATGCCCAGCCCGGCCATGCCCATCATCGGGAACATGCCCGACCCCAGGCTGCGCACCCCGGAGACGTACAGCATCACGATGGTGCCGATCAGCGCGACCACCAACGCCGGAAGCCCGATCATCACCCACAGGTTGCGTGGCTCCCGTTCTGGCAGCGCGTCGGGCGCGCGCGGGGCGACTCGCACCGGCTTGGGTTCGGGAACCTGCAGGCGCACCGGAACGAACGCTCGTTTCGACATCGCCTCAGTACCCTCCCGGGACGGCCTGCTGATTATTGGGTGCCACCGGCATCACTTCGCCGGTCGACGGCAAGGTGTCGCGGGCGAGCAGAGCGGCATGTCGAGACAGTTCCGGGCCGGCCGCAAAAGTGCGCAGCAGCGGCCACGGCGCCTGCTGCGCCGAGGCCGGGTCCAGGCCGAGACCACGCAGCGTCTCGTCCTCGGCGGCGATGCCGTACCGAACCCCGTTGGGGGACACCCAGAACAGCGTCTCGCGCGAGTCGGACTCGAGCAGGGCGCTGGTCGAGGTCACGAGATTCGTCGCGCCCGGCAGCACCAGCACCTGATTGGCCACCACCGAACCGGGCGTGCGATCGTCGCGCACCAGCCGGACGATCCGATTGTCCATGGCCGGTGATACCGGCAGGCCGCGGCCGTTGAACACGGTGATCCGCGCCTGCCGGTCGGTGGGGGCCTTCTCCCAGCTCACGCAGGTGGTCGGTTCGGCGGCGGTGTCGACGAAGCGAAGCCGGCTGTTGGGGTAGTACTCGACCGGCAGGGTGCCCACTTCCGGGATGTTGACCAGTTTGTCGGGGCTGATCACCAGCGGCGCAACAGATCCGAACGAGTTGGCGCTGCGGATCAGGTCAGCGACGAAGCTGGTGATCTTCTGCACCCCGTCGGGTAGCAGCACGTAGAACTGCGAGCCGCCGCCGGCCGTCCGCGTTTCCAGCACCGTGCCCACCTGGGAGCCGGGAACCCACTGCGACGGTGTGCCGGCCAGCGGGATCGCCGGAACGCGCAGCGGTTCGGTGCTGGGCAGGGCGTCGAATAGCGCCCGCGACATCTCCACCGGGACCGTCGTGCCCGGATCGATCCCCAGGCTCAGGGTGATCGCGCGGTCCGCCGGGTCGACTTGGGACCGCTTGCCGCCCCAGATGACATAGGTGGCGTCCTGGAAACGGGTCAGCACCGCGGCGTCCGAGGCCAGCGGCGCCGCCCGGCCGGTCGGGCTCAGCGTTCCGGCGATGGCGGTGACGACGGGCGGTTCAACTCGGCGCGGTGAGCCCGCGGTGTCACAGACCGCCCAGGCCGACGGTGCGCCGGTGTTGGCGATCAGCGAAGCCGGCGCGCCGGGGATCCCGATCATCGGGCCGGTCGGGTATTTGGCGATCTCGGGGGGCTTGACCCAGGTGGGAAGCTCGGCGTTGCCGACTGCGAGACGCGCCGAGGTCATGTTGAGCGCCGGATACAGCCGGCCGTTGATGCGGGCGTAGATCGCGCCGGAGTCGCGGTCACCGACGATCGCCGACGTTCGCACGATTCCGGCGGGGCGCAGGACGTTCAGTAGCAGCATCCAGCCCATGCCGATGAAGATCAACACGACCGACAGCACGATCGCGGCGGTCTGTTTGCGGTCGTCGTGCTTCATGCGCACCGAGAATTTGGTGGTGGCCGCACGCAACCGTCGGTTGTAGAACAGGT
>NZ_QMEX01000168.1 GCF_003284925.1 Mycolicibacter senuensis
GCGTAGCTTGCCGCATCAAGCACCGTGGCGCACCGGAACGAGCGCGCCTGAGCTGCTCGCTGATAGGCTTCCGCCGCCGAACACCACGGGGAGCGGAGGGTAAACCGGCATGGCAGTACACACCGAGTCGCAAGGGGTCATTGGTACCCACTACCGGTTCCCGGACTACTTCGAAGTCGGCCGGGAGAAGATCCGCGAATTCGCCCGTTCGGTCAAAGACGAGCATCCGGCCCACTTCGACGAGGCCGCCGCGAGGGAGGCCGGGCACCCCGGGCTGGTGGCGTCGCTGACGTTTCTGGCGGTCGCCGGCCGCCAGGTGCAGCTGGAGATCTTCGACAAGTTCGATATCCCGATCAATATCTCCCGGGTGCTGCACCGCGACCAGAAGTTCACCTTTCACCGGCCGATCGTGGCCGGTGACAAGCTGTTCTTCGACACCTACCTGGATTCGGTGATCGAGTCCCACGGCACGGTGGTCAGCGAGGTTCGCAGTGAGGTCACCGACGCGGACGGCAAGCCGGTGGTGACCAGCGTGGTCACCATGCTCGGCGAGTCGGTTAACCAGGACGCCGACACCGAGGCGGCGACGATCGCCGCCCTTGAGGCGATGCGCGATCGGGCGCTGGGCAAGAAGTAGTCCTCGCCGCTGCGGCGAGCGTGCGCAGTTGAACGCTCGCATGCGGTGTGTTGCGGGCAAACACGCTCGCTCACGCGGGTGGGAACGTCAGCCGAAGAACATGTTGCGGCGGCCGGCCAGCAGCCGGTACAGCGTCTGCTGGATCGTCTCGCGCACCTGGTCGGTCAGTTCGAAGGTGATCATCGGGTCGTCGGCGGCGCCGGCCTCGTAGTCACTCGTCTCGATCGGTTCCCCGAAGGCGATGTGCCACTTCGACGGCAGCGGCACCAGGCCCGCCGGACCGGCCAGCGGGAACAGCGGGGTGATCGGGAAGTACGGCACGCCCAGCAGCCGGGCCAACAGCTTGACGTCGGCGATCATCGGATAGATCTCCTCGGAGCCGACGATCGAGCACGGCACGATCGGCGCCTGGGTCTGCAGTGCCGCCGACACGAAGCCGCCGCGGCCGAACCGCTGCAGCTTGTAGCGGTCCTTGAACCGCTTGCCCAGGCCCTTGTAGCCCTCCGGGAACACCGCCGTCAGCTCGCCGGCCGCCAGCAACCGGTGGGCGTCGGCGGTGCAGGCCATGGTGTGGCCGGCCTTGCGGGCGGCCGGCCCGATCACCGGCAGGTCGAACACCAGATCCGCGCCGAGCATCCGCAGGTCGCGACGGCCCGGATGGTGGTCGTGCACTGCCACCGACAGCATCAGCGCGTCCATCGGCAGCACCCCGGCGTGGTTGGCCACCACCAGCGCGGGCCCGTCGGCCGGCAGGTTCTCGATGCCGCTGACCTCGACCCGGAACCAGTCGTTGAAGAAGACCCGCAGCAGCGGCAGCGCGACGGCTTCGTTGAAGTGCGGGTCGAACCCGAACTCGTCGACCTGGTAGTCGCCGGTGATCCGCTCCCGCAGGAACGCGGCGAGGCCGGCGACCCGCCGGACGAACTCGCTCGGGGCCGCCCCGGCGTCATCGGAGTTCACCGCGCCTCCGCGGCGCCCGTCGATATCGCGGACCACGGCGCTGATCTGCTCGGCCGACGCGCGGTCGTCGGGGCGGGCCAGCGTCGACGGGTGTCGACGCACGGACCCCGAGTTCTTGTGCAGCGGAATGACTTTGGCCCTGGAATCACCAGCCATGGCGTTACCCTCCCCTCGCCCTGCTGAAACCGATGTCGCTCAGTCGTTGCACCGCGCTCACCGCGCGCCGTTCCGCCGACTGCACCCATTTGGGGTCGATGATCGGACTGAGACCTCGCCCCCGCACGTAGTCATCGAATGCCTCGGCGGTGGTCCATTTGGTGCTGTACCCGAGGTCGGTTCGCATTCTAGTCGTATCCATCACCCGGCCAAAGCTGAGATAGTTCAGCTGCTCCCGGTTGATCTCGGTGTAGTTGTTGGCCCGCCGCAACGAGTCCAGCGCCCACAGTCCCGGCCCGAACACCGGGATCGGAAGCCGGCCCGAGCGGCGAATCGCCTGCGACATCATGATGATGCCGTCGGCACCGACGTTGAAGGTGCCGGCCTTGCCGGCCATGGTGGCCCGTTCCAGGGCTCCCAATGCGTCCTGCTCATGCAGCAGCTGCAGGCGGGCGTCGCGGCCCAGCACCATCGGCACCAGCGGGCCGCCGAGGTAGCGCGACAGCGCGGTGTCCATGGCCGGGCCGATCATGTTGGCCATCCGCAGGATGGTGACCGCGATGTCGGGCCGGCGCCGGCCCAGCCCGCGAGCGTAGCCCTCGATGTCGACGCTGTCGCGGGGGAAGCCCTGGGTGGGCGGCCGGTGACTGGTGCTGTCCTCGGTGAACAGCACCGGGTCACGCGAGGAGGACCCGTAGACCTCCGAGGTCGACTTGAGCACCACCCGGCGCACCGTGGGCGCCTTCTGACAGGCGGCGAACAACTGCATGGCACCCATCACGTTGAGCTCTTTGAGGGCGGCCCCGCCGCCGGAGCGCGGCACGTACGACGCCGCGGCAGCATGTACCACGGTGTCGACTTCGCTATTTCGAATCACCTTGGCGATAAACGGATTGCGGATATCGGCGCGGACGAATTCGGCGCGGCCCATCCGGCGCAGCATGTCCTTGCTGGGCATCACCGCGTCCACCGCGATCACCCGGTTGATCAAGGGATTCTGCGTCAGCCTGGCGGTCAGATAGCCACCCAGGAACCGGCATGCGCCGGTGACCAACACAACCTTGGGATAGTGCCGGACGTCGCTTCGCGTGCTGTCGTTCGGGGGTCCGGCCTCGTCCACCCCGCCAGCCTAACGGCCAGTCCGGAAAAGCAATACCGCGGTGATCGCCCCTCCCCCGCCCGGGGCCCGGGCGCGGGCTCGGCGGAGTTACTTACCGAGTTTTCTGCGCTGCACCCGAGTACGGCGAAGCAGCTTGCGGTGCTTCTTCTTCGACATGCGCTTGCGCCGCTTCTTGATGACTGAACCCATGAACTCCGCTATCTGCTGCTGCCCGCGCCGCCACAGGGGCGCTGGGCGAACTTGATCGACCCGGCCACTTTACCCGTAGGCAGGCGCCGAGCAGAAAACCGGCACCTGACCGGGTCCCGGACACAGCCGACCCCGGGCGTCGCCGTGCGGTGACGCCCGGGGGGCGCTTACCTGTCGACCGGCGGTCAGCCCGCGTCGAAGAAGGAGGTCTCCAAGAGGTCGTGCACCGCCTTGGCGTGCACCCGGAAAGACCGTCCCACCCGCACCGCGGGCAGCTCGCCGTTGTGCACCAGGCGGTACACCGTCATCTTGCTGACCCTCATCAGCGCAGCCACCTCGGCCACGGTGAGAAATTGTGCCCGGCCCGTGTCGGCGGGGCCGGCATCCCGTGCCGCCCGGCCGCCAGCGGAGTCTCGTGCCGAAGGCCCGTTCGCAGACGTCATCGTTACCCATTTCAATCAGGCACGTGCAGTCCCAGCGGCTTCCCCTCCGCTGCGCCCACACGCACAGACATAGAGGAGAATAGCGGGACGAATGGGGTTCCTGCGACGGGTGAGAGGCAATATGTGAAAAATAAGTGAATTACTCCGATGTGATTCTTAGCTGCTCAGAGCGGGTTTTTGCGGCCCGGACGGCCCGATCGACCGAGGTCCGCAGGCCTGACGCCTCCAGTTCCCGCAACGCGGCCGCCGTGGTTCCGCCGGGGGAGGTCACCATGGCTCTCAGCTGAGCCGGAGCGGTGTCGATGACCGAATTCGCCGTCCCCGCCGTCTCGCCGCGCTCCTCCAGCAGCATCTGCGCCGACCCTGCCATGGTCTGCACCGCCAGATCGGTGGCCCCCTGCCGACTCAGCCCGGCCGCGACCCCGGCATCCACCAGTGCCTCCACCATCAAGAAGAAGTACGCGGGCCCCGAACCTGAGACGGCGGTGACGGCGTCCATCTGCTCCTCCGGGACGATCACCACCGTGCCGACGCACTCGAACAGCTCGGCGACCTGCTCGACCTGCTCGCTGCTGGCGAACCGGCCCTTGGCCAGCGCGCTGGCGCCGGCGCCGACCTTGACCGGGGTGTTCGGCATCACCCGGATCACCGCGGTGCCCGCCGGCAGCTTGGACTCCACGTACCCGGTGGTGACACCGGCCACGATGCTCACCAGGACCTGCTCGGGACTGTTCTCCGACGCGGCGGTGAGGTTCTTGGCGAACTCGGCGACGACGGATTCCACGTCCTGCGGCTTCACCGCGACGATCACGATGGACGCGTTCTCGACCGCGTCGGCGACCGAGGTCACCAGCACCGAATACTTCTCGGCGATCTGCCGGGCGCGGTCACCGAAGCGTTCGGCGACGACGAGGTCCTTGACCGGCCGGCCGCCCGCCAGCAAGCCCGCCAGCAACGCCTCGCCCATGTTGCCGCCGCCGATGATCGCGATTCTGGTCATGGCGACAGCATTTCAGACCCGACTCGCTCAGCGGTCGGGAACCATGGCCAGCTGCCGGGTCTGCACCACGATGCGGCCCTCGCAGTCGACCACGGTGTGGTCTTCGTCGAACCAATCCTGGCCGATCTGCACGCAACTGCAGATCACCCGCAGCCAGCCGTCGGCCGGCATGGCCCGCAGGTAGGCGGTGAGCTGCACGGTGGGCGCCCAGCCCATCCGGTTGACCGCGTAGGTCACCGGCGCCGAGACGTCGCCGCACAGCAGTGCGAACAGCACGTCGGGCGCGGCGCCCTTGGGCCGCACCCACATCTCGATCACCGGCGGGCCGCCATCCGAGCGCGGGCCGAGCGTGGTCAGCGCCGGGCGGATATCGCAACCGTGCGCCAGGTGCACGATGTGTTCCATCGGATGACCCGGACCGATCGGCTCCAGGCCGGGCGGCGGCTCCGGCGTCATCAACGGCACCACCGGGTTGAACGACAGCAGCGGTGGCGCGTGGTGCTCGGGCTCGGCGAGGGTGACCACGGCGCGCACCGCGGTGCGCTCATCCTGGTTGAGTTCGACGTCGACCAGGCTGACCCGGCGGCCGCGCTTGCGAATCCTGGTCACCAACTGCATCGCACCGGGATCGGGCGCCCACAGGTAGCTGGCGGACACCGCGACCGGCTGGATGTCCGGTGCCGTCCCGTCGCCGGCTACGGCGGTGCGGGCGGCGTTGGCGCACAACGCCAGCATCGCGCCGCCGTGCACCTTCGGGCCGATCGTCCAGTGCTCATTGAGCGCACCGGCGAACGACGCCACGTCGCCGGTGCCACAACCGTCAGAGCCATCGCCGCCATCGATGCGCACCAGGGCCATGGCGTCGGTGAACAGCGTGGACGAGGTCACGCGGGCCTCCTTGTGTCTCAGCGACCAGCAGCCGGTCAGCGCAGCAGATGCGTACGGGCGAACTGTAGCGACTCGATCAACAGCGCCTCGCGCTCGTGCGGCGAGCGGGCATGGGAGGTGGTCACCTCCAGCACCACATGACCGGTGAAGTCGCTGGCCGCCAGCAGGTGACACACCTCAGCGGCCGGCTGGTCACCGCGCCCGGGCACCAGATGCTCGTCGGCCGGCAGTCCGGTGCCGTCGCACAGGTGCAGGTGGGTCAGGCCGGAGCCCATCCGGCGGGCCATCTCCAACGCATCGGTGCCCGCGGTCGCGGTGTGCGACAGATCCAGGGTGTAGTGCGCGTGGTTGCCGTCGAGTGGGTCGTGGGACGGCGCGAACGCCGAAATCGCGGCTCCCGGGCCGCCGCCGCGGCGGCGCATCCGTTCGCGGGACTGATCGGCGCCGAAGAACCGGTCGGCGCGGAACGGGAACATGTTCTCCACCGCCACGGCCACGTCACTGCGGGCCTCCAATTCGGCGACTTGGTCGCTGAATCCCTCGGCGTAGCGGCGCTGCCAGCGGAACGGCGGATGCACCACGACGGTCGGGGCTTCGAGCCGTTCGGCGGCCCGCACGCTGCGTTCCAGCTTGTGGATCGGGTTGGCGCCCCAGACCCGTTGCGAGATCAGCAGGCACGGCGCGTGGACCGACAGCACCGGCACCCGGTACTTGCGCGACAACCGCTCCACGGCACCGATGTCCTGGCTGACCGGCTCCCCCCACACCATCAGCTCGACACCGTCGTAGCCGAGTCGGGCCGCGTACTCGAAGGCGGCCTCGGCCCGCAGCGGGTAAACCGAAGCGGTCGACAAGCCGACCTTGATGGCGGGGCGCACGGACTAATAGTGAACGGCTAGTTGGCGTGCAGCGCCAGCGGCCCCAGCGTGATCAGCAGTCCGACCGCGACGGCGATCAAGGTGCTGACGATGTCGACGGTCTTGCGGACGGCCTGAACGGCGGCGACCAGGCCGAGCGTGACCAGCACCGTGAGCACCAGCGCGACGATGCTGTTCCACCGCCACAACTGGTCGAAGGCGATGAACAGCCCGCCGCCGAACGCCACCGCCAGCATCGACTGCAGCACCACCAGCAGCCCGCCGACCACGCCTGGCCGGCCCACGTAGTCATCGTCGGCCGACTCGGATGCGACGGCGGCGTCGGGGTCGGCCGGGCCGGCGGTATCGGCGAGTTCGGTGTCCGCGCCGTCCGCCTGGAAATCCTGCCGGACCGGCCGCTCGGCGCTGCCGGCCGTGGTGAGGACCGAGCGCACGTAGGCCGAGTCCCCGACCGCCAGGTCGGCCTCGCGCACATCGGTGTCCATCACGTCGAGTTCGACGTCGGTGTAGGTGTCGACCGGGTCGGGACGCATCCGTTCGGCGCCGGAGCCGGTGGAGCGGTCGGCGGGTGCCGGGCGCCCGTTGCCCGCTGCGGGCACATCCGACCGGCGCATCGGCCGCGGGTAGGGGCTCTGCTGCGGGCCGCCGGTGCGCGGCGGCTGC
>NZ_QMEX01000169.1 GCF_003284925.1 Mycolicibacter senuensis
GACGTCCTGGTCACCGGCGAGGGCCGGTTCGACCAGCAGTCCCTGCACGGCAAGGTCATCGGATCGCTGTGCGCCGCGGCCCGGACCCGGCAGCTGCCGGTGCTGGTACTGGCCGGGCAGATCGACCTGGACGAGCCGGCGCTGCGGTCGGCCGGCGTGGTGGCCGCCCGCGCGATCGCCGACCACGCCGGCTCGGTGGGCCTGGCGCTGGTCGACGCCGCCAACCAGCTGATCGGGCTGACCACGGTGCTTGCGGCGCAGATCGGTAGCCGACCGGCGGGTTCCCCCGATCCGGCAGCTCAGTAGGGAACACCTCGGCGCACG
Organism: Mycolicibacter senuensis; assembly: GCF_003284925.1. Lineage (GTDB taxonomy): Bacteria > Actinomycetota > Actinomycetes > Mycobacteriales > Mycobacteriaceae > Mycobacterium > Mycobacterium algericum_A. Next base: position 325 of record NZ_QMEX01000169.1, read on the forward strand.
GTATCGTTGTGACGGTGGGCTCGGATGCTTCGAGTCGAGGCGAGCCCACCCCCGAATCAACCGCAGTTAGGGAGACGCAATGACTGTTCAGGACCAGTCGACCACCGAGTCTCAGGGCGTGGTCTTGACCGATGAAGCCGCGGCCAAGGTGAAGTCGCTGCTGGCCCAGGAAGGCCGTGACGACCTGACCCTGCGCATCTCGGTTCAACCGGGCGGCTGCGCGGGCCTGCGCTACAACCTGTTCTTCGACGACCGCACCCTCGACGGTGACGTGATCACCGACTTCAACGGGGTCAAGTTGGCCGTCGACCGGATGAGCGCTCCGTACCTGCAGGGTGCGGAGATCGGCTACGCCGACCAGATCGACAAGCAGGGTTTCACCATCGAGAACCCCAACGCGGGCGGCTCGTGCTCGTGCGGCGACTCATTCAACTGACCATCGGCAACCGGCCCCTCGGCCTGACGGCTAGGCGCTGCCCGGCGGCGAACCGGGTTGCACCGGCCGCTACCGTGGGAACCCACATTCAGGTCCACGTTGGCAACACGAGGGGGATAGTCAGTGACGATTGCGGTGACCGGTTCGATCGCAACCGACCATTTGATGCGCTTTCCGGGTCGGTTCTCCGAACAGTTGCTGGCCGATCACCTGCAGAAAGTCTCGCTGAGCTTCCTGGTCGACGGCCTGGTGGTGCACCGCGGCGGTGTGGCGGGCAACATCGCGTACGCGATCGGCGTGCTCGGCGGTGATGCCGCGCTGGTCGGCGCGGCCGGCGACGACTTCGCCGACTACCGCGACTGGCTGGCCTCCCACGGCGTCAACTGCGACAACGTGCTGGTCTCCACGACGGCGCACACCGCGCGCTTCACCTGCACCACCGATATCGACATGGCCCAGATCGCCTCGTTCTATCCGGGGGCCATGTCGGAGGCACGCAACATCTCGCTGGCCCAGGTGGTGGAGCGCCTCGGCACCCCCGAACTCGTCATCATCGGAGCCAACGACCCCGAGGCGATGTTCAGCCACACCGAGGAGTGCCGCAAGCTCGGCCTGGCGTTCGCCGCCGACCCGTCCCAGCAGCTGGCCCGCCTGACCGGTGAGGAGATCCGCCGGCTCATCGACGGTGCCACCTACCTGTTCACCAACGACTATGAGTGGGATCTGCTGCTGTCGAAGACCGGCTGGACCGAGGCCGACGTCATGAAGCAGGTGGGCCTGCGGGTCACCACGCTGGGCTGCAACGGGGTCGACATCGTCAACCCCGACGGTTCGCGGATCCATGTCGGCGTGGTACCCGAGAAGGCCCAGACCGACCCGACCGGAGTCGGTGACGCCTTCCGGGCCGGTTTCCTGACCGGCCGCAGCGCCGGGCTGAGCCTGGAGCGCTCCGCGCAACTCGGTTCCCTCGTCGCGGTGCTGGTGCTCGAATCCACCGGAACCCAGGAGTGGTCGTGGGACCGCGACGTCGCGCTCGCCAGGCTGGCCGACGCCTACGGCGACGCCCCCGCCGCGGAGATCGGCGCCGCACTCAAATAACCCGCCGAGCAGTCACGAAAGCGCCCGAATCCGCTGTTCGCGCCTTACAGCTGTACCGGGTACGTCGGCTCGCTGATCTGCGGGATCACCGAATGCTCGACGAAGATGGCGTGCCAGAGCAGGAAGATCAGCATGGTCCACAGCCGCCGGCTGTGATCGGCGGTGCCGGCCCGGTGCTCGTCGAGCATGGTGCGCACCGCGGCGACGTCGATCAGCTGGGCAGCGGAAGTGGCGGCGGCGCCATCGACGGTGGCGTAGGCCCACTCCAGCAGTTCACCGGCGCGCAACCAGTGCCGCAGCGGCACCGGGAAACCGAGCTTGGGCCGATGCAGCACGTGCGCGGGGATGATCGGCTCCAGCGCACGGCGCAGCGCGTACTTGGTGGTGGTGCGGGTGATCTTGGCCGACGCCGGCAGCCGGGAGGCGACCGCGAACACCTCCGGGTCCAGGAACGGCACCCGCAACTCCAGGGAGTTGGCCATGGTCATCTTGTCCGCCTTGACCAGGATGTCGCCGCGCAGCCAGGTGAACAGGTCGATGTGCTGCATCCGGGCCACCGGATCCCAGCCCGCTGATTCGGCATACAGCGGCGCGGTCACATCGGTGTGCGTCCACTCGGGGGAGAAGCCGGGCAATACCGCGCGCAGCTGCTCGTCGGAGAAGCTGCGGGCGTTGCCGTAGTAGCGCTCCTCGAGCGTCAGCGACCCGCGGTGCAGCAGGCTCTTGCCGCGCATCCCGTCCGGAAGCGGCTTGGACACCTTGCCCATCGACCGGCGTACCGGTGCCGGCAGGTAGTTGAACGGCCGCAGCGACAGCGGCTCGCGGTAGATGGTGTAGCCGCCGAACAATTCGTCGGCACCCTCGCCGGAGAGCACCACCTTGACGTGCTTGCGGGCCTCGGCGGCGATGAAGTACAGCGGGACCAGGGCCGGGTCGGCGACCGGGTCGTCGAGGTACCAGACGATCTCGGGCAGGGCGGCGACGAATTCCGCCGGGCTGACCACCTTGACCACATGCCGGGCGCCGATCGCCTCGGCGGACGCCGCGGCGACGTCGATCTCGGAGAAGCCCTCCCGCTCGAACCCGGTGGTGAACGTGATCAGCTTCGGGTTGTGGCGCATCGCCAACGCGGCGATCGCAGTGGAATCGATCCCGCCGGACAGGAACGCGCCCACCGTGACGTCGGCCCGCATGTGCTTGGCGACCGAGTCCTCCAGCACCGCGGTGATCTCGTCGTAGCGGGCCTGTTCGGTGTCGCGGCTGATCGGGGTGGCGTCGAATCGGGGCTTGAAGTAGCGGGTGATCTCCGGGACCGACCGGTCCGGGCTGATCCGCGTCCAGCAGCCCGACTCCAGCCGCCGCACCCCGCGGTGCAGTGTTTCGGGTTCGGGCACGTACTGCAGCACGGTGTAGTGCTGCAGTGCCCGCCTGTCGATGCCGGCATCGCCGACGTCGAAGCCCACCAGGGCGGCCATGTCGAGCAGCGACTTCTTCTCGCTGCCCACCGCGGTGCCGCCCGGCCCGCTGGCCATGAACAGCGGCTTGATCCCGAACGGGTCGCGAGCGCAGAACAGTTCGCCGCGCACGGTGTCCCACAGTGCGAAGGCGAACATGCCGCGCAGCCGCGGCAGCACGTCGGTGCCCCAGTAGTGGTAGCCGGCGACGATCGCCTCCCCGTCACCGTCGGTGTGGAAGACGGCGCCGTGGGTTGCGGCCAACTCCTCACGCAGCTCGAGGTAGTTGTAGATCTCCCCGTTGAACACCAGTACGTAGCGGTCGGACTGTTCAGCGGGCCCCCAGCGCAACGGCTGATGCGAATGCTCGATGTCGATGATCGACAACCGGTTGAAGCCCAGGGCGACGCCGTCGCCGGCCCAGGTGCCCAGTTCGTCGGGCCCCCGATGGCGCATCAGGTGCGCCGCCCGTTCGACCGTGGTGACAATGTCGGTGCGGTCGCCCGAATCCGCCGCGGCGGGGTCGGCGGTGCCGGCCGGGGCACGCACGAAGGCCAGCAGTCCACACATCGGGTCTCAGTATGCCGCACCGGGATCGGTCTCAGACCGCGTAGGCCTGCCCAGGGCCGGTGGTGGGCCCGACCGGACCGGCCAACCGGCAGGTCAGCCGAACCGGGGTGACTCGGGTGGTCTACGCTGCGTAGTATTCGACTGCTCCGCCGGTTTTGGCCGGCCCGGTCTGTGACTCGAGGAGGCACCAACGTGACACGTCGCGGGCAGGGCGTTGTGCTCAGCCGTCTGCTTCGGCCGCTGGCGGGAGCCGGCGTACTCGGGCTACTGGCGGTGACACTCAGCGGCTGCAGCTTCGACTGGACCGACGTGGTCGGCTTCGGCTGGCCCAAGGGCATCACGCCCGAGGCCGAGGCCAACTACAAGCTGTGGCTGGGCATGGTCATCGCCTCGGTGGTGATCGGCGGGATGGTCTGGGTAATGATCTTCTGGTCGGCGTTCTTCCACCGCAAGAAGGCGACCGACACCGAACTGCCGCGCCAGTTCGGCTACAACATGCCGCTGGAACTCGGGTTGACCGTGCTGCCGTTCCTGGCCATCGCGGTGATCTTCTACTTCACCGTCGTCGTGCAGGAGAAGATGCTGCACCACGAACCCGACCCCGAGGTGGTCGTCAACGTCACCGCGTTCCAGTGGAACTGGAAATTCGGCTACCAGAAGGTCGACTTCCGCGACGGCACGCTGAGCTACGACGGCGCGGACCAGCAGCGTAAGGACGCGCTGATCTCCAAGCCGGAAGGCGTCGACGAGCACGGCGAGGAGCTGGTCGGGCCGATCCGTGGCCGCAACGCCGAGGACCGCAGTTACCTCAACTTCGACAAGGTCGAGACACTCGGCACCACGAACGAGGTGCCGGTGCTGGTGGTGCCCAGCGGCAAGCGCATCGAGTTCGTGCTGAACTCCGCCGATGTCATCCACTCGTTCTGGGTGCCGGAGTTCCTGTTCAAGCGTGACGTGATCGCCTGGCCCGAGCGCAACAACCAGGTGAACACCTTCCAGGTCTCCGAGATCCAGAAGGAAGGGGCGTTCGTCGGCCACTGCGCCGAGATGTGCGGCACTTACCACGCGATGATGAACTTCGAGGTCCGGGTGGTCTCGCCCAACGACTTCAAGGCCTACCTCGGCCAGCGCATCGCCGGGAAGAGCAACGCCGAGGCGCTCGAGGCGATCAACCAGGAGCCGTTGGCCGTCACCACGCAACCGTTCGATAGCCGGCGCGGCCTGCTGGCCCCGCAAGCCAGCGACAAGTAGGGACGATCCATGCGCATCGAATCCAGGCTGTTCGAGTTCGTGGCCACCTTCTTCGTGGTCGTCGGTGTGGTCTACGCCGTACTGACTTCGTTGTTCGCCACCGGTGGCGTGGAGTGGGCCGGTAGCACGGCGCTGATCCTGACCGGGGTGATGGCGCTGATCGTGGCCACCTTCTTCCGGTTCGTTGCTCGCCGGCTCGACACCCGTCCCGAGGACTACGAGGCGGCCGAGATCAGTGACGGCGCCGGGGAGTTGGGTTTCTTCAGCCCCCACAGCTGGTGGCCGATTTTGATCGCACTGTCCGGATCGGTGGCCGCCGTCGGGATCGCGTTGTGGCTGCCGTGGCTGATCACCGCCGGGGTGGTGCTGGTGATATCGAGCGTGGCCGGGCTGGTCTTCGAGTACTACATCGGCCCCGAGAAACACTGAGCCGGTCCGCACGCGCCGCCGTGTCGACCCGTTTGGGTAGGGTTGCCGGTGCACAATGACCAACGGTGGTCGAATTCGACCGCGGTGGGTGGCGCGTGCGCGGGCGCACAGGTTGGAACAGGATAGGCGGGAATGAGCGGGCCGAATCCCCCGGAGTCGGGTTCTGGAGACGACGTCCCCGGCAACGGTCAGCCGGCCGCTGAACCGGCTCCGGAAGCGGTACCGGGCGCGGTCGGCCACAGGGAGATCCCGGCGATCGACGATGTAGCGGCCACCGGCGGGACCCCCGACAACACGGCGTACTCGCAGGCGTATTCGGCGCCGGAGTCCGAGCAGTTCTTGACTGGTCCCTACGTGCCGCCCGACCCGCGGTTGTACGACTACGACAACTACAACGCGCCCGACGAGCCGGACCCGCACGCCAAGACGCCGCGCTGGCCCTGGGTGGTCGGGGTCACCGTGATCATCGCCGCGATCTCCCTGGTGGTGTCGGTGGCACTGTTGTTCGCCCGCACCGAGACGCACGACCTGGCCACTCCCGCCACGACCAGCACCACCGTGTCGCACCCGCCGGTGCAGGACGAGATCACCAAGACCAGCATCCCGACCACCACCGTGCCCCCGCCCCCGCCCCCGTCGAGTGAGGAGCCGCCGCCTCCGCCGCCGCCGCCGAGCGAGGAGCCGCCGCCACCGCCGCCCCCGCCGGCTGAGACCCCCGCCCCCGAACCGTCCACCACGACACCGGAGCCCACCACGACCACGCAGGCCAAGCCGATGCAGGTGACCTACTCGGTCACCGGCACCAAGGCGCCGTTCGACCAGATCACGATCACCTACGTCGACGCCTCCGGGCAACGGCGGACGCAACGCAACGCCTACATCCCGTGGTCGTTGACGTTGACCCCGATCTCCCAGTCGGAGATCGGTTCGGTGGAGGCGTCCAGCATGCTGCGGCTGAGCAAGCTCAACTGTTCGATCACCAGCAGTGACGGCAGGGTGCTGTCCTCCAACAGCAACGACGCACCGGCGACGAGCTGCTGATGGTCGGCAGAAACATCGCGGACCGATTCGTCCACCCCGGGCAGTCCCCGGAGGTCACCGACCGAGTGCTGCTCGGTGTCTGCGCGGCGATCTGGCTGGCACTACTGGGCATGAGTGTGGCGGCCACGGTCGCGCTGGTCGACCTCGGGCGGGGTTTCGACCAGCCGACGGAGAGTTCCGGCACCGGCCTGCTGTACATCGTCATCGGCGTCTCCGCTCTGGTCATCCTGGCTGCGGTCCCGGTGCTGCTGCGAGCCCGGCAGGCTGGGCCGGCACG
>NZ_QMEX01000016.1 GCF_003284925.1 Mycolicibacter senuensis
TGGGCGGGCAGGTTGGGGTCCTGGTTGCCGGTGATCGCATCGGGCAGGGTCAGCCGGGGCTCGCCGCCCTGGCCGGTCCGCGGGTAGGGCACCGGCAACGGCGGGGTCGCGGGCTGCCCGGTAGGCGGATCGCTGCGCTGCGAGGGCAGCAATACGTTCGGGTCCAGCCCGAGGTCGGAGAATGCGGCGTCGACGAACGGCTGAACGAACTGGCCCGGCAGCAGGTTCACCACATATGCCATGAAAAACGGCCCGTTGGCGACGCATTCACCCAGCGACATGGCGAAGCTGTTGAGCAGTTTGATCGCCTTCTGCACCCGCTCCTTGCGGTTGTCGACGATCCCGAGGACCACGTTGAGTTTGTCCAGCGCGGGCTTGAGCTGCTGTTGGTTCTCGGCGATGAAGCCTTTCAGTTGCTGCGCCGCGGCCGACATGTTGCCCCAGATGTGGTCGAGGGCGGCGTTCTGTGTCCGCAGCTGCTCCAGCAGTGCGTTGGAGTCCTTGACCAGGCTGACCACCTGGTCGGTGCGCTTGGCGAGCACCCCGGTGGCTTTGGCCGCGTTGTCGAGCAGGTTGCGCAGCTGCGCGTCGCGGGTGTCGAGGGTGCGGGCGAACCGCGCCACGCCCTGCATGGCGTTCTTGAGATCCTCCGGGGTGTCGGCGAAGGTCTCCGCGAGGGTGGCCAGCGAAATCGAGAGCTGGTCGGTGTTCAGCCCGCTGATCGTGGTGGTCAGATCCCCCAGAGCGTCCGGGAGCTGATAGGGCGAGACCGTCCGGTCCAGCGGTATGGCGCTCTCGAGCCGGCCGGCGCCCCGGGGCCTGATGTCGAGGATCTTGGTGCCCAGGAAGCTCTTGGTCTTGATCGCCGCCTCGGTGCGCTCCCCCAGCTGGATGTTCTTGGCGACGTTGAACGTGACCCGCACGCCCGGCCCTTCGAGCTCGATGGCCGACACCTTGCCCACCCCGTAGCCGGACACCTCTACACCGGCACCGCTGAACAACCCACCGGCGTCGGCGAAATATGCTGAGTAGGTTTTGTTTTGGTTGAAGATCGGCAGCCTCTGGTAGTTCAGCGCCGTCAGCACCAGCGCCGCCACGGCGGCGATCCCGATCATGCCGATGAGGACGGGGTTGCGTTTGGAGAACGATTTCATTTCGGCGCGCACCGCCCGGTGTCCTGGCCGACGACTTTGACGTACACCGGCTGGCCCCCTTTTCCGTTCACCTTGAGTACGACGTTGCAGATGTAGAACGAGAACCAGCCGCCGTCGGTCGCCTGGCGGTTGAGCACCTGGTACTTGTCCGGCAGCGTGTTGATCAGGTTGTCGAGGTACTCGTGGTCGTCCGCGGCGATGGTCGCGGTCCGGTCGGTCTCGTTGACGACCTTGCGGAACGGCTCGCGAGCCTGAGCCAGCAGGTCGGCGACCGAGCCCGCCGCGGCGTTGGTGTAGGCGACCGCGTTGGAGATGTCGGTCTTGCGTTCGGCCAGGCCGCGGACCAACTGGGACAGCGACGTCACCGCCTTGTCGAACTGATCGGTCTGGTTGCCCAGCGAACCCAGCACCACATTGAGGTTGTCGATCACCTGTCCGATCAGCTGATCCCGGTCGGCCAACGTGTTGGTCACCGCCGCCGCCTGGTCCAGGAACATCCCGATCGTGGGCCCCTGGCCCTGAAAGGCCTTGATGAACACCTCGCTGAGCTCGTTGACCTGCTCGGGGTTCAACGCGCGGAACAGCGGACGGAAACCGCCCAGCAGCGCGTCCAGATCGAGGGCGGGTTTGGTGCGCGCCAACGGAATCGTCTGGCCGGCGTGCAGCGGCTTGACTCCCCCGGTCCCTTCCTCCAGTGCCACGTAGCGCCCGCCGAACAGGTCGTCGTAGCGGATCGCGACCTGGGTTCCCTCGGTGAGGATCACCGAGTTGTCGGCGGAGAAGGCGACCCGGACGGTCGCGTCGGGATTGACCGAAATCTCTTTGACCTTGCCGACCTCCACACCGGCGATCCGAACGAGGTCGTCCTTCTTCAGCCCGGTGACGTTGCTGAACTCGGCGTTGTAGGTCGTGCCGGCACCGAACCGGAACTCCCCGAAGATGGTCAGCAGCACGAACGAGCCGAACAGGCAGACGGTCAGGAAGACAGCCAGGCGCCACATCACGCCTTTGATGTTTTCCTGCACGGCTGTTCTCCTGTCTCGAGGTCGTCGGCGATCACGGTGGCGGTGGTGGACCCGGTTCGGCGGGCGGGGGCGGTGGGCCGGGCTCGGCCGGCGGCACGCCCGGCCACAGTGGGACACCACCCGGCCCGTACAGCGGCGCGCCGTAGGGCGGGGCCCCCGGGTAGGGGATCGGTCCGGGTGCCGGCCCGCCGAAGTAGCGAATGCTCGGCGGCTCCGGCACCGCACGGGTCACCGGGAAGTAGTCGGCCCAGCCCGGGAAACCGATGCCCCAGTTGGGTCGGAGGTCCAGGCCGGTACCCCAACCGACATTCATGATTTGCTTGCGGACCGGCCAGTTCTGGGTCGGGTCGGGCAGCGATCCGCACCCCGGCTTGCCGCCGGGGCCGCCCTTGGCGGCGACGATGGGCAAGTTGTCCGGATACTTGTAGGGTTCGTTGCCCCCCAGCAGCCCGATGTCGAACTCGAACCCCTGGCCGCTGGTGCCGCCGCCGAACCCTCGACGCCCACCGTTGTCGAGGAACCACTGGGCGCCCTGCATCATGCAGGTGTATGCCGGGCTGTACTTGTGCAACAGCTCGGTGGTCGGTTCCAGGGTGTTGACCGCGGAGACCAGATTGTCCTTGCTGGCGCCGAGCAGGTCGGTGCCGGCTCTGGAGAACCCGATCGTGTGGAGCAGCAGGCTGTCCAGCGAGTTTGAGTGGTCCACAATCGTGGTGCTGGTGGTGCTGGCGGCGTTGAGGATCGTCACGATGTCCTCGGCGGCCGCGGCGTAAGTGTCGCTGAGCTTGCCGAAGGCCCGCCAGTCCTGCCGGAAGGTCTCGTTGCGCGAGTTCAGCGCCTGCAACACCTCGTTGAGGTCGGTGGTGGCCTGACCCATCCGCTCACCTTGTCCGCGCACGCCATCGGCCACCGCGGTCAGTACGGCGTTCAGCTTCAGCGGGTCGATCATCTTGAGCAGGTCGACCACGTTCTCGAAGACGGTGTTGACCTCGGTGCTGGCATTCTTCGAATGCAGCACCGCGCCGGCGGCCAGCCGGGCGGGGCTCGGCTTGTCGGGATAGACCAGCTCAACGAATTTGGCGCCGAACGCCGTGGTGGCCTTGACCCGCGCCTCGATGTTGGCCGGGATGTAGCGAATCTGGTCGGGGTCGATCTCCAACGTCAGGCTGGCAGATTCCTTGCCGCCACTGATCGCAGCGACCCGGCCCACCTGGACCCCGCGCAGCGCGACCTTGGAGCCGGGCTCCATCACCAACCCCGCCCGATCCGATTTCAGGGTCACCGGGACAACGGACTGGAAAGTGTTGTTGAACGTTGCCGCCGTGACGAACAGGAACACACCGATGGCCGCGAGCAGGATCAGCGTCCACCATGCGGTGTGGATGCGATGCTCTCCGGGACGGGTTTCCATGTCGCTAGCTCGCCAGGTGGAAGTTGCCGGACTGGCCGTACACAGCGAGCGTGATCATCACGATCACCATGGCCGCGATCACCATCGAGGTGCGCACAGCTCGACCCACTGCCTCTCCGACGCCGGCCGGTCCGCCGCCGGCGGTGTAGCCGTAGTAGGTGTGCACCAGCATGATCACGACGGTGATCGCAACCGACTGGAAGAAGGACCAGATCATGTCGCGGGAGCTGAGGAAGGTGTTGAAGTAATGGTCGTAGACACCGGATCCCTGCCCGTAGATGGCTACGGTGCCGGCACGGGATGCCAAGAACGCCATCATGATCGCCACGCAGTACAGCGGGATCACCACCACCACGCCGGCCACCACCCGGGTAGAGGCCAGGTAGCTGACGCTGCGGATGCCGATCACCTCCAGCGCGTCGATCTCCTCGTTGATCCGCATCGCCCCGATCTGGGCGGTGGCTCCGGCACCGATGGTGGCCGACAGTGCGACCGAGGCCGTTCCGGGAACGATGAGCCGGACATTGAAGTATGCCGACGCGAAGCCCGTCAAAGCCTCAAGCCCGATAGAGGCGAACTGGTTGTATCCCTGCACTGCCACCAGCGCTCCGGTAGTCATCGTCAGGAAACCAACGATCACGATGGTCCCGCCGATCATCGCCAACGCCGCTGTGCCCATACCCATTTGGGCGATCAGGCGCAATAGTTCGCTCGGGTAACTCCGGACGGCGTCGGGAATCGCCTGCAACGTGGTGGCATAGAACCGGGTCTGCGATCCGACCCTGTTCCACTCGTGCACCAGGTTGTCGATTCTGCGCCGCACTTGCGGATGGAGACTGCTGGGGATGGAAAGCGTCATGGGTTCGCCTCACTGCACCGTGAACTGAATGCCGACGGCGGTCACGATGATGTTGATCAGGAACAACACCATGAAGGTGAACACCACGGTCTCGTTGACCGCGTTGCCGACACCGGCTGGGCCGCCACCGACGGAAATGCCCTTGTAGCAGGCGATCAAGCCCGCTGCCATTCCGAACAGTGTCGCCTTGACCATCGAGACGATGACATCGCCAGCTCCGGTCAACGTCGTCAGTCCGGTCACGAACGCTCCCGGCGAGATGTGCTGGATGTAGACACTGAACAGGTACGAGCCGGTCAGTCCCATCATGGTGACTGCCCCGCCCAGCGCCAGGGACACGGTGGTCGCGGCCAGCACCCGCGGAACAACAAGCGATTGAATCGGATTGACGCCCATGACACGAAGCGCGTCGAGTTCCTCGCGGATGGTCCGCGCCCCCAGGTCGGCGCACATCGCCGTGGACCCGGCCCCAGAGACCACCAAAACCGTTACTACCGGGCCGATCTGGTTCACCGTCGCGATCGCCGAACCGGTTCCGGAGAAGTCCCCGGCGCCGATATCGGTCAGCAGGATGTTGAAGATGAACGTCAGCAACACCGCGTACGGGATGGTCATCATTACCGCCGGCAGCACCGAAACCCTTGCCACGAACCAGGTCTGCAGCAGGTATTCGCGCCAGGCGAAGGGCGGCCGCACCATCAATACGAAGGTGTCAAGTGTCATCGCGAAGAAGTCACCCACCGCACGCAGCGGTTTGGCCAGCGGATCCAGCGTCGGCAACATCGTCGACAACGCGCCGCCGGTGTCGTCGGGGCATGGCCCCGCCACTTCGATCGCCGCGGTGGTGTGGATTGCGGCGTCCGTGGGTATCGGGCCGGTGGGGGCATCCTCACCCGCGGCTACCGTCAGAGAGTCACGCTCGGTCAATGACACATTACGAGACGCTATCGGCGCGCGCAGACCGTAACCACATACCAAAGGAGGAGGTTCGGCTACCGTTGGAGATAACTTCTTCGATGGTCTCCGGATCCGCGCGTAGGCGGTCGGCTGCTTGACCTCAGATTACGGCACGCGCCGCTGCCGTGGCGACATCGTTCGGCGTAACCTTCGTCACCAGAGTGCATCGTGATTCACAGACTGACTCGTTAACACGCAGGTGGTGTTCGGTGCATAATAAGCGTCGAACCACTTAGGAGGTGTAACCATCGTCGCTGCACCGCGGGGCACCCACGAGCCCCACGCCCGCATCCGCGATCCGGAGCGCAAGAGTCGGATACTGGCCGCGGCAGCAGATCTGGTTGCCCGCAAGGGCTTTCACACCGTGTCGATCGCCGAGATCGGTGCCGCCGCGGGGATCACCGGCTCAGGGGTATACCGACACTTCGACAGCAAATCGGCGGTGCTCGTCGCGCTGTTCGATCAGGTGATCGATGATTTGCTCCGCGAGGAGCAGGAGATCCTGGACACCACCAGCGATCTAGGCCAGGCGCTGGACCGGCTCATCGCCGGTCAGGTCGAATTCGTCGTGGGCGATCGCGAACTGGCCCAGGTCTACCATCACGAGATCAACAACCTGCCCGAGGAAGACCGCCGGCGGCTGCGCCGCAAGCAGCGACTGTACCTGGAGGAATGGGTTCACCTGGCCAGCGAGCTGCACGGCGACCTGTCCGACAGTGACGCACGCGTCGTGGTGCACGCCGCGATCGGGGCGATTCAGTCAACGCTGTTTCATGACAGCGGCCTGGCTCCGGAGCGGCTGCGGGTGTTGCTCACCGCGGCCGCCCGCACGGTCCTCGGCGTTACCGGCTGACGGTGCGACCCGAAGCACCGCGTCGCACACATGGCGGGAAGTTGCGTTGCACAACGGCTTGCGACGCCGAAACGTACGGACCAGCAGCGGTTCCCGTGACCGCGAAGTCGACCCGCACGTTCGCCAGGTTGAGGCGAGGCCCCCGCTTCGGCCGAACAGTTTGTACTGTCGACCTGCATCACCCAATGCCTAATTCAGCAATGCCTGGGCAAAGCCAGAAATTCACGCATATCCCAGTAGTCACGCCAGTAGGCGACTCGGTTGTCGTCATCGAGTCGCATCACGCCGGCCACCGGCAGAGAGATGAATCGGTCGCCGTGCGAATTGACTAGATGATCGATGCGTTCGCTATACGCGAAGGGGCCGCAGCGGCCTAGGTTAAGCACTTCGACCTCAATGGTTGCCAAGCCGTGGCTAGCACGGAACCCCTCGAGCAACGCGATGGCTTCCTCTGCGCCATGCGCGGTGGCGATTGGTTCGGGTCCGGCGATCCACACTCCGGAATCGCCCAGCAATGCGCGAAAGGACTCGCACGTCTCCTCGAAGCTGATCGACCAGCGCTGGAACAATGCCAAAATATGCGGATCATCAGAGTTTTGCGCGGGCTTTGCGTGGTTCATCGTGACGTCCTCCTTAACCATGGCTCGTTAATGGGTGCTGCTCAGAGTGGCATCGACAGCTTCTCGACGACGCTGTGCGGCAAGCAGAGACTGAGACGACCACCAAAGTCCTGTCGCTGCTAGTCCGACGCTGGCGAATGCACTCAGGAACAGCAACATTGTGTCGGGGTTCGGTGACGAGTTTTGCAATATCAGTGTGGGGAACCCTGCGCCGAGCGTCTCGAATGCAAAGTTGCACGGGAAGATCGCAAACAACGCGAGGCAATGGGCCTGCTTAGTGGCGTAGACGCTGAGCAGGGCCGCCAATACTGCAAAGCCAGTGATCTGGACACCTTCCATGAAACCGATGAACAGCGGGTAATTGAACAGTCGCCACGGCGATTCGCCGTAGTAAACGTATAAACCGAGGTTGATAGCGGTTGTTTCGAACATCGTCGTAGTCAATGCCGTCAGCCCGGCAAACTTGAACACCTGCACCAGCGTGACCGCTTTCGCCAACGACCTGTACATCAACAGGGCGGGCATTCCGAACACCATCACATAGGCAGGCATCACCCAAACGGGTTGCGGCAGGCCGAAACTGGTGAACAGCGTCCACTGCTGGCCGGCGTCGAGCCAGAGCAAATGGTAGGTGATGTCATACATCGGTTCGATCAGGCTGCCGACCGCGACCGCGAGGACCAGCACGACGGGGAAGATCGTCCGCTCTCGGCGTGCCATTGAAACCGCATATATGGACAACAGGGCGGTGCCACCCCACAAGACAAACGTCGCAACCGCCTGCATCGTCGTGTTGAGAGGTAGGTCGTATGGGGGGCTCGGCGGCTGGGGCGGGACGAACTCGCTCATGATGCAACCGCCGGAATGCGCTGCTCGGCGGGTTCGCTTGCCTCAGCGGCCAACGTCTTTGGCACGAAGCTGCATGCACCACGAATGAGGACCAGAGCCAGGCAGATGCTCAGCACCGTTGCCACGGCCACCACGCCAGGTTGCGGGTTAGGCAGATGAAGGCTGATGATCATCGGCCAGCCAGCTCCGAAGTTGGTTCCGTAGAACGTAACCGGGAATAGCGCCAACAGGCCGACGAGCTGATATGCGTTGCTGACCCGTTTGCGCAGGATGGTTGCGGCCACCGCGAATAAGATGATTTGCGCCGTCTCGAGGATTGCAATAGCGAACGGGTAGTTGAGGATTCGCAAAACGTGCGGCCCGTAGTAGCTGTAGGCGTTGCCATTGATGCCGTACATCTCGAATATGCAGGACATCACGAACCCTGCGCCGGCTAGCTTGTATAGCGCCTGGCGCGTCATGATGCCATGGTATAGCCGGTGGGCGATCACTATGGCAGCACTGGCGTACAAGACGGCGTAGCCACTGTGGGTCCAGATCGGCTGTGGAGTCCCGAAGGACTCAAAATGAGTGACCATGCCTTCGGTGGAGTAAAAATATAAGGCGGTAGCCACGTCATAGAGCGGTTCGGCAAACGCCCCAAGCATCGCCGCGACAATCATCAAGGGATAGAAGGGCGTTCGCTCCCGAATGCCCATTCGGACTGCGATCACGAAGAATATCGCAGTCAGTCCCCAACTCGCGCAGATGAGCACAGCTTGCGTCGTGTGGTTCAGTTCGTGGTTCACAATCTCGGGCGGAATGTACTGCATCTAGCTGACCCCTTGTCGTTTCCAGCGGACTGTTTTTCCGCGGTCCGGTTCGATAGGTATCGATCATCGCGTCGTTATGACTTGCAGCACATCTCTCCAGCCGAGGAACCACCTCCCCATTTCGGGTCATCAGCCGCTGGGGCCGGCGGACGGCCGCGCCCTGCGGTCGAGGCACTCGGACACGTTTCCGCCGAGGGGATTTTCCTCCCCCGGTCGAGGGTGATATTTACGATCACGGGCTCCGGCTGTGCGAATCTGAACCGATGTACGTTGACAGCAATATCGGCGGCGGGATCGACGGGACCAGCGGAGCCGATCTGGCTGTCCTGAGCGACCAGATCAGGACCGCGGAACAGATCGGTTTCGACGGCGTGTGGTCCACCGAGGTCAGCCGCGACCCGTTCCTGCCGCTGGTAATCGCGGCCGACCGATCCGCCACGCTGCAACTCGGAACCGCCGTCGCGGTGGCGTTCGCCCGCAACCCGATGAGCATGGCGGTAGCCGCCAATGACCTGCACGCGATCAGCCACGGCAGATTCGTGCTGGGGCTGGGGACGCAGATTCGGGCGCATGTCACCCGGCGCTTCAGCATGCCCTGGTCGGCGCCGGCCGAACGGATGCGGGAATACATCGAAGCGATGCGGGCGATATGGCGTGCCTGGGAGTCCGGGGAGAAACTCGACTTCCGCGGCGAGCACTACCAGCACACGTTGATGACCCCGATGTTCACCCCGGAGCCGCATCCTTACGGGCCGCCCCGGGTGGTGGTCGCCGCGGTGGGACCGAAGATGACCGTGGTGGCGTCCGAAGCCGCGGACGGTCTGCTGGTGCACGGCTTCACCACCGCCCGCTACCTGCGCGAGGTGACCATGCCGGTGATCGACGCGGGCCTGGCCGCCACCGGACGCGTCCGCGGGGATTTCACGATCTCGTATCCGGGACTGGTCGCTACCGGCTCCGATGAGCGCTCGTTCACCGAGGCGCTGCGCCAGGTGCGCCGCCAGATCGCCTTCTACGGTGCGACCCCGGCCTACCGGGCAGTGCTCGACCTGCACGGGTGCGGCGACTTGCACACCGAGTTACACAGGCTGTCGAAGTCCGGCGATTGGGCAGCCATGACCGGGCTGATCGACGATGAGATCCTGGGGATGTTCGCCGTGGTAGGCGAACCGAAAACCGTTGCCGCCGAGGTCGTTCACCGCTTCGACGGGTTGGTGGACCGGTTCACCCTCTACACCCCTTTTCCCCTCGATGACACCGTACGGGCCGGCATCGTCGAGGGGATCAAGACGGCTAGTCCTGCGTTGCCGCGGCGTTGAGCAGGAACTCGCCGATGTAGGTTCGGGACTGGTCACCGTTGAGCGGCTGGAACATCGATGCCGCGGAATCCCGGTAGAGGCGCTCGAAGATGGTGCCCTTACGGAACGACGAGCCGCCCACCATGCTCATCGCATGCCGCGACATGTGCAGCACGTTGTCGGCGATGAAAGTCTTGGCCAAGCCGATGTAGGGGAAGCGCAGCTCCGCCGGCCACTTGGCGTCGTTGCTGTCGATCAGATCCTGACAGGTTTGGTAGAGCACCCGCCGGGACACCTCGACGCGGCTGGCGAAATCGCCGATCCCGTCGATGATGTGGCCGATCTTGGCCACCTCGACGTCGGCGGCGGCGATGGCGCCGAAGGTGGCGCCCAGATGCTTCTTGGAGAGCGCCTTGATCGACTCCTCGAGGATCCGCTGCTGCATGCCAAGGTAGATGCTGGCGAACATCAGTGAGGCCCATTCCAATACCCCGAACGCGCCGGTGCGCCACTGGCAGATGTATCCGTCCTCGGGGATGTAGTAGCCGTCGAAGTGGATCACCTGGGTGCCGGTGGCGTGCATGCCCAGTGCGTTCCAGGTCTTCTCGATCCGGATACCGTCGCCGATGCCGTTCTCATCGACCTTGAAGTCGCCGATGAAGAATTTCTCGGCGGCGAGCCGTTCGTCGAACGTCTCGGGCAGGTTGCCGTCCGCGTCGGTGACCGTCGCGTTGGTGGTGATGATGTCGGCGGCCTCGCACAGCGTGCCCCAGGTCTTCTTGCCGTACACCTTCCAGCCTCCGCCCGGTTGCGGCACGGCTTTCATGTCAGCCAGCCCGGAGAAGCCGGCACGCTGTTCGGAGAACGGGCCGAACATCAACTCACCGTCGACGACGCGTTTCAGCCAGTACTCGTTCTGCTCGGGCGACATCAGGTTCCCGGCGATGCCGACCATGATGTAGTGCATGTTGTAGGCCAGGGCGATGGCGGAGTCCCCCCGCGACATCTCGCTGACCACCTTGGAGACGTGCAAGATATTGCCGCCCGGGCCGCCGAACTCCTTCGGCACCTGCAGGGCGCCGAGCCCCGATTTTTTGAACACCTCGATCGAGGGGTACGCGAACGTGTTTTCCTGATCGTACTTGGGGCCGATCTCGCGGAAGAATTGCGAGATTTCCTGCGCCTTTGCGAAGTACGGCTCGAATTCCTCCTCGGTCATGTCCTCGACAAGAGTGGCGAACTCGGTGGTGGTCATGTGCGTAACACTCCTTAGTTTCTCTACGGCCCCGTCCGGCGGTCGATCCTCCGATTCTGGCCAGCACGGGCGATGGGCAAACCCCCCTCAGGAGGTATGTGCGTCCAACATTGGGGGAGACAAATTCGCAGGCCCGGCAGGGGCGGAGCTCGCCCCGGGGTGGGCGCATCCCCCCATGGGGCGGTCCGTTTCCTCCCGGGGGTAGTGGCTGGCCACGGTGTCGCTCCATACCGTCGGTGGTGACCTCAATAATTCGCGCAAACGCTTAGGAGAGAGAGATGTCGCCAAGTCGCCATCATTTCGCCGTCAAATGGCTGAAGGCCTTCCGGGAAAGCGCGGAGGCTGTCGTCGCGCTCTACGCCGACGACTTCTTGTTCGAGGATCCGATCCTCGGCCAAACCATCACCTCCAAGGACGAGCTGCTGCGCGTTTTCGCGCCCTATGCCAACGCCGATACCGCGAACGGCATCGGGATCAACAACTTCCGCATCGATGAGGTGGTCGGCGACGACAAGGCGGCGATCTATCGCTGGACCTGGAATGCGCCGACGGCAGCCGCCTTCGTCGGCATCCCAACGGGCGGAAGGGTTCCCGGTACGCGCGGCATCACCTTCCACATCTATGACGCCGACGGGCGCATCAAGCGCGAGGCGAGTTTCTGGGACGTGGTGACCGCGGTCCGCGACTTGGGCCAACCCACCGACCCGTCCTCGGTCAGCCGTCCGGCCGCACTGGTCTGAACCGAAAGGAATCACCCGAAATGACACTGGGCACCACACTGGCCGTCGACCACGCGCGGCGCTGGGCGGCCGCACTGACCACGGACACCGCCGCCGCCGTCGGCTTGTACGCCGACGACCTGGTCTACGACGATCACATGGACTCCGACCATGTGCTCGACACCGCGATCACCAAGGCCGAACTCGAGCCAAAATTGGCGCCGTTCGCGAACAAGAACGCCGACAACGGGATCGGTGTGCACACCTTCGTCGCCACTGAGGCGTTCCAGCTGGCCGGCGTCGGCGGCAACCCGGCCGTGGTGATCCTGTGGGACTGGGTCGGCGAGCAGCTGGACAATTTCCGCGGCGTGCCGGCCGGGCGTAAACGGTTGGCCACCAGGGGCATCACCTGGCACCAGCTGGATGCCGACGGCAAGATCGAACGCGAGACCACCTACTGGAATGACACGCCGGTGCTGCAGGAGCTCGGCGCCCCGATCGTCACTCCGCCGTATTGGGTCGAGGGCTTCGACCCGTCGTCTCTCGTCGGATCCTGACCACCGGCGCCATGCACAGCAAAGTCAGCGGAATGTGGGGCATCCTGCCGGATGTCTTCGACCGCGCCTGCACCTACTACCGGGACTCGGTCGCAATCATCGACGGTGAGCGCTCGCTGACCTACGGCGAGATGCGGGCGGTGCGCAACCAGATCGCCAACGGGTTGATCGGGCTCGGGTTACAAAAGGGCGACCGGGTGGGTCTGCTGATGCCCAACGTCTTGGAGTTCATCCCCTGCCAGCACGGAATCTGGGCGGCCGGGGCGGTGATGGTGCAGATGACGGCTCGCGCGTCGGCCGGTGCCTTCCACTCGAATCTGCACCAAACCGACGCCACCACGCTGATCTACCACGCCAAGTTCGACGAGGCGGTCGCCGCGATCCGGGACGAGCTGCCCAAACTTCAGACCTTGATCCGGGTCGGCGGCACGCCCGGTGCTGCGGCGACCGCGCTGGCTGCGCTGGACTTCGATGACGTCGTCGGCAACCAGGCCACCACCCGGCCCGAGGTGGACATCGACGAACACGATGAGGCTTACATCATGTTCACCTCGGGTAGCACCGGCGAGCCCAAGGGTGTGGTGAACACGCACTTCACCTGGGGCTACACCGGTATCTCGGCAGGGTTGGACATCGGCGATATCCGGGCCGGGGAGGTATTCGCGCACGGTGCACCGCTGACGCACTACTCCGGCGGATTCGTGTTGCCGACATTCGTGCGCGGCGGCACCAACGTGATGCTGCCCGGCATGGATGTCGAGACGTTGCTGGCCAACATCCAACGTCACCGGGTGACCGCGACGGCCGTCGTGCCGACGATCATCTACCTGTTGTTGGACGACCCTCGGCGCTCCGAGTTCGACGTGTCGACGCTGCACACGATGATCTACGCCGGATCGCCGATCGCGCCGGAACGTCTTCGTGAGGCGTTGGACGTGTTCGGGCCTATCTTCGTCCAGACCTACGCCGGCACCGAACAGGGATTCGTGTCCTGCTTGCGCAAGCACGAGCACCACGGCACCGACGAAATGTGGCTGCGTCGTCTGGCGTCGGCGGGACGGCCGTTGTTCGCGGTGCAAGCCTCCATCCGGGACGACCGCGGAGGTGAACTGCCGCCGGGCGAGGCCGGGGAGATCTGCACCCGCCAGCTCGGCCAGTTGAAGACCTATCTCGATGCGTCACGCAACCCGGAGCTGCTCCGCGAGGGCTGGCTGCACACCGGCGACATCGCCCACGTCGACCGGGACGGCTTTCTCTACATCGTCGACCGCAAGAAGGACATGGTGGTCAGCGGCGGGTTCAACGTGTTCCCCCGCCAAGTCGAAGACATCCTGTCGACGCATCCGTCGGTGTCCCAGAGCGCGGTCATCGGTGTGCCACACCCGAAATGGGGTGAGTCGGTACTGGCCGTCGTCGTCACCAAGCCCGGGATACCGGTGACCGAAACCGAGTTGATCGACCACGTGAAAACCGCCCTGGGCAGTGTGGCGGCGCCGAAGTCGATCGTGTTCGTCGACACCTTGCCGGTCAACTCGACCGGCAAGGTGGACAAGAAGTCCATCCGCGAACCGTACTGGCGCGGGCGGGAACGCCAGATCGGCTGACCAGCAAGGAGTCTCACGTGAGCACCAACCACTACCCGTTGTATCTCGACGGCAACTGGATCGACACCGACGAGCAGTACGAGATCCGCAGCCCCGCCACCGAAGAGCTGGTTGCAACGGTGGCCAAGGGAACCACGCAGCATGTCGATGCCGCGGTGGCCGCGGCAAAGGCCTCGTTCGAAGAAGGGACCTGGCGGCGGACATCACCGGCTGAACGCGCGGCGCTGATCAACACCGTCGCCGAACGTCTGGCAGCCCGCAGCGACGAGCTCGCCGCGCTGCAGAGCCGCGAGAACGGCGCCACCATCCGGATCACCGGAGCCTTTCACCTCGGCCTGCCCATCGGCCAGTTGCAGTACCTGGCGGCCATCACCGCCGACTACGAATGGGAGACGCGCGGGCCGGCGATCGAGCCGGTTCCCGCCGAGGGCCTCGTGGCCCGGGAACCCATCGGCGTGGTCGCTGCGATCGTCCCGTGGAACATCCCGCTGCTGACCACGGTGTGGAAGATCGGGCCTGCCCTGGCCGCCGGCAACTCCGTCGTGCTCAAACCCGACGAGCACGCTCCCCTGCTGCCGCTGGAATTGGCCCGCGAGTTCGACGCCGCCGGCCTACCGGCCGGTGTCCTCAACGTCGTCACCGGAGACGGTGAGCCGGTGGGCGCCCACCTGTCCGGGCATCCCGACGTCCGAAAGGTCGCCTTCACCGGATCCACTGCGGTCGGCAAGAGCATCCTGCGTCAGTCCGCGGACAGCATCCGGCGGGTGACGTTGGAGCTCGGCGGCAAGGGCGCCAACATCATTCTCGACGATGCCGACCTGGATGCGGCCGTCGACGGCTCGTTGTTCGCCTGCATGGCCAACAACGGCGAGGCCTGCGAAGCCGGGACCCGGCTGCTGATCCCGTCGAACCGGCGCGACGAGATCGTCGACCGGCTGCTCAAAAGGGCCGCCACCCTGCGCCTCGGGGATCCGCTGCAACCGACGACCCATGTCGGGCCGATTATCTCCGCGACCCAGCGCGACCGCGTCCTGGACTACATCGGCATCGCCGAGGCCGAAGGCGCCAAGGTGGCGCTGGGCGGGCGGATGCCATCCGGACCGGGATTCGACAAGGGGTACTGGATCGAACCCACGATTCTGCTCGATGTCACCAACGACATGCGGGTGGCCCGCGAGGAGGTGTTCGGGCCGGTGCTGGTGGTGCTGACCTACGACTCGGTTGACGAAGCGGTCAAGATCGCCAACGACACGAACTACGGTCTGTCCGCCGGTGTTTGGGGCGGCGAAGAACGCGCGCTCGACGTCGCGCGCCGGCTCGAAGCCGGGATGGTCTGGGTCAACAACTGGCACGTCATCCATCCGGCCTACCCCTTCGGCGGGTACAAAGAGAGCGGCCTGGGCCGCGAAGGCGGACCGAACGCGCTCGACGAGTACGTCGAAGAGAAGTTCATCTCCCTGGATCGCTCGGGCGGGATCGCCAACACCGCGTTCGCGATCGTGATCGACCCCGAGGAATGACCGTGACCGCTTTCGCCGACATCACGCTCGCGCACCCGTTGCGCCTGGTACTGCAGCTACCCGACGGCTCGCTGGTCGACCTGACCTCGCCGATGGACGCCGGCAGGGCGTGCGTGTCCACGTCGGTGGTGCGAATCGAGGCGCCGGATCTGCGTGTGTGTTCGCGCAAGACCGCGGCGTTGCATGCCGAAGCCGCCGAACGCGGCGACGAGACATCCGTGCTCGTCGACCTCGAAGTCGTGATCGACCGGGACATGTGCGCGGCACGGAAAACCCTGGCCGACTTGAAGCGACCGGTAGCTCCGAACACGCTGAGATATGTGGGCACGGCGACCGGATTGGCCGGGCTGATCGCCGACATCCACACCCTGCAACTCACCGACGGCGTCACGCTGATGCCGCTGTCGCAATTGGCGCTCGACCTGATCTTGGACGAGGCGCTGCCCCAGCTTCGGACGATGGGTCTCGACGCCGTCGGCAACCCGCTTGCGACTGTGCGCCAGTCGCAGCCATCCGCCCGAACAACTGGAAGTCAGGAGCCGGCATGACCACCTCCATCTCCCACGCAGCCGTTACACCCGACGAATACCGCGCCGTCTGCCGACGCCACCCCGCCGGGGTCGCCATCATCACGCTGAACTCCGGCACCGGACCGGTCGGTTTCACCGCCACCTCGTTCGCGTCGCTGTCGGCGGACCCGCCGCTGGTGTGCTTCAACATCACGCACACCTCGTCCAGCATCGCCGCACTGCGGGGGGCGGACTCGCTGGTGATCCATCTGCTCGGCGAGCACCAGCTGGAGCTGGCGCAACGGTTCTCCCGCAGCGCCGAACACCGTTTCGCCGACAAGACATCCTGGAGCCTGCTGGAAACCGGTGAACCGGTGCTTGCGGGCACACCGGCCTGGCTGCGCGCCACACTGCAGCAGCTGATTCCCGCCGGTGATTCCACCCTGGTCATCGGGTACGTCACCCACACCCATTGCGAGCGGGACGTCGACGGCGCACCCGCACCGCTGATCTATCACGACGGCGCCTACCTGCGCACCACCCGTGTCGAGCGCTGACCGGTCAGTTCGCCTTGTCGCGCTGCTGCAACGCCCAGGCGATCGCTTGCGCGCGATTCACCGCTCCGAACTTGCGGAGAATGTGCTTGACGTGCGACTTCACCGTGCCCTCGGTGATCACCAGCTGCTGCGCGATCGCCTGGTTGGTCGCCCCGGTGATCATCAGGTCGAAAACCTCGGCCTCGCGGTCGGTCAACTCCTGTGACGGCAGTGCGACTTCGGATCCCGCTCCGTCACCGTCGTGGCCGCGCCGCACGCTGTCCATTCCGGCCTCACACAGCTGGTCGATGCGGTCCACGGCGCCGAAGAAGAGCTCGCGCACGCTGTCTCGTTGAGCACGCAGCCGCTCCAGCAGCACCGTGCGTTCGTAGATGTGCCCGAACCCGTCGGCGAAAGCCCACAGCACTTCGCGGTCCGACTCGTCGGCCCGTCGATCCAGCGGGTAGTGGTCGGTGTGCAGGAATCCCACCACGTCGTCGCCGTGCTGCAGCGGAGCCACCACATAGGATCGGGAATTCCCGGATTGCACGATCAACGGGCGGTACACCGGCGCGCTCTCGGTGTCGTACACCAGCGACGGGCGCCTGCGGGACCGCACCTCCGATTCCGGACTGCTGTGCGTAATCGGCACGGTCTGGTTGATCCACGTGCTGAACCACGAACCCGACTCTGCAGCGCTGCGCTCGTGCAACATCAGCGGCTTCCAATAGGAGTTCTCCACCCGGGACAGCACCGCCCGGTGGAAGCCACAGCGCGACACCAACTCCTCGCAGGCGCTTTCCAGCAGCGCATCCGAGGTCGGGATACCACGCAGTCGGCTCAGCGCCGCGGCGCAGCCGGCCAGCCGTTGTCCCCGCATCGCGGTGTCGTGCAGATATATCTCCATCGCCAGCTGCTGCAGATCCAGGATCAGCGCGCACAGCCGGTGGGCGGTTTCGAGTTCGGTGCCCTGGGTCTGGCGGAGCCGGTCGATGCAACGGTGGGTCAACGCGGAGACGGTCTCCGCGGACTGCCACGGTGCATCGCGTTCGATGACCGGCAGCGCCGGTTCAGCGCCCACCTCGGCGAGCACACGATCGCGCAACGCGCCGAGACGGTCGGCCAATTTGACTTCGCTGCACCACCATTCGTCCTTCAATACCGGGACTACCCGGGTGCGGTCGGGTGCGATCGATACCGTCATCGTGGCGACCGTTCGTCGTTGTGGGTTTCGCGCAGATAGCAGGCGATCGCGGCGGCGCGGTTCCCGGCGCCGAGCTTGTGCAGGATGTGTTTCACATGGGACTTCACGGTGCTCTCCGCAACGGTCAACCGGTCCGCCAGCTGTGAATTCGTCGCGCCACTGGCCAACAGCGCCAGTACTTCACGTTCGCGAGCAGTCAAGCGAGCCAGCCTGCTGGACATTCTCGGCTCGCCGGCCGCCGGCCGGGTCATGGCGATCGCGGTGCGACTCTTCGCCGCGGCGGAGCGCACCGACGGCCTGGTGTCGGGTTCCTGCAGCGAGCGCACCGCGGCCTCGCAGACCTCGGCGACCTTGGCTCGTTGCCGCTCGATCCGCCCGGCGAGGCCGGCACGTTCGCAGATCAACCCGACGCCGTCGGCGAAGATCCGCAGCAGATCCCGGTCGATGGACGACAACGACCGGCCGAGGGTATCGGCGTGGATGAGGCCCATCACCAAGGACTCGGCCACCACGGGAGCCACGATGTACCCCGGTGTCCCGGTCCGCTCGATCAGCGGCCGGTACAACCGCGGCTCGGCTTGCGCATCGGCGACCAGGGCGGGCAGCCGCCGCCGCACCACCTCCGCCTCCAACAACGGCGAGGCGAGCGGAACCTCCAGGTCGTCGATCAGGTGGTCCAGCTCACGGGTCACCTCACCCGTCGGGCCGTACCGGTACAGCGCCTGCGGGCGCCAGGTGGAACCCTGGACCAGGGAGAACATCACCCGGTCGAAGAGCCCGGTTTCACACAACTCGCGCGGCGCGTGTTCGATCACTCGCGACAGCGACGGTTCGCTGCGCAGCCTTCTCAGCGCCTCCAACACCTTGTCCAGCGCCACACCGGGCTGGTCGCCGGAGAGCGCCGGCGTCGCCGCGCACGCATCGCGCAGATGGTCACACAATTCAGCGAAGCCGGCCGGCGTTTCGGGTAACGCCTGGCGCAGCACACGGGCTGCCGGCGTATCGGGTAACGCCCGACCTAACACAGGGGCTTGCGCCTGCGCACCGGTACTGATCGGTCCGTCTCCCCTCGAGAAGAATAAAGATTCCCCACCCACGATGCTGATCGCGATTTACTAGTGGCTACATGATTGGTGATCGCTATCACTTTGTCAACAGCTGCGCCGCAAATCGCCCGGGCCCCGCGCCGCACCGGCCCAGGGGGCGCCCCGCGACTGCCGCCAAAGGCCCGAGGGCCCATCGTCTTTCGCGCATCTACCTGGCGCATCACCGATTGCGGCGGCGGCTCGCGACCTCAGCGTCCCGCTGGACGACTGCGCCGCTCGACCGCCATATCGTGGGGCGACCGATCGCCGCCCGGAACCCGGGGGCCCTTCCCTGGCGACACGGTATTAGTTATTCTCAATTCACTATGCCAGCTCGTCATCCCTGGTTGGATCGACTCCGACTTCCGGTCATCGCGGCGCCGATGACCAGCGTTTCCGGCCCGGACCTGGTGATCGAGGCCAGTCGGAACGGTGTGATCGGCGCGTTTCCGACCCACAACGCCGCCACGGTCGAGCAGCTCGACGCGTGGTTGCACCGGATGGCCCGGGAACTGCCGCCCACCGCGGCGCCGGTCGCGCCGAACCTGGTGGTCCATCGCAGCAACCGGCGCCGGGACCGCGACCTCGACCTGCTGATCCGCCACCGGGCCGAATTGGTCATCACCAGCGTCGGCTCCCCCGCGCCAGTGGTCGGCCCATTGCACGACATCGGCTGCCAGGTGTACGCCGACGTCTCCAGCCTCGCGCACGCCGAGCGGGCGCTGGAGGCCGGTGTCGACGGATTGGTGCTCCTGACCGCCGGGGCGGGCGGTCAGACCGGTTGGGCCAACCCGTTCGCGTTCGTTCGGGCGGTGCGCGACTTCTTCGATGGCCCGATCACGCTGGCCGGCGGGATCAGCGATGGTCAGTCGGTGCTGGCGGCAGAGGTACTCGGCGTGGATTTGGCCTACCTGGGCACCAGGTTCATCGCGACCGACGAGAGCATGGCCGATGACGGCTACCGCGCCGCCCTGGTCAGCTCGACTCTCGACGACGTCACCCTGTCCAGCCGGGTTGGCGGGATACCCGCCAGCCTGCTCCGCAGCTGGCTCGACGTCCACAACGACGCGGATCCCGGCGAGCCGGGCGGCTTCGAACAGGATCGGCTGATCCGCAACCGCACGGCATGGAGCGCCGGCCACAGCGTGTCCGGTGTGCATGCGATCGCCCCGGTGGCCGAGGTGGTGCGCACGGTCGCCGAGCAGTACGCGGAAGCCAGCGGACGGCTACGGCAACGGCTCACCGAGACCGCCACCAGGTAGTGATTGTTGGCCAACTAGCAGCCCAGGTTCCCGGGGCAATCGCTGTATAGACTGGGCCTTTCGCTGAGCCCACCCATGCGTTAGTGTATTGCCATTCACTAACTGATAATCCTGGAAGGCAACCGCATGGGTGTGCTCACATCGGAAGTCGATGCGTCCTCGGAGACCTATCGCTGCAACTACGAGGTGCAATCCGCCGCCGTCGCCGCACTCAACGAACAGTTGGCCCTGGTCGCTGCCGGGGGCGGCGAGCGTTACGTCAAGCGGCATCACGATCGCGGCCGACTGCTGGTGCGCGAGCGGATCGAACTGCTCATCGACCGTGACGCCCCGTTCATGGAGCTGTCCCCGCTGGCCGCCTGGGGCACCGAGTTCAACGTCGGTGCCGCGATCGTCACCGGCGTCGGTGTGGTGTCCGGGGTGGAGTGCATGATCATCGCCCACGACCCCACGGTGCGCGGCGGCACGATGAATCCCTATACGCTGCGCAAAAACCTGCGGGCCCTGGAAATCGCGCGGATCAATCGGCTGCCCGTGGTGTACCTGGTGGAATCCGGCGGTGCCGACCTGCCGACCCAGTCCGAACTGTTCGTGCACGCCGGCAGGATCTTTCGCGACCTGACCGAACTGTCCTCGATGGGCATCCCGACGGTCGCGCTGGTATTCGGCAACTCCACCGCCGGCGGCGCCTACGTGCCCGGCATGTGCGACTACGCCGTCCTGGTCGACAAGCAGGCCAAGGTGTTCCTCGGCGGCCCGCCCCTGGTCAAGATGGCAACCGGTGAGGACGCCGACGACGAGGCCCTCGGCGGTGCCGACATGCACACCCGGGTGTCGGGTCTGGGCGACTATTTCGCCGTCGACGAGGTGGACTGCATCCGTATCGGGCGGGACATCGTCGAACACCTCAACTGGCACAAGCTCGGCCCGGGCCCCACAATGCCGGCCGACGACCCGCTGTATGACGCCGAGGAACTGCTCGGGATCGCCTCCGGGGACTCCCGGGTGCCGTTCGATCCGCGCGAGGTGATCGCCCGAATCGTCGACGGTTCCCGCTTCTCCGAATACAAGCCGCGCTGGGGTACCAGCATCGCCACCGGTTGGGCGTCCATCCACGGTTTCCCGGTCGGAATCCTGGCCAACACCCGCGGTGTGCTGTTCAGCGAAGAGTCCAAGAAGGCCACGGAATTCATCTTGCTGGCCAACCAGATCGACACCCCGCTGATTTTCCTGCAGAACGTCACCGGCTACATGGTGGGCACCGAATACGAACAGGGCGGCATCATCAAAGACGGCGCCAAGATGATCAACGCCGTCACCAACAGCACCGTGCCGCACATCACGATCAACATGGGCGGATCGTTCGGCGCCGGCAACTACGGGATGTCCGGCCGCGCCTATGACCCGCGGTTCATGTTCAGCTGGCCCAACGCCAAACTCGCGGTGATGGGCGCCCAACAGCTCGCCGGTGTGCTCTCCATTGTCGGGAAGGCCTCGGCCGCTGCGGCCGGAAGACCGTTCGATCACGACGCCGACGCGAAACGAACGGCGGAGATCGAGGACCAGATCGAGCGTGAATCGCATCCCTTCTTCGTCTCGGCGCGCATCTACGACGACGGGGTGATCGACCCTCGCGACACCCGCGCGGTGCTCGGTATGGCGCTGTCGGCGGCGCACTCCACCCAAGTGACCGGCCGCCGCGGCTTCGGCGTGTTCAGAATGTGAGGACTGTCATGGCATCGATCACCAAGCTACTCATCGCCAATCGCGGCGAGATCGCATCGCGGATCATCCGCACCGCCCGCGAGATGGACATCAGCACCGTCGCGGTGTTCTCCGACGCCGACCGCGACGCGCCCTATGTGTTGCAGGCCGACGAATCCGTCCACCTGCCGGGCACCGCGCCCAGCGACACCTACCTGCGGGCCGACCTGGTGCTGGACGCCGCCCGGCGCACGGGCGCCGACGCGATTCATCCCGGTTACGGGTTTCTTTCTGAGAACGAACAATTCGCCCGGGCGTGCGCCGAGGCGGGCGTGACCTTCGTCGGCCCCAGCCCGGAAGCCATCGCCGCGATGGGTTCCAAGATCGAAGCCAAGGCGATGATGCAGGCGGCCGGGGTACCGGTGCTGCCGGGCGCCACCGTCGAAAGCGACGACGACGAGCAGCCCGAACGCCTGCTGGCTGCCGCCGAACAGATCGGGTTCCCGATCCTGGTCAAAGCGGCCTTCGGCGGCGGCGGACGCGGCATGCGTATCGTCACCGACCAGGCCGATCTCGTCGAAGCGGTGCACAGCGCGCGCCGCGAGGCGGCCTCGGCGTTCGGCGACGGCACGGTGTTCTTGGAGAAGTTCGTCGAATCGCCGCGACACATCGAGGTGCAGATCTTCGGGGACAGCCACGGCACCGTGGTGCACCTCGGCGAACGCGAATGCTCAATCCAGCGCCGCTATCAGAAGATCGTCGAGGAGGCGCCGTCGACCGCCGTCGACGAGTCGCTGCGCGACGAGTTGGGCCGCGCCGCGGTCGCCGCCGGAAAGGCATTGTCCTACCAGGGGGCGGGCACCGTCGAATTCGTGATGGCCCCGGACGGTTCTTTCTACTTCCTGGAGGTCAACACCCGGCTGCAGGTCGAGCACCCGGTGACTGAATTGGTCACCGGAATCGACCTGGTGCGCGCGCAGCTGCTCGTTGCCGGCGGCGAGCCGCTGCCGCCGGAAATGCTGCATACCGCCCCGGACGGCCACGCCGTCGAGGTCCGGCTCTACGCCGAAGACGTTGCCGGCGGTTTCATCCCGGTGGCCGGAACACTGACCACCCTGGAGTTTCCCGACCTGCCGGGAACCCGGGTGGACAGCGGATTCACCTCCGGCTCCACGGTCAGCACGTTCTACGACCCGATGCTGGCCAAAGTGATCGGGTACGGCCAGACCCGCGCCGAGGCCTGCAGCCGGCTGGCGCGAGCGCTGCGCGAGACCGTGATCCACGGTGTCAACACCAACCGCGACCTGCTGGTCGGCATCTTGCGTGAACCCGAATTCCTCTCCGGGGCCATCGATACCGCCTACCTGCAGCGCCACGATCCAGCCGTGCTGATGGCCGGCCGCTCCGATGCGGCCGAGGTCGCGAGCGTCCACGCCTTGGTCGCTGCCATCGCCGCTCAGGCCGAGCGCCGCAGCAGCACCCCGACCCTGCCGGGGCTACCGTCGGGCTGGCGCACGTTGCCCAGCGCGCCGCAAGCCATCTCGTTCACCGTCGACGAGAACCGGATCGACGTGACGTATCGCTTTGAGCGCGGCCGGCTCGACGCGACCGTCGGTGATTGGCGACCCGAATCGGCGCGGATCAACCGGTCCTCCGGCACCGTGGTGGACGCCGAGCTCGATGGGGTCCGCCGTCGCTACCGTGTTACTCGCTGCGGCCCCGCCCATTTCGTGGACTCGACACTGGGATCGACGACCTTGCGCGAGGTCGAACGCTTCCCGGATCCGAGCACCCTGCAGGAGGCCGGCTCGCTGCTGGCACCGATGCCTGGTTCGGTGGTGCGAGTCGAGGTGACCGAAGGTCAACACGTCGCCGCCGGCACCACGGTACTGGTGTTGGAGGCGATGAAGATGGAGCACGCGGTACGGGCCCCGGTCGACGGGATCGTGTCCAGCGTTCAGGTCACCGCCGGTGAGCAAGTCGACTCCGGTCAGGTGCTGGCCGTTGTCCAGGACGCAGAGGCGGGAGACGCCTGATGGCTTTGGATTTCACCAAGCTGCTCAACGAGTTGCAGCACGAATCCGACCGGCTGCTGGCTTGCCTTGATGGCCTGCACGCCGAGCAGTGGGAGGAGCCCACACCGGCTGCGGGCTGGGCGATCCGTGATCAAATCTCGCACCTGGCCTACTTCGACGACGTCGCGGTGCTGGCCATCACCGATCCGTCGGAATTTCGCCGGGTCGCCGACGGTCACATGTCGGGAGGTATGGACTTTCCGGATCGCGTTGCCGAGCAGTTCCGTTCGCACAACGTCGCGGAACTGTTCGAATGGTTTTCGCGTTCAAGGGCGACGCTGGTGACGACGTTCACCGGTGAGGACCCGCGCCGCCGGATCCCGTGGTTCGGCCCCGAGATGAGTGTGGCGTCCTCGGCGACGGCGCGACTGATGGAGACCTGGGCACACGGCCAGGACGTCTACGACGCGCTCGGACGGCCACACCCGCCATCGACCGGCCTGCGCAGCATCGCCCACTTGGGTGTCAGCACGTTCGCCTTCACGCATCGGTTGCACGACCGCACCGTCCCCGACGAGCCGGTTCGCGTCGAACTGTGTTCGCCGGACGGCAGCGAAGTCTGGACATGGGGCCCCGCCGACGCCGCCAACCGCGTCCGGGGCCGAGCCGTGGATTTCGTCGGCGTGGTGACCCAGCGGCGGCACTGGGCCGACACGGAGCTGGTCGTCAAGGGCGACGTCGCCGGCGGGTGGCTCGACATCGCTCAGGCGTTCGCCGGCGCACCCGGTACCGGGCGCCCCCGAACTGTGGTGCGGTAGTGGACTTCCTCGAATCCCCCGAACACCGGGATTTGCGGGCCGCGGTCGCCGCGGTCACCGACCGCTACGGTCCCGACTATTTCGCCGAACGCGGAGTGGCGGGCGAGCCCACCGACGAACTCTGGAAGGAGCTGGCGCAGCACGGCTTCATCGGCATCAATTTCGCCGAGGAATACGGCGGTGGCGGCGCCAGCATGACCGAGCTGGCCATCGTCTGCGAAGAAACCGCCGCGCGTGGCTGCCCGCTGCTGCTGCTACTGGTGTCCAGTGCCATCTCGGGCGAACTGCTCGGCAAATACGGCAGTGCCGAGCAGCGGCGGCAGTGGCTGCCGCGGATGGCCGACGGATCCACCAAGGTGGTGTTCGCGATCACCGAACCCGACGCTGGTTCCAACAGCCATCGGATCTCCACCACCGCCCGGCGCGACGGCGACGACTATGTACTGACCGGCACCAAGTACTACATCTCCGGCGTCGACGAAGCCGGCGCGCTGATCGTCGTCGCCCGTACCGGCCACGATCAGGGCACCGACAGCTCGGCGCTGTCGCTGTTCCTGGTGCCCACCGATGCCGCAGGCCTGGTGAAACACCACCTTCCGGTGGGTATTCCGCTGCCCGAGAAGCAATTCACGCTGCACTTCGACGAGGTACGGCTGCCGGCCGATGCGCTGATCGGCGAGGAGCACGCCGGATTCCGTCAGGTTTTCGACGGCCTGAATCCAGAACGCATCACCGGTGCTGCGCTTTGCGTCGGTATCGGCCGCTACGCCGTCGGCAAGGGTGCGGACTATGCCCGAAGCAGGTCGGTCTGGGGTCCGGCCATCGGCTCCTACCAGGCCATCGCGCACCCGTTGGCCAAGGCCAAGATCGACGTCGATCTGGCCGCGATGATGACCGCCAAGGCGGCCTGGCTCTACCAGCACGGCCTGCCGGCCGGTGAAGCCTCCAACATCGCGAAATATGCTGCCGCCGAAGCCGCCCTGGGCGCGGTCGACCATGTCATTCAGCTGCACGGTGGCAACGGGCTCAGCGCCGAATACGGGCTGGTTCCCCAGTGGGGAGTGGCTCGCCTGCTGCGCATCGCGCCGGTCAGCCGCGAAATGATTCTCAACTACGTCGCCCAGCACAGCTTGCGGCTGCCCCGCTCTTACTGACAAGGCCTGCCCGCGCAGTCAGTCAGGTGCGACGTATGGTGTGTTCACCCGCAAGGTCGAGCACTTCGTCGAAGCCCTCGTGCAGGCAGCGGGAGAACACCGAGACATCGGTGATCACGTCGGGATCGAAATTGACACCGACGCAGCAGGTCCCCTCATAGGACAGCATCGTCACCATCGCCGCCACCCCCGGTCGCGGTCCGACCACGTAGAGCCGTGACACTTTGGCCCCGGCAAGATAGAGGGTACGGGCTACGCCACCGAGGTTGGAGGCCTGCAGATCGTTGGCCGCCGTCAGCTGCGCAGCGATCTGGGTGAGTGCCCGGCCGGGTAGCACGCTCAGCAGCGGGGCGATCAGATCGACGAAACCGAGTGCGGGTTCGGTGCGGGCATCGGCCACAAACCGGTGGATTGCCGCCACCCGCTTCCGCGGATCCGCTTCGCCCACCGGAGCGGCGAACTGTGCGGCGGCAAATCGGTTGCCCCCCAGCGGATCGTCAGCGGTGCGCAGGCTCATCGGAATGGCCATCGGAAGGTGCTCCAACCTGATATCACGCGTCTCGTGATAGCGGCGCATCCCGCCGAGCAGTGCGGCCAGGAAAGCGTCGTTGACCGACCCGTCCGCTGCTCGCGCGGCGGACTTCAAGCCGGCCAGCGGCACCTCCACCGTGGTGAACCGATACGCGGTCCCGCCATCCCGAAGAATCGGGGAACGCTCCGCGCCGGACGGAGTCAACATCCGGCGCAACGAATTTCCGAAACGAACGGCGTCTGTCAACGTCTCGACCGGGTCGGCGGCGAGGCGGGCGGCCACCCGCACGGCCCGGCGGACAAGCCCGGCCGGCGTACCGGCGGTGTGGGACAACAACCGCCTGACCAACAGGCCCGACGGTGACTCAGTGCGATTCGGGGGCGGTGTGGAGAGCGGGTACACCTCCCCGGTCTCGGGACCATGACCGTGGGTGGCATCGATCAACTGCATCATGCCCAGCCCATCGGTGAGACTGTGATGTCCCTTGAACAGATAGGCGGCCCGGCCTTCTGGAAGACCCCCGACCAGCATCGCTTCCCACGGTGGGCGCTGCACGTCCAGGGGGCGCGCCGCCAGCACCGACACGATCGCGTAGAGATCGTCCAATGCGGCGCCCTCCGGCAGCCGGACATGCTGCAGGTGGTAGTCCAGGTCGAAGTGCGGATCGGGGGACCATGCCGGCGTCACGACCGGCAGCGACGGTGCCACCACCCGCTCGCGGAGCCGTGGGATGCGCTGGATCCATCGGTCGTGGGCGGCCACCAGCCGGCCCCACTCGGGTTCGGCCTCGAGGATCTCGACCACCACCCCGGCTGACCGGGTGCGGTGGTCCCCCTCGGCGCGCCACATCACCGCCTCCCAGGCGCTCATGTCGGCCGGCCCGCCCCACGATGCCAACGAGTGACCGCTAGACACCATCGACATCGCTCCTCCCGGTTGCGCCGAACGCGTGATCGCGTCGGTGTGTCCGCGGGCGTCCAGCGCAACGCCGACGGTGCACCCATGCAATCACTTGCAACCGGTGCTCGTGAGCTCCAAACGGGGCATGTTGGTGTCCCGAAAGGGGTACCTGCGGCCACGTTTCGCCGACGCGGGCTCCTAAACGCGGGGCGGGCGATACCGGATGTCGAGCTTGGTCGCCTCGTCAACCTGCTCGGGTGTCAGCAGTGGGGTGGCGCGCGACACGGCGCCTCCGGAGGCGGCCGTTTGAACACTCAGCGCCTCCGCGGTCACCTCGTTGGGCACCTCGCCGATGACGATCAGGTCATCGGTACCCAGAGCGAAGTAACACGATTCAACCCGGCCGCCAGCACCTTCGACCATCGCGACGATGGCGTCACGTCTCGCGCTGCCACCCTGCGCGAGCAATCCTCGCGCGCCCTCGGCCGAGTAGCGCACCTGCCACAAATAGCGCCCCATCGAACATCCTTCGATCGTCGAACACCGCCATCGACATCATCCACCCGAGACGCGGTTCGGCGGCGGGGTTTCGCCGATCTGGCGGCGACTGCCGGGGGCTCGGGCCGCAAAGATCTCCCCTCAGGGGGATGACTCCCCCACCAACCGCAAATTACCGTGGAAGTCGGCGACGCCAGTCGCCATTTCGCCCGATGAATCCGGGCGCGGTGCGGCGCAACGCAAGTGCGGTTGCGTCAATCTCGAACCAGACGAATCGATGGAGATGTATGCAGACGACTGGTGTCGCCGACGAGGTTTTAGCTCGTGTTGTGGACGGGGTGGGGTTTTTGACCCTGAATCGTCCGAAGGCGATCAACTCGCTGAACCTGCCGATGGTGACCGCGATGAGCGCGGCACTGTCTGCCTGGGTCGACGATCCGGCGGTGCGCGCGGTGGTGTTGGCCGGGGCCGGCGAGCGCGGACTGTGCGCCGGCGGTGACGTGGTCGCGATCTATCACAGCGCCAAAGCCGACGGCGCCGACGCGCGACGCTTCTGGTACGACGAGTACCTGCTCAACGCGGCCATCGGCGAGTTCCCCAAACCGTACGTGTCGCTGATGGACGGCATCGTGATGGGCGGCGGCGTCGGAGTCGGCGCACACGCCAACACCCGGGTGGTCACCGACACCACCAAAATGGCCATGCCCGAAGTCGGCATCGGCTTCATCCCCGACGTCGGCGGCACCTACCTGCTGTCGAGGGCCCCGGGCCAACTCGGCCTGCACGCCGCCTTGACCGGTGCCCCGTTCACCGGCCCCGATGCCATCGCACTGGGTTTCGCCGACCACTACGTGCCGCACACCGCGCTGCAGGGCTTCACCACGGCGATCATCACCGACGGCGTCGACACCGCCCTGGCCGCCCACGCGGTCGAAGCGCCGCCGAGCCCACTGGCCGCACACCGGGACTGGATCGACGAGTGCTACGCCCACGACACCGTCGCGCAGATCGTGGACGCGCTGGCCGGCCACGCCAGCCCCGACGCCAACGCCGCGGCCGAACTGATCGGCACCCGGTCCCCGGTCGCGTGCGCGGTGACGTTGGAGGCGGTGCGTCGGGCGGGCCCGCTCGCCACCCTGCAAGACGTGCTGCTCCAGGAATACCGAGTGTCGTGCGCGTCGCTGCGCTCCCATGACCTGGCGGAGGGCATCCGCGCCCAGTTGGTCGACAAGGACCGCAATCCGCAATGGTCTCCGGCGACGCTGGCCGAGGTGACCGCCGCCGACATTGAAACGTATTTCGTCCCCGCCGAACCCGATCTGTCCTTCTAAGGAGAACCCATGACTTACGGAACCATCCTCGTCGACCGCGACGGTCGCGTCGGCACCATCACCCTGAACCGGCCGCAGGCGCTCAACGCCCTTAACAGCCAGGTGATGAACGAAGTCACCCCCGCCGCAGCAGAATTCGATGCCGACCCGGGCATTGGGGCCATCATCATCACCGGGAGCGCCAAGGCGTTCGCCGCCGGAGCGGACATCAAAGAGATGGCCGATCTGAGCTTCGCCGAGGTGTTCGCCGCGGACTTCTTCGCCGCCTGGTCCAAGCTGGCCGCGGTACGAACCCCAACCATCGCCGCGGTGGCCGGGCACGCCCTGGGCGGCGGCTGCGAACTGGCGATGATGTGCGACCTGCTGATCGCCGCCGACACCGCCAAATTCGGCCAGCCGGAGATCAAGCTGGGTGTGCTTCCGGGCATGGGCGGCTCCCAGCGCCTGACCCGGGCCATCGGCAAAGCCAAGGCGATGGACCTGATCCTGACCGGCCGCACCATCGACGCCGCCGAGGCCGAGCGGTCCGGCTTGGTGTCTCGTGTGGTGCCGGCCGACGACCTGCTGGCCGAGGCCGGCAAGGTCGCCGCCACCATCGCCGGGATGAGCCTGTCCGCAGCCCGAATGGCCAAGGAAGCCGTCAACCGGGCCTTCGAATCCACCCTGGCCGAAGGGCTGCTCTACGAGCGCCGCCTGTTCCACTCGGCGTTCGCGACTGACGACCAAACCGAAGGCATGACCGCGTTCACCGAAAAGCGCGCACCCAACTTCACCCACCGCTAGACCGACGTCTAGGAGAAACCACCATGAGCACGCCCGCCGAGCTGGTCGGTTACCGACTCGAGCCCACCCACCCGAAAACACCCGACGATGTGCTGGCCGCCTACCTGATCCTGGACGATCCCGCGCGGCGTAACGCGTTGTCTGATGCGCTGCTGGATCAGCTGACCGCACTGTTGCAGCGCGCGGCATCCGATCCGCGGGTCAGGGTCATCGTGCTCACCTCATCGCATGAACGGGTCTTCTCTTCCGGCGGCAACCTCGACGCCTTTACCGATGAGCGAGCCACAATCGTGAAATACGCTGGCCTGTCCCGATTCCCGACGCTTTTCCGCACACTCACCAGCATTGACAAACCGGTGATCTGCGCCGCAAACGGTGACGTGCTAGCCGGCGCGCTGGGCATCGCGTTGGCCTGTGACCTGGTCATCACCAAAGAATCGGCCCGGTTGGGCTGCCCGGAGATCAATGTGGGCGCATTCCCGTTCATGATCTCCGCGTTGATCTTCCGCGCGACCGGACGGCTCGTCGCCAACGAGCTGCTGATGACCGGCCGGCTGCTCACCTCCGCCGAGGCGGCGGCCGCCGGTCTGGTCAACAAGGTGGTCTCCGATGCCGGGTTTGACGGTGCTGTGCGCGATTGGGTCGCCGAGATTGCCGGCAAGTCACCACTTTTGCTCGGCATGGGCAAGAAGGCGCTGGCCGCAACCCGGGACCTGTCCTTGGATTCAGCCTTGGACTACCTGCAAGCCCAGCTTGCGTTGGCGTTCACCACCGACGACCTTGCCGAAGGGGTGTCCGCTTTCAAGGAGAAGCGGTCGCCGCAATGGCGCAACACCTGATCACCGATCAACCTCGTTTCGTCGTCAACCAGCTCTGACCGCGCCGCTGTGCGCGGCCATCGCCGACGACGGAACGAGGCTGCGGGTGTCAACCGACCGTGATCGGAAGAATCAAGGGCGGTTCGGTTTTCGCGACGACCTCGTCGACACCGACACCGGGGGCGGTCTCGATCAGACGCAACCCGTCGTCGGTGACGTCGATGACAGCAAGATCGGTGAAGATGCGGTTCACGCATCGCTTGCCGGTCAGCGGCAGCGTGCAGCGCTCTACGATCTTGGCGCTGCCGTCCTTGGCGGTGTGTTCCATCATCACGAAAACTCGCTCCACACCGTGCACCAGGTCCATCGCCCCGCCCATACCCTTGATCATCTTGCCAGGGATCGCCCAGTTAGCCAGGTCCCCCGCCGCCGAAACCTGCATTGCACCCAGCACCGCGACGTCGAGGTGTCCGCCGCGGATGACCGCAAACGAGGCCGAGGACGGAAAGAACGAGGCGCCAGGCGCAGTGGTCACCGTCTCCTTGCCGGCGTTGATCAGATCGGCATCGAGATCCTCGGGCCGTGGGTAGGGCCCAATTCCCAGGATTCCGTTCTCCGAATGCAGCACGACGGTGACGTCGGCCGGGATGTGACTCGGAATCAACGTGGGCAACCCGATGCCGAGGTTGACATACTGCCCGTCATGCAGTTCGGCTGCCACCCGGGCAGCCAACTCTTCGCGGCTCCAACTCATCGGCGCACGGTCTCCTTCTCGATTCGCTTGGGCGGGTTGGGAACGTGCACCACCCGGTGCACATAAATCCCGGGCGTATGCACTTGGGCAGGGTCGATCTCACCGGGTTCGACCAGATGCTCGACCTGTGCGATGGTGATGCGGCCCGCTACGGCGCAGTCCGCATTGAAGTTTCCGGCAGCCCGGCGGTAGACCAGGTTGCCGTGTCGGTCGCCCTTGAAGGCGTGCACTAGGGCGAAGTCGGTACGGATCGCCCGTTCTAGAACGTGCGTGGCACTGTCGAATTCGCGGGTCTCCTTCGCCGGCGAGGCGACAGCGATTGTCCCGTCCGGGTGGTACCGAAAGGCCAGACCGCCGTCGGCCACCTGAGTCCCGACGCCTGTCGGCGTGTAGAACGCGGGGATGCCGGCCCCGCCGGCACGCAACCGTTCCGCCAACGTTCCCTGCGGGGTCAGCTCCAGCTCCAGCTCACCGGTCAGATATTGTCGCGCGAACTCCTTGTTCTCCCCCACATAGGAGTTGACGGTTCTCCGGATCCTTTTGTGCTGCAACAGCAGCCCTAAGCCGATCCCGTCTACCCCCAGGTTGTTGGACACGGTCTCCAAATCCCGGACTCCGAGGTCGAGCACCGCCTGGATCAACGCCTCGGGAATGCCTGACAACCCGAATCCACCCACCGCCAGCGACGACCCGTCCGTCACGTCGGCAACGGCCTCCGCGGCAGTCACCACCACCTTGTCCATCGTCACAAGCCTCCTCGTCGCAGGGGTTCGGTTGGTTTCCGATAAAGCGTCACATCCGGCCTCGTTCTCTCGCGTCGCATCCGGCCCAGCTCACTGATCGACTGCTGCAGCTCATCGAGCTCTCCCACCAAGAAAGCTCTGCGGTCTGTGATTTCGTCCAGCCCGCCCTCGGTGTCGAGAAGCCCGCGATGGCGTGCCATCTTCACCGCGGTCGCGAACATCTCCGCCGACACCGATTCCTCGGTGATGCGGTGCTGTAGCGACCATTGCCGCCCCAGCCGAAGGCACCGCATGAGCAATTCCTGTTCCCGCAGCTGGCGATCCGGTCCGAGGGTCAGCAGTTCCTCGGCCACCACGCGATAGGCGTCGACGAATGGCCGAAGCACCAGATGAGCGACCAGCAGGTCACTGTCTTCCAGCAGCCGCGCGGCCTGGACGGCATCGACCGGACTAGCCGGGTCGGGTTCGCGTCCGGTCATAATGGCGAACTCGTTCCACAGCTCCTCGGCGAACCCGGCGCGGCCGGCGAAGAAGAAGTCGAACTTGAGCAGATCACGTGCCGCCAGGGCCCTTTCCCAGCCGGTGCGTTTGGTGGCTCCCGGTGTCCGCACGATGGCCAGCAAGGCCAGTTCGGCGATCGCCCTCATCACCAGGACATGGATCGCGCTGTTGCGATAGACCCCGGCGATCAGATGCTGATCGGCGCCCATGCCCCACACCGTCTTGGGCCCACCGCGGTAGCAGGTCAATACCCCGGAGCCGACCAGATCGTGCAGTGTCTGGGTCACAGTTGCACGATCAGTGAGGTTGGCGCCGCCGGCGACCTGCCAGCCGCGGGCACGCAGGTAGCCTGCCAGCGGTGCGACCGTGGCGCACACCTCGTCAAGGGTCAGGGCACGATCTTCCCCCAGCATCGCGACACACACCGCGGCCGTCGCCGTCACCGGCGTGGCCTGGTTGAGGCGGTGGCAGACCTCCAGTGCGATGCGCTCGACCACCTGTCTGCCGGACAATCCCTCGTCACGAAGGGCGCCCATCCGCTCGTATAACGGGACCGGCGCCCCGAAGTCGATGTAGATCCGTCCCAGCCGATGCCGCAGGCCACGCGCGTAGCTGAGCAGCCAGCGTACGTTCTCGGGCTTCTTGGGAAGCCCGCGCGACTCCGACGTCATCAATTTGACTTCGTGTAACGGCAACTGGTCGAAGAGGATTGATACGGGAACGGCAAGAGCAGACCGCGACTGCAGAGATTCGACTGCGTCGGTCACGTAGCGCAACAGCCCGTATCGGGGAGGCCGCAGCTTGCCGCTGCGGGTCCGGCC
Source organism: Mycolicibacter senuensis (assembly GCF_003284925.1). Taxonomy (GTDB): domain Bacteria; phylum Actinomycetota; class Actinomycetes; order Mycobacteriales; family Mycobacteriaceae; genus Mycobacterium; species Mycobacterium algericum_A. The sequence continues at coordinate 33,462 of NZ_QMEX01000016.1, forward strand.
CCCTTCGATGGACCACGCCAGGTTGCGGCCACGGGCCACGATCTGGCCGACCAGGGCACGCAACGCCAACCGGTACACCGGAATGTCTGCCGTCGCACGCCGCAATGGGATGAATCCGTTGCGCCGGGCCAACATGCCCAGCGGAAAGAAGTTGAGGTTTGCGCCGGCAAGCCCGAAGGTCGGTGATATACCGGCCTGCGTCAGGCGAAGGGGGAAGGAGAACTGGTCCAGGTAGGAGCGGTGCGAGATCAAGAAGATCAGGGCGTGGTCGCGGTGGAGTTCGCGCAGTTCGGCCAGATCGTCGTCATCGACGACTACCCGGAACCCTCGGAGCATCCACGCGGACCACACTTGCCAGGCTCGCACCACGAACGGAACGTGGGTGGCCGCCATCTCGTGCACGTAGCCGGCCGCCTCGGCCCGCACATCGGCCACATCGCGACCCAGTCGTGCTGCCAATTGCGCTGCGGCCCGAAGGAATTCATCGGAGTTCAACAGTGCTTCAGCCTGTTCCCGCGACCTCGCGGTGACAGACTCGTCGACTCGGAGCAGTCGCGCCAAACGATCCGGCAGCACGGTCATGGTCGCCTGTTCGCCCTGGCCTGCACGATCGCCTCCGACCATGCCTTCCCGGCGTCGCCGCCCGGCCAATCGTCGAGAGTGTCGATGTAGAGCTGACGCATGCGGGCCACCCACTCGTCAAGCTCGCGGCGAGACCAACCGGCGGTGGGTACCGGCTCGTGCACGACAACCTCGATGGTGCCTTCCTGCGCGATTTTCGCGTGCCGCCACATGATTTCGCCCGCATTGCGGATGACGATCGGGACGATCGGAACGCCCGCGTCGCGGGCCAGGTGAAACCCGCCCTTCTTGAACTCACCGATTCGCGGACTGAACGAGCGCGTGCCCTCCGGCGACATGGCGATTGACACCCCGGCGCGCAGCTTGTCCACCGCGGGTTGCATCGCCGAGATCGCTTTCGACGTGTCGGAACGGTCCACGAATGCGACATCGGCCAGCGCCAATAGCGGTCCGAGCAGCGGAATCTGCTTGACTTCCGCCTTGGCCACCAGGGTGAATCCGCGTTGGATGACCCTCGAGGCGACCAGCGCGTCGATCAGCGTGCTCTGGTGGTTGACGAAGAAAACCGCCGGGCGGCGCGCGGTGTGCCTCTGCCCGATGACCTCAAACCCGATATTGCCCACACGTGAGCCGACCCGACCGAACACGGACGTGGTCAGGTCCATTCCACCCCGACTGTCCCTGGTCAGGGCCCCGACGACTGCGCCGGCGCCCACGGCTGTCACAAAGCTGCCGTACAACGCCGCCGTCCGGGCCAGCGCCACCGGATGCAGTTGGGTGCGGTTGGCTGGCAACCGCAGGACATCCCAACCGCGCTCGCCGGCACAGCGCGCCAGCGCCGGCGCCGGGTTGACCGGATGCGGAAACCCGACCGCGTCGAGCAGTGACACGTCTTCCCCGCCGTCAGCGTAGGCGTGGCTGGCGTTCAGCGTGATCCCCTTGCACCGGGCGAAGTTTTGGACCGCTGAGAGTTTTTCCGCACCCCACAGCGGCCGGCCGGCCAAACGGCCGGTGAGCACGCCGTCGCGAGTCTCCAGCTCGGTGCACAGCATGTGACCGATACCCAGTTCGCGGGCCGTCGGCGCAGCCTGGTCCCGGGTCGCCGAAGTCGCGATGACCACGGTGTGGCCGCGGTTCTGGTGGGCTCGCACCAGCCGCCAGGCGCCGTGAAACAGTGCGCCGGCAAGGTGCTGGGCGAACAATTGCTCGCCGAGTGCCATCAGCTCGTTCTCGGTGCGACCCGCCCAGCCGCGGATTTCTTGCAGCATGAGATCGGTGAACGCGTCTTCGTCGAGCGGCCCGGCGGGCGCTACTCGCAGCGTGCGCATCAACTCGTCCAGTTCGAAGTTGCGCGCGCGGTGGCTATACCGAGATCTGATCGAATGTGCCGCGATCAGTGTCCCATCGAAGTCGAAGAAGGCGGCCACCTTTGGCCCGCCGGGCCCCGCTTTGATCCCGGCAATGATGTCGTCGACCCCGATCACCGAAGGCGCGGCCACACCACCGCTCATCGCAGTGGTACCCGCGTCAACGCGGGCCCGCACACCACGCCACCCCGTGGTGTTTCGGGTGATCTGCCACAAGTTTCATTCCAGCTCCTCGCTGCCTCGGCAGGTCTCACTATGGAGCGTCGACGCGGCGGGGCCAAGAGCACGGGGGCGAAATACCTCCATCGCAGAGCAAGTACCACCCTATGTGGTGAGGCGGCGCGAGAGACCGCTCGGCCAGACTCGCTATACCGGCTCAACGCATGAAGGGGCAGCGAATGCAGATCCCAGCCGTGGTCGGCCGGCCGGCCGACGTGGGCGCATCGGATCAGCGCGGTGTGACCCCCAAATACCGGGCCCAGCGCCAACGGCGTCGTCGGGCCAGCGGCGGGACCACCGAAGCCCTACCGGCACCGGGACATCGGTGAACATACCGAGTTCGCGGAATGCCACCCTGGTCTCGGCGCTGCTGGCCGGCAGCGCGGTCGCGGCGGCAGCCAGGATCGCGCGGCGGGCCGACGACGGGCCGCGTTCGGCCCTGCCCGCACTGGACTTGAGTGCCGGCCACCGCGCCGGTAGCGGAACTCCGCTGCTACTGCTGCACGGCATCACCGCGATCTGGCGTGTGTGGTCCCCCGTGCTGCCGCATCTGGAGCCGCACCACGACGTGATTGCGCTGACGCTGCCGGGCCACGCCGGTGGCCCTGCGTTGGGCGGGCGGGTCGGGCCACCGGTTGACGCGCTTGCCGACGGCATCGAAGCTGAGCTCGGCCGGCTGGGCCTGCAGCGGGTGCACGTGGTCGGAAATTCCCTGGGCGGGTGGCTGAGTATCGAGCTGGCGCGCCGCAACCGGGCGCGTTCCCTGGTGTTGTTCAGCCCGGCAGGGGCCTGGGTGTCCCAGCGCCGGATCGAGACGCTCGCTGCCACGATCCGGGGCTCCGCCAGTGTCCTCAGTCGCTGCGCGGGGCGCGCCGACAGCATCGCTTCCAACGGCGCGCTGCGCCGGCTGCTGTTGGCTTCCCAGGTCGCCCATCCTGATCGCGTCGCCCCCGAGATATTGGCGGCACTAATCCGGGCCAACGCCGAAGCCCCCGCCGTCGCGTCGCTGGCCCGAGCCCTGCCACGACATCAGGTCAAGCTGTTGCCGGCCGACCGGGACTATCCGGTGCGGGTCGTCTGGGCAGAGCGCGACCGGGTGTTGCCGTTCAAGCACTTCGGTGTCCCGATGCTGACGCGGCTCCCGGGCGCGGAGTCGGTGTGGCTGCGTGGGGTCGGACATGTCCCGATGTCCGACGACCCCGCAGCGGTGGCCGCGCTGATCCGAGAAGTCACCGCCGAGGTCGACCGAACCGCGGCTTCGAGATGAGGTGGGTAATGAAAAGTTTTGTCATGATGTTGCGGCCGGTGTTCGCCGCCGTGTTGGCACTGACGATCTGGGGCGCTACCTCTGCGACCAGTACAGCCCAGGCCGACGTCGAGACCCTGATGGTGCCGTCGGCGGCGATGGGCCGCGACATCCCGGTGGCGTTCCGGGGCGGCGGGTCGCATGCCGTGTACCTGTTGGATGCGTTCGACGCCGGCCCCGATATCAGCAACTGGGTCACCGCCGGCAACGCGATGAACACCCTTGGTGGTAAGGGAGTCTCGGTGGCAGCGCCCGCGGGCGGTGCGTACAGCATGTACACAGACTGGGAACGCGACGGCTCCAAGCAGTGGGAAACCTTCTTGTCCACGGAACTGCCGGACTGGTTGGCCACCAACAAGGGCCTGGCACCGGGTGGCCACGCCGTGGTCGGCGCCGCGCAGGGCGGCTACGCCGCCGTGGCGCTGGCCGCGTTTCACCCCGACCGATTCCGTTACGCCGGCTCGATGTCCGGTTTTCTCTACCCCTCTCAGACCGCAATGACCGGCGCGATCAACGCCGGCATGGCGCAGTTCGGTGGCGTCAACTCCGATGACATGTGGGGGATGCCCCAGTTGGGGCGATGGAAGTGGCGTGACCCGTACGCGCATGCGGCCTTGCTCGCGCAGAACAACGCCCGGTTGTGGGTTTTCAGCCCGCAAACCCTGACCGCCAGCAACCCGGCCGCGATGCTCGGAGTCGCCGACCAGGCGCAGGGTAGCAACCGGATGTTCTTGGCCCAATACCGCAGCGTCGGCGGGAGCAACGGGCACTTCGACTTCCCCGTCAGCGGTGACCACGGCTGGTCGACCTGGGGCTCGCAGCTCGGTGCGATGTCCGGCGACCTAATCTCTACCATCCGGTAGCGCAGACCCACGCGCTCGCGCCTGGGGCAGTCATGCCGCGGCGATCTACGCCGAGTTCGCCGCCGAGCACGGCGCGCAGGACTTCAGCGCGGTGATCAACCTGCTGCGGGAGAGCTGAGCGGCTACTTCGCGATTGCCATCACCGCGCCCGGCCTCAGCCAGCCGATGATCCTCACCAGCGTGGCGTCATCGATCGCTACGCAGCCCGCCGTCGGCCCGCCGTCGGTGCTGTGGAAGAAGTAGGCGGAGCCGTCACCGGGTGTGCGAGTTTTATTGACGCCGATGACCACCGCATGCCGGTACTGCGGGATGTTGAGGTTCTCACTGGCCGCCGTGTTGAACGGGCACTGGGCTTTCTTGCAGACCTGCATGGTGTTGTAGGTCGGGCTGTTGGAGTCGCTGTCCCACCAGTGGTCGGATCCGACCTGCACATACGGCAGGCCGCCGCCGGGGTTCGGCGCGGTGCCAAACGCCGAATCGAGCGTGTAGAACCCCATCGGGGTCGACGGCTCGCCTTCTTTGGTTTGCGGGGTGATGCCCGCCGAGCCGACATACGCCGGAATCCCGGCCGCGACCGGTTCCCAGCCCGCGGCAGTCCGCTGATAGACATCGATCTTTGCGGTCGAATGGCCTACTCCGACAACCGAAACCACCTGGGTGGCGTTGCCGACCGCATTGCCGAACCATGGTTCGACGACTGCCGCGGCCGGTGGCGCGGTCACGCCCATCGCACACAGCGCTGTGCACAGCAGAACTACCAGTCGACGCACCACGTCATGGTCGGTGACCGCTGCCGTCAGCGTCAAATAGTGATCAGCCTGCTTCGCGGCAGCTGAAGCGGGCCACCACCCGCTGCGCCTGCAGCTCCCGACAGCCGTTGGCCGACAACCCGTCGTAGCCGCCGGTGTCGGCGAAGATCGCCGGCAGGCCGATGGCCGCGGCGGTCCGGGCACCGGCCTCGGATCCGGCGATCACCAGCGACTCACCGGCGACAATGCCCAGCTCCCACAGCGCCAGCCGGTAGAGCTCGGCGTCACCGGAGGGACCGATGAGGTCCTCGGCGGTCACGATGGTCTCGGTCATGCCGTCCCCGATCAGTTCCCGCACCCGGGCCTGCACCGCGTCGCGCGGTCCGGCGCCGACCACGGCCACCCAGAGACCATTGGCGAACAGGCTCAGCACCAGGTCCACCAGCCCGGAGCGGGGCTCGCCGTCGGCGTCGGCAAGGGCGTCGATGTCGAAGATCACCGCTTGCAGGGGGTACACCTCGGCATCGGGGTGCACCTGGTCCCACCAGAACGGGCGGCCGGCACTGGTCCATGTCGCGAGCTCGGTTGTGATCTGCATAACAGCAGGATGCCGAAGATCGGCTCGGTCGTCCTCCCCCATCCGGGGGAACCGTCCGGGTAATCGCCGGAGGGTCTGAGCGGGGGCACTGAACCGGCTGAGTTTTTCGTCGGTCCACCGCCCTCCGGGTCGGCTCCGCCGAGCCTCGCCGAACCGCCGAGCCAATGCGGCGGCCCCGGCGTCGGCTCACCTCCACCGCCCCTTCGGGCCGGCTCCGCCGAGCCTCGCCGAACCGCCGAGCCAATGCGGCGGCCCCGGCGTCGGCTCACCTCCACCGCCCCTCCGGGGCCTTATTGTCTTGCTATGCCCGTGCGACTGGTCCTCGTCGACGATCACGAGATGGTGATCGAGGGCCTGCGTGCCATGCTCACCGCGTTCTCCGACCGCATCGAGGTCGTCGGGCAGGCGATCAGCGCCGAACAGGCCCTCGCCGTGGTCGCCGACACCGATCCCGACATCGTGCTGTGCGATGTGCGGATGCGCGGTGAGAGCGGCTTGGACCTGTGCCTGGCGCTGCGCGAACGCGATCCGGAACGCAAGATCGTGATGCTGTCGGTCTATGACGACGAGCAGTACCTGTTCGAAGCGCTGCGGGTCGGTGCGAGCGGCTACCTGCTCAAGAGCATCAGCAGCGACGACCTGGTGCACCAGATCGAGTTGGCCCATCGCGGCGAGACGGTGATCGATCCGGGCCTGGCCGCCCGGGCGGCCGGCACCGCGGCGCGACTGCAACGCGACGAGTTCTGGCCGGGCGCTCGCCAGGGCCTGACCCAGCGGGAGAGCGAGATCCTGGCCTGCATGGTCAGCGGACTGTCCAACCGGGGCATCGCCACCAAACTGGTGATCGGCGACGAGACCGTCAAGAGCCATCTTCGCTCCATCTACCGCAAGCTGGGGGTGTCCGACCGCACCGGCGCGGTGGCCACCGCATTGCGCGAGGGCATCTACCGGTGAGTGCCGCCGGCAACAACCGGTCCCGCGCCCGCAAGCGGGGCGCGGTACGCGATTTCCGTGATTTCGTCGATGCCAACCACGAGCTGGCGCTGCTGCGGGAGCTCATCCAGGCCGCTTCCAGCGGACCGGGGGTGGAACCGCTGGCCGCCGCGGCGGCCCGGATGATCACCGCGGCCACCGGCACCGACGTCTGCTTTGTGCACGTCCTCGATGACACCGAACGCTCGCTGACCCTGACCGGCGCCACCCCGCCGTTCGACACCGAAGTGGGGAAGATCCGGCTGCCCCTGGGATCCGGGGTGTCGGGCTGGGTCGCCCGCCACCGCGAGCCGGTGGTGATCAGCGACGACAAGGAGTCCGACCCGCGCTATCTGCCGATCGAGTCGCTGCGCGGGCGCGAGTTCACCTCGATGGTGTCGGTGCCGATGGAGACCGATCCGGGCGGGCTGGTGGGCGTGCTCAACGTGCACACCGTGGAGCGCCGCGACTTCACCCCCGGCGACGTCGAATTGCTGCGGGTGATCGGCCGGCTGATCGCCGGCGCCATGCACCAGGCCCGGCTGCACCGGCAACTGGTGGCCCGGGAACGTGCCCACGAGCTGTTCGTCGAGCAGGTGATCGAGGCGCAGGAGATCGAGCGGCGCCGACTGGCCGGCGACATCCACGACGGCATCTCGCAGCGACTGGTGACCCTGTCCTACCGACTGGATGCGGCCGCTCGGGCGGTCGGCAACGACCCGGACGAGGCGTCGCAGCAACTGGAGGCCGCCCGGGAGCTGGCCGGGCTGACACTGCAGGAGACCCGGGTGGCGATCAGCGGGCTGCGGCCGCCGGTGCTCGACGACCTGGGCCTGTCTGGCGGGCTGGCCAGCCTGGCCCAGTCGATACCGCAACTCAACATCGAGCTGGATCTGGCCGAGATCCGGCTGCCCGAGCACATCGAGCTGGCGCTGTACCGGATCGCGCAGGAGGGCCTGCAGAACGTCGTCAAGCACGCCGCCGCGACGACGGTCCGGCTGAGATTCACGGTGACCGCCGACCTCGATGTCGCGCGGCTGGAGATCGTGGACGACGGCGTGGGTTTCGACACCTTCGAGCACCCGGTCGGCGGCGATGACATGGGCGGCTACGGGGTGTTGTCGATGGCCGAGCGCGCCGAGCTGGTAGGCGGCCGGCTCAACATCCGCTCGCGCCCCGGTGCGGGCACCGCCGTCACCGCCACCATCCCGGTGCCGTCCCCCTCCGCGCGAGCGGGCGCGTCCCCGGCCGACACACCGGACTGATCACCGGGATTGCGCACCCTCGCGCCCGAAAAAACGCATCCCGGACCACCCCGGAACACCAAGTACGCCACTACGCCCGTCAGAAATCCCCGGCGTTGCGCCGCAGCGTCTCGATCGCCGACGACAGCATCCGCGACTCCTGCCCCGACATCCCGATGTCGGAGAACACCTCGCTGTTGAGGCTGGCCGTCGCGTCGGCCACCGTCGAGCGGCCCGCGTCGGTGATCGACACCAGCGTGGTGCGGCCGTCGGTGGGGTGCGGCAGCCGCTCCACCAAGCCGGCGGCCTCCAATCGCCGGATCGCGTGCGTGACGCTGGTGACGTGGACCTGCAGCCGGTCGGAGGCCTTGGTGATCGGCAGTGCCCCGGACCGGCTGAACGCCAGCAGCCGCAGCAGCTCGAATCGGGAGAAACTCAGGTCGTAGGGCCGCAGCGTCGCCTCCACCCGCGCCAGCAGAATCTGATGCGCCCGCATCACCGACGTCACCGCCACCATCCCGTCGGCGACCTCGCCCCAGCCGGCCCGCTCCCAATTGGCGCGGGCCAGCGCGATCGGGTCGGCATCATCGGGAGGGTGGAAGTCCACGCCCGTTCTTATCACTTTTGGCTGCGACCGCGTGGGAACTGACGTGTTCGGACCGCTAGGCCACGGTCAGGATCCGCGGCCCGTCATCGGTGACCGCCACGGTGTGTTCCCAGTGCGCCGCGCGGGAACTGTCGGTGGTGACGACCGTCCACTCGTCGTCGAGCACCACGGTCTGGTCGGTGCCCAACGTCAGCATCGGCTCGATCGCCAGCACCGACCCGGCCACCAGCAGCGGTCCGCGGCCCGGCGCCCCTTCGTTGGGCAGGAACGGGTCCATGTGCATCTGGCGGCCGATGCCGTGCCCGCCGTAGCCGGCCACGATGCCGAACGAGCGGCGGAACTCAGCCGAGGCCGCGCGCGCCCCGGTCTCGATGGCATGGGAGACATCGCTGAGCCGGTTGCCGGGAACCATCGCGGCGATCCCGGCCCCCAGCGCCTTGCGGGTTGCCGCCGACAGGTCCTCGTCGGCCTGCGCCAGCTTCCCGACCCCGAAGGTGATCGCCGCATCGCCGTGCCAGCCGTCCAGAATCGCACCGCAGTCGATGGAGACCAGGTCACCTGGCTCGAGCACCTCGGTCGACGACGGGATGCCGTGCACCACCCGATCGTTCACCGAACTGCAGATCGAGGCGGGAAAGCCGTGATAGCCCAGGAACGATGGCGTCGCACCCGCGTCCCGGATCACCGATTCGGCGATCTCGTCCAACTGCAGGGTCGAGGTACCCGCCACGGCGGCCTCACGCACCGCGGCCAGTGCCGCAGCCACGACGGCGCCTGCCGCGGCCATCGCGTCGAGCTCCCCCGGGCTGCGATGCGGCACCCGCCGCTTCGGCAGTCCGATCACTTAGCGTCCCAGCGCCTTCAGCAGCCGGCCGAAGACCTCGTCGACGGTGCCGAGCGCATCCACGACATGCAGCTCGTGCTCGTGCTGGTAGAAGTCCAGCAGCGGCGCGGTCTCCTCGCGGTAGACGATCATCCGGTTGTGGATGACCTCGGCGGTGTCGTCGGCGCGGCCCCGCTCCCGCAACCGGGCGAGCAACTCGTCCTCGCTGACCCGCAGCTCCAGCACCGCGTCCAGCTTGGTGTTGCGCTCCTCGAGCATGTCGTGCAGCGCCTGGGCCTGTTCCACCGACCGGGGAAAGCCGTCGAGGATGAACCCCTTGGCGGCGTCTTCGGCGTCGATGCGGTCGGCGACCAGCGCGTTGGTCAGCTCGGAGGGCACCAGGTCACCGGCGTCCAGGTACGCCTTGGCCTTGCGGCCCAGTTCGGTGCCCTGGGCAATGTTGTTGCGGAACAGATCGCCGGTGGAGATCTGCGGGACACCCAGCTCTTCGGCCAGTTTGACGGCCTGCGTGCCCTTGCCCGCCCCGGGCGGTCCCAGCAGGATGACTCTCACTTGAGGAACCCTTCGTAGTTGCGCTGCATGAGCTGGCTCTCGATCTGCTTGACCGTGTCAAGGCCGACACCGATCATGATCAGCACCGCGGTTCCGCCGAACGGCAGGTTCTGCACCGTCCCGGAGTTGCCCATCTGCAGGAACAGGTTGGGCAGCACGGAGATCACACCCAGGTAGATCGAGCCCGGCAGCGTGATCCGGTTGAGCACGAAGCGCAGGTAGTCCGCGGTCGGGCGTCCCGGCCGGATCCCCGGAATGAACCCGCCGAACTTCTTCATCTCATCGGCGCGCTCGTCGGGGTTGAACGTGATCGACACGTAGAAGTACGTGAAGAAGATGATCAGGCCGAAGTACACGCCGATGTAGACCAGGTTGGACGGATCCGACAGGTAGGTGCTGACGGCCTTGTCCCACCAGCTGTTGCCGACACCGCCACTGCCGCTGCGGACCAGCTGGGTGACCAGCTGAGGGATATAGATCAGCGACGAGGCGAAGATGACCGGGATGACGCCGGCCTGGTTGACCTTGAGCGGCAGGTACGTCGAGGTGCCGCCGTACATGCGCCGGCCGACCATGCGCTTGGCGTACTGCACCGGGATGCGGCGCTGCCCCTGCTCGACGAAGACCACACCGACGACGATGACCAGCGCGGCCAGGCAGACCATGGTGAAGACCAGGCCGCCGCGGGAGTCCAGGATGGTCTTGCCCTCGATCGGGATACGAGCGGCGATACCGACGAAGATCAGCAGCGACATGCCGTTGCCGATGCCGCGCTCGGTGATCAGCTCACCGAGCCACATCACCAGCACCGCGCCGGCGGTCATCACCATCACGATGACGACCAGGGTGAAGATGCTGTGGTCGGCGATGATGTCGTGGCGCAGGCTGCAGCTCTGCAGCAGCCCGCCATTGGCGGCCAGCGCCACGATGGACGTCGCCTGCAGCACGGCCAGTGCGACCGTCAGATAGCGGGTGTACTGCGTCATCTTGTTCTGGCCGGACTGGCCCTCTTTGCGCAGCTCCTCGAAGCGCGGGATGACCACCGTCAACAGCTGCACGATGATGCTGGCGGTGATGTAGGGCATCACGCCGATGGCGAACACCGTCAGTTGCAGCAGCGCGCCGCCGGAGAACAGGTTGATCAGCGAGTAGACCTGCGCCGCGTCGCCGCCGCTGACCTCCTTGATGCACTGCTGCACGTTCTGGTAGTCGACGCCGGGCGACGGGATGGCCGCTCCGAGCCGGTAGATGATGATGATGCCCAGCGCGAACAGGATCTTGCGCCGTAGGTCGACCGTCCGCAGTGATGAGATGAAAGCCGAGAACACTCTTCTCCTCCTGCGCAGCCGAGGTCCGGTCGCGGCGTGCCATTGGGCTGGTTTCTTCCGGCCCGTGTTAGTCCTGGGGTGGTCCTGCGCTTTCGCGTCGACGCGCCGACCGGTCATGATGCGGCCACACGTGTCTTCAGGCGCGTCAGCAGTCTACGAGACTAACAGCTCAGCGCCGCGGGCCGGGCAGCCGCAGGGACACCCGCCTGCCAGCGGAAGACCAGCGAACCGGCGTACAGTCATCGATAGCTCATTAAATACGCTAACTAACTATCGGGTCGTGTTCCCGGCCCAGATTAGGAGTCTTGCGATGGCACGAACCGGCCGATTTCCTGGAGACACCTGGGACCTGGCCTCCAGCGTGGGCGCCACCGCGACCATGGTAGCGGTGGGCCGCGCGGTGGCCAGCCGCGGAAACGGCATCGACCGGCCGCTGATCAGCGATCCCTACGCCGAGCCGCTGGTTCGCGCGGTGGGCGTGGACTTGTTCAGCAAGCTCGCCAGCGGCGAGCTCAGCCCGGCCGACTTCGACGACGGCGAGGCCGAAGACGGGGCGACGATGCTGTCCCGGATGTCGGACAACATGGCGGTGCGCACCCGGTTCTTCGACGAGTTCTTTTTGCAGGCCGCGGCCGACGGTATCCGGCAGGCCGTCATCCTGGCGTCCGGGCTCGACGCCCGCGCCTACCGGCTCGACTGGCCGGCCGGCACCACCGTCTTCGAGATCGACCAGCCCGACGTGATCGAGTTCAAGACCCGGGTGCTGGCCGCCCAGGGCGCCGAGCCGGCCGCCGATCGCCGGCCGGTCGCCGTCGACCTGCGTGACGACTGGCCCGCCGCGCTGCGGGCGGCGGGTTTCGACCCGTCCGCGGCGACCGCCTGGAGCGCCGAGGGCCTGCTGGCCTACCTGCCCGCCGACGCCCAGGACCGGCTGCTGGACACCGTCACCGCACTGTCGGCGCCGGGCAGCCGGTTCGCCGTCGAATGCACCCCGCCGCTGGACCCGTCCGACGAGGACACCGCGCGCAAGCGGATGCGGGAGGCCGCGGAGCGGATGCGCAGCCGCGGCCTGGATCTGGACCTCACCGAGCTGGTCTACTTCGGTGATCGCAATGCGGCCCCCGGCTACCTCGCCGAGCGCGGCTGGCGTCTCGACAGCCGCACCATCAACGAGCTGTTCGCCGCGCACGGACTCCCCCAGCTCGAGGAGGCCGACAGCTACGGCGGGCTGACCTACGTCACCGCGATCCTGGAAGGAGGACACTGATGACACGCAGCGGCGGCGCACGATCACCTGGGGACAGCTGGGACCTGGCGTCCAGCGTGGGCACCACCGCCACCATGGTCGCGGTCGGCCGCGCGCTGGCCAGCCGGCAACCCGACGCGCTGATCGACGACCCGTTCGCCGCGCCGCTGGTGCGCGCGGTGGGGATCGAGTTCTTCAACCGGCTGCTCGATGGTGAGCTGGAACCGGCGGTCGCCGAGGACGCCCACGCCACCGCCGGGCCGATGACCGAGGTGATGGCGGTGCGCACCCGGTTCTTCGACGACTTCTTCCTGCAGGCCGCGGCCGCCGGCATCCGGCAAGTGGTCATCCTGGCCGCCGGACTGGATTCGCGGGCCTATCGGCTGGGGTGGCCGGACGACAGCGTCGTCTACGAGATCGACCAGCCGGAGGTAATCGAGTTCAAGTCCCGAACCCTGGCCGAGCTCGGCGCCGAGCCGACCGCGGAGCGCCGGACAGTCGCCGTCGACCTGCGCGACGATTGGCCGGACGCGTTGCGCCGCAGCGGATTCGACGAGACAAAGCCGACCGCGTGGAGCGCCGAGGGCCTGCTCATCTATCTGCCCCCGGAGGCGCAGGATCGGCTGTTCGACAACATCACCGCGCTCAGCGCGCCCGGCAGCCGGCTGGCCACCGAATACCACCCCGACGGCGCGGCGGCGCTCACCGATTCGAATCAGTCGGTGGGCCGGCGCTTCGCCGACCAGGGCCTGGACCTGGACATGGCCGACTTGGTCTTCGCCGGCGAGCGGCGACCCGCCGGCGACTACCTGGTCGAACATGGGTGGCAGGTCAACGGTCGCACCCGGACCGAAGTCTTCGCCGCCTATGGCCGCAGCTTCCCCGACGAAGCGGAAATCGTTGCGGGATTGCGCAATTCGGTGGCGATCGAGGCGATTCGCAGCTAGCGCTAGGCTACGTCGAAGTCCGGCAGCGCCAGGTCGGGCGCCGCGAAGCCGTGGTCGCCACCGAGCAGTCCCCACACGTCGCTGAAATCCGCGGAGCCGGCCGGCGGCAGCGGCGGGTCGGTCGGTGCGATAACGCCCGATCCGGTCAGGTAGGCGATACCCCGGGCCAGCGTGTCGGTGGTATCCACCACCAGGCCACCGGTGAATTGGACGACCTGCTGGAGGAATTCGGCCAGTCCGCTGACCAAGAAGATGTCCTGGTCGACGATCGACTGTAGGAATTTGTCGATTTCGGTGACGACGAGGTTGAGCCCGTAGGGGATGGAGGTGACGATCGTCCGGATCCCCAACATGATGTCGTTGCCGATGTTCGGGTAGCCATACATCGCTATCGCGTCGGTGAGCGCCTGTTTGAGGTCCACGGGCGAGACGACGCCGTTGAGGACGGTCGGGTCAAACGCCATCGAGACACCGTCGAAATCCGAGCGCATCGGGACCCCGAACAGCGACAGGATCGTGGGCGTGATGTCGGCGATGGAGTAGTTCAGATTCTGGCTGCCGTCGGTGGCGTGATCGCCGGCCTGATCGAAGATGACGAACTGCGTCGTCTCATTCGGCGACTGGAAGCCATGACCGAAGCCCAGCGACTGCTGGTGGCCGTGGTCGGTGGTGATGAGAATCGACCAGTCGTCGCCGGTGATCGCCTTGACCGCGGCTATCGCGTCCAGGATCTCCTTGATGTTGGCTCCGGTATTCACCACGGCCTGCGCATACTCGGCCGAACCGCCCCCGAAGCTGTGCCCGGCCTCGTCCACTTGCACCTGGTAGGAGAACAGGAAGTTCGAGATGTCATCGGGGTTGTTCGCAGTGGCCATGATCTGGGCGATGGTCTGCGCGGTGACCTGCGCGTCGGTGGTGGCCCAGTCGTCCTGGAACGGGACGAAGATGTTGTGGTCCACCGGGTGGCCGCCCGCGCCGGCGATGCCGTTGATGTAGTCCCAGTCGGCGATCACCGAAGTGTTGACCTCCGGCTTGTAGTACTCGAGCATGTTGAACACCGTCGGCCACTTGTCGTACGGCTCGGGCCGGAACAGGTTGTTGACCACACCGTGCTTGTCGTCCCAGACCCCGGTGAGAATCGTCGACCACGACGGCCCGGAGATCGTGGTGTGGTTCACCTCGGTCGCCGCGCCGGTGATGCCCTGGTCCATCGCGATCTTGAACCCGCTGTCGTCGTTGTAGGTGTACTCCAGGATCTTGGACAGGTTGGTGCCGTCCACCCCGATCAGCAGCACGTGCTCGGCGGCCAGCCACCAGTCCAGCGCTGCGGGGCCCACATGACCGATCGGCACGCCGACCGCGGCCCCCGTTCCGGCGACCACACTCGCGAGGGCGGTACCGCACACAAACTGCTTGATTGATGTCACGATCGATTCCCTCATCGAAGTTCCGCCCAATAGCGGCGACACTAGCAGGACACCCAGGGAAAACTCAGATTTCCTTACTATGGTGCTAACTTTTTCTATATCGGCGGTGAAGAAAAGCCGGTCCGGTATAACTGCATCGATGGTGCTCAAAGTCAAGGTGTCGCCCGATCTGATCGACGGGGACGTCGACGAGGGCTACGGCAAGATCGCCGACGCGTTCCGCGCCAACTTCGCCGGCGGCCGCGAGGTGGGTGCCGCGGTCTCGGTATACCGCGACGGCGTCAAGGTGGTCGACCTGTGGGGCGGCTACCGCGACGGCGTCACCATGGCGTGCTGGCAGCGCGACACCATGGTCAACGTCTTCTCGACCACCAAGGGTGTCGCCGCCCTGGCCGTGGCATTGGCGGTCTCGCGTGGACTGTTCGGCTATGACGACAAGGTGGCCGACCACTGGCCGGAGTTCGCCCAGGCCGGCAAGGGCGAAATCACCGTCCGCGAGCTGCTCGGTCATCAGGCCGGCTTGTGTGTGCTCAAGCCGGTGCCGTCCCTCGCCGACGTCGCCGACCCTCAGCGGCTGGCACCGATACTCGCCGCCCAGCGGCCGGTCTGGCCGCCCGGCACCCGGCACGGCTATCACGCGATCACACTGGGCTGGTATGAGTCCGAGCTGATCCGTCGCACCGACCCGGCCGGCCGCACCCTGGGCCGGTTCCTCGCCGACGAGATCGCCATGCCCCTCGGCTTGGACTTCTGTATCGGACTGCCGAAATCGGTGTCGCGCCAGCGCGTGGCGCTGTTGCACCACTGGAAGCGGGCGGAGGGGCTGCTGCACCTCAAGGCGATGCCGATGCGGCTGGTGGCCGCGTCGTTCAATCCGGTCGGCTTGCTGACCCGAGCGGGGTGCCTGCCGAGCAATGTCACCCCGTGGGACGGGGACTACAACCGTGACGACGTGCGTGCGATCGAGATCCCCTCGGCCAACGGAATCGGCACCGCATCGTCGATCGCATGCCTTTATGGTGCTGCGGCAACCGCACATCCGGCGCTGCCGCTGAGCGCACCGGTGCGCGATGCGCTCGCCGCGATGCCGGCGTCACCAAGCCGCGGTGAACGCGACAAAGTGCTGGGGGTCAAGGTCCGCTTCTCGCTGGGGCTGTCCAAACCGGGGTTCGGCGGCGTCTTCGGTTCCTCGGATGCCGCTTATGGCACACCGGGTCTGGGCGGGTCTTTCGGCTTCGCCGATCCCGATACCGGTATCGGTTTCTCCTACGTGATGAACCGCCTGGGATTTCACCTCTACAGCGATCCGCGCGAGCTCGCGCTGCGCCGCGCGCTGTTCTGCGACGTGCTGGGTGCCAGACCGCAGACCTGACCGCAGGGTGCCTACATGTGCTCCGGGCAGTAGTGCGCGGTCGAGATGGCGGCGAACTCCCCCGCCTTCTGGATGGTGAAGCCGGGGTTGGTGGCCTGCACCGCGACGACGGTGTCCATCGGGGACAGCCCGGCGTCCATCAGTTGGCACACGGCGCGGCCGGCCGACACCGCGGCCTGGTCGTTTCCGGAGTGGCTGAGCCCGGCGCCGGTCAGGGTGGCGAGGAACTGCCCGTCGACACCGGTGGGTGCGGCGTGGGCAGGCGCCGCGAGGCCGACCATCGCGCTCAGACCCGCCAGCAGCAGTAACCGTTTCATGCTCCCCAGCATGGGCGGCACTCGTTAAGCGCGCGTTACCGAGCTTTTACTGTCGCGGAAGCAAAATGTTGAATCTGTGTTACGCGCTCACCAGCGCGATTCGCCCAGCCACAGCACCTGGGCGCCGTTGACCGACCGCCCCGCCTGCTCGACGATCCCGGTCAGCGACCGCACCAGCAGCGCCCCGACCGCCTCCGACAGCGCCGCCGCCGGCTGCGACGACGGACGCGGCCGGACGAACTCCCACAGTGATGAGCCGGGATAGCGCACCGTGCGGACCTGCGCGTCGGGGTCGAGCCCGGCCAGCACCTTGGCGCGCCGCACCGCGGTGCGCAGTCCGCCCAGCTCGTCGACGAGGCCGCGTTCGGCGGCGTCGGCGCCGGTCCACACCCGCCCCCGGGCCACCGCGTCGACCGCCTCGGTGGACAGCTTGCGGCCTTCGGCGACCCGCGCCACGAAGTCGGTGTAGAACAGGTCGGCTTCGGTCTCGACTTGTCCCTGCTGTTCGGCGGTGAACGGGGCGTTGATCGACCAGGCGTCGGCGTTGGCACCGGTGCGCACGGTGTCGGTGCCGACTCCCAGGCGGTCCTTGAGCTCGCGGGCGACCAACTTGCCGGTCACCACGCCGATCGACCCGGTGATGGTGCCCGGGTTGGCCACGATGGCGTCGGCGCCCGCCGAGATGTAGTAGCCGCCGGATGCGGCGACCGCGCCCATCGAGGCGACCAGCGGTTTGCCGGCGTCCCGGGCCTGCTGCACCGCGCGCCAGATGGTTTCCGAGCCGGTGACCGAACCGCCCGGGCTGTCCACCCGCAGCACGATCGCGGCGACGTCGTCGTCGGCGGCGGCCTCGCGCAGGGCGGCGGCGATCGTGTCGCCGCCGACACTGCGGTTGCCAAAGGGCGACAGCTGCGGTCCGCCGGAGCCGCTGACGATCGGCCCGGCCACCGTCACCACGGCGATCGCCGGCTTGGGTTTGCGTCCGGGCAGGCCCGGCCGGGCCCCCTCGGCGGTGGCGTTCGCGTAGCGCGACAGGTACAGCCGAGGCGGCGCGTCGTCATCGTCGGCACCTGAGATTCCTTCGGCGCCAACGAGTTCAGCGATGCGGTCGTAGGCCTCGTCGCGAAAACCGATCCGGTCGATCAGGCCCGCCCCGATCGCGTCGTCACGCAGCAACGGCGCCCGGTCGGCCAGCTCGTCGACGACGCCGCCGTCCAGATTCCGAGATTCGGCGACGGCCCGGCGCACCTGCGCGTGCAGGCTTTCCACCAGCGCGGTGTCGGCCTCGCGGTGCGCGTCGGTGTAGGAATCCTGGGTGAACAGGTTGGCCGCCGACTTGTATTCGCCGCGGGCGACGAACTGCGCTTCGATGCCGGCCTTGTCCAGGGCGGTGCGCAGGAACGTCGCATTGGTGGCGAAGCCGATCAGTCCGAGCGTCCCCGAGGGTTGCATCCACACCTCGCCGAACGCCGACGCCAGGTAGTAGGACAGGGTGCCCGGGTAGGTCTCCGCCCACGCCAGCGACGGCTTGACCGCGGTGAAGTCGGCGATCGCGGCCCGAAGCTCCTGGACCGGGCCGGCAGCCGCGGACGAAAGCTGCACCCGCGCGATCAGTCCGGCGACTCGCGGGTCTGCGGCCGCGCGGTGGATCGCACCCACCACGTCACGCAGCACCGGCGGCTGGCTTCCGGAACGGAGCAGCGCCAGCGGGTCGAAGCCGCCGGTCTCGTGCGGCAACGACTGCAGGTCGAGTTCGAGCACGACACCGTTGGGCACGCCGTGGTGCCGGGCGGTGTCGATACGACGGGCCACGCCACGCAAGTCATCCAGGCCGGGCACCCCGGGCAGCAGGGAGAACATGGATTTCAGCCTACCGGCGTGGCCTCGCTCCGTTTCTCAAGCTCGGGCCCGCTACCCCACGAGGCTTCCGGGGGCGCCGGCACCTCCCGCGCCGCCCGTGCTTCCGCTGGGTGCACTCCC
>NZ_QMEX01000170.1 GCF_003284925.1 Mycolicibacter senuensis
GACGAAGTGCGCGATCAGGTTGCCCTGCAGGGCGGTCAGCGGCACCAGCAGCGGCGCGCGGGTGACGGTGACCGCGAGGATCACCACGCCGCCCTGGGCGCCCAGCTCGCCGTAGGTGGCCTGCAGCAGCACCGGGAAACCCATCACCAGGATGGCGCTGGCGCCGGCCGCGGTGATCGAATGCGCGGCGCCGCGCAGGAAGTCGGTGGTGCCCACCGGGGTCAACAGCCGGGCCGCCGATCGGGCCGCGGGGGAGGCGGCCAGCAACAGCAGCCAGGCCATCGCGCCGGCGACGGTGGCCCACAGGAACCCGACCAGCCCCCAGCCGACGGCGAACGTCGCGGTGGCCACCGCCACCCGGATGCCGGCGTCGGTCACCATCAACGCCCCGTACTGGGTCCACCTGTTGGTGCCGGCCAGCATGCCCAGCAGCGTGGCGTGCACCGCGAAGTTGGCCAGCCCGAAGCACAGCAGTCCGACCGACAACCAGCGGGCCTCGACGAACACGTGGCCGCTCCACAGCGGCGAGGTCCCTGCCACCAGCCCGGCTGCCACCACCCCGGCCAGCCCGGCCACCCACAGCGGGCGGGTGTGTCGCGTCGACGGGCGGCTCGCCCCGACCTCCCTGGCGAACCGGACCTCCCGGGTGGTTTCCTGCAGCAAGCCGTTGGTGGCCCCGGCGACCAGGCCGAACGCCCCCCAGAACACGCTGAAAACCGAGAAACCGGCCGGATCCAGGTCGCGGGCCGCCAGGTAGAGCACCGCATAGCCGCACAGTGCGCTGAGCAGGGTTGCGGTGCCGACCCGGGCCATACTGGCCCGGGTGACGGGACCGGCGGGCAACCCGCCGGCGGATCGGCGGGGTCCGGTACCACCGATTTCGGTCACCACGGCGAAAATACTAAGCGGGTCGCAGGGTAGGTTCGGGCGGCCCACTCAACACCGCAGACTCGCCGACCGGAGGCCCACCCTTGGACCCGTCGCTGTTGGAATGGCTGGTGACGGTCGCGGGACTGTCTGCGGTACTGGGCTTCGATCTGTTCCTGGTCGCCCGCCGGCTGCATGAGCCGACGATCCGCGAGGTCGCGACGCGGCTGACGTTCTACATCGGTCTGGCGGTGGCGTTCGGCATCTGGGTGTGGGCGCATCACGGTTCGAAGTACGGCATGCAGTTCTTCGCGGGCTGGCTCACCGAGTACAGCCTGTCGGTGGACAACCTGTTCGTCTTCGTGATCATCATGAACAGCTTCAACGTGCCCAAGAAGTACCGGCAGGAGGCACTGTTCGTCGGGATCGTGTTGGCGTTGTCGTTCCGGTCGGTGTTCATTGCGTTGGGTGGGGTTGCCGCGCAACGGCTCTCGTGGACGTTCTACCTGTTCGGCGCGTTCATGGCCTACACCGCGATCAAACTGCTGCGCCACGGCGACCACGTCGGCGACGGCGCCCAGGGCAACAACTTCGTGGTGCGGTTCGCCCGCACCCACTTCAACGTCACCGACCGCTGGGCCGGGGTGCGGTTCTTCATCCGGGACGACGCCGGCGCGTGGGCGGTCACCCCGATGTTCCTGGTGGCGCTGGCGCTGGGCACCACCGACCTGGTGTTCGCCATGGATTCCATACCGGCCATCTACGGCCTGACCCGCCAGCCCTACCTGGTGTTCGCCGCCACCGTGTTCGCCCTGATGGGTTTGCGTCAGCTCTACTTCATCCTGGGCAAACTGCTGAACCGGTTCGTGTATCTGTCCCGCGGTCTGGCCCTGATCCTGGGTTTCATCGGGGTGCGGATGGTGTTGCACGCGTTGCGCACCAATGAGGTGTGGTTCATCAACTCCGGACGTAACTTCAACGTCCCGGAGATCCCCACGCCGGCGAGTCTGGCGGTCGTCGCCGGGGTGCTGGTGCTGACGACGGTGGCCAGCCTGTACCGGACTCGCGGCGGGGCCAAGACCGGCGGGTCACCCGAGTGAGAAGACCGGGATCGAGGGCGCCGCGGACCGCAGTTCGTCGTCGTCGGAGTCCGGTGTCACCCCCGCCATGAACCCCTTGACCTGCCAGTGCCACCGCCGAAGGTACTGGCGCAGCACCACCGGCTTGTCGTCGTCGGCGACTTCGGTGACCCGGGTCGGGGTCCGCCGCCACCGCGGCCCGAGCAGCACCTCGCCGGCGGCTCGCGCATTGCGTACCCACTCGGTTTCGCCGCGGGGCGCCACCAGGTAGTCCACCCCATCGACGGACAGCAGATTGATCACCACACCGCGGAGTTCGCCGCTGTTGCGGCCCCGCACCGCGAGCGCGCGGGTTCCGGCGACGCTGATGCCCACCTCGCCGAGCCGGCGTATCAGCGCATTGCCGAATCGGGCTATCGCGCTCGGCCGGTCGTATCGGGTGGTCATAGCCCGCCCCCTTCCGTAATGAGAGCACTGCTCTCGCTGGAAGTGATCCTGGCACGTCGAGCCGGCGAATACAAGAGCGGTGCTCTCGAATCTGTCAGACTCAACCCATGGGCAAACGGCAGGAGGCGCGGGAACGCATCGAGGCGAAGATCATCGAGGTCGGCCGGCGACAACTGCTGGCGCACGGGGCCGCGGGGCTGTCACTGCGTGCCGTCGCCCGAGACCTCGGCATGGTCTCCTCGGCGGTTTACCGCTATGTGGCCGGCCGCGACGAGTTGCTCACCCTGCTGGTGGTCGACGCCTATTCCGACCTGGCCGACACGGTGGACCGGGCCCGCAGCCCGGGGGCCCGGTGGCGCGACGAGATGCGGGCCATCGGCCACGCGGTGCGGGACTGGGCGCTGGCGCATCCGGCGCGGTGGGCATTGCTGTACGGCAGCCCGGTTCCGGGTTATCACGCGCCGGCCGAACGGACCGTCGTCCCCGGTACCCGGGTGATCGCGGCCCTGCTTGAGACGGTCGCGGCCGGCATCGCCGCCGGGGACATACCGCCCACGAGTCAACTTGCGGCGCAGCCGTTGTCGGCCGACTCCGACCGGATCCGCGCAGAATTCGGCTTCACCGGCGACGACGGCGTCATCGCCAAATGCTTCCTGTTGTGGGCCGCCCTGGTCGGCGCCATCAGCCTGGACGTGTTCGGCGGCTACGGCGCCGATACTCTGACCCAACCGCGGGCGGTGTTCGACGCCCAGCTCAGCCTGCTGCTGGGGATGCTGACCCAGCGCTGATCAGTGACCGGAGGTCTTGAACCGCTCGATCGACCGGGTGATCTCGGCCTCGGCCTCGGCGCGGCCCCCCCAGTCGGCGGCCTTGACGAACTTGCCCGGCTCCAGGTCCTTGTAGTGCACGAAGAAATGCTTGATCGCGTCCAGCTCGTACTCCGGCACGTCGCCGATGTCGGCGATGTGGTCCCAGCGGTGGTCGCCGGCCGGCACGCACAGCACCTTGTCGTCGCCGCCGGCCTCGTCGGTCATCCGGAACATCCCCACCGGACGCGCCTCGACGATCACGCCGGGGAACACCGACTGCGGCAGCAGTACCATCGCGTCCAGCGGGTCGCCGTCCTCGCCGAGGGTGTCCTCGATGAAGCCGTAGTCGGCGGGGTAGCCCATCGGCGTGTACAAGTAGCGGTCGAGCTTGACCCGCCCGGTGGCGTGATCGATCTCGTACTTGTTGCGCTGGCCCTTGGGGATTTCGATGGTCACGTCGAATTGCACGCCGCACAGTCTAAGGCGGCCGGAGTCATGCCCCTACCCCGCCCTTCCGGCACAATTGGCCCCGACAGGCAGGGAGGGCCATGGACTCGACTCGGTGGCGGCACAGCAGCACCCATCTGGGCATCGCGGGCGCGGTCCTGGCGTTGGCCGCCGCCGCGGTGGTGGTGGCAGCCGTTGTGCTCCCGGACGAGTCCGGCGCGGGCGCCCACGTCGTCGCGCCGGCGCCGACGGCGACCGCCGAACCCGGGGTGGTCCCGGTCGTCGACGACGCCCCGGTGCCGACCGGCAGCGCCCTGGGAGCAGCCATGTCGGCCGCGCTGGCCGACCCCAACCTGGGTCGCCTGACCGGCCGGATCACCGACGCGCTGACCGGCAAGGCGCTGTGGACACAGCAGGAAGACCTGCCGATGCAGCCGGCGTCCACCAATAAGGTGCTCACCGCGGCAGCCGCGCTGCTGGCGCTGGATCTGAGCGCCCGCGTCACCACCCGGGTGACCGCGGGTGACCAGCCCGGCGTGGTGGTGCTGGTCGGCGCCGGCGACCCGACGCTGTCGACGGCCGAGGTCGGCCAGGACACCTGGTACCGCGACGCCGCCCGGATCAGCGACTTGGCCGATCAGGTCCGCCGCAGCGGCGTGACGCCCACCGAGGTCCGGGTGGACGTGTCGGCGTTCAGCGGCCCGAGCATGGCGCCGGGCTGGGACCCGGACGACATCGAAGGCGGCGACATCGCCCCGATCGAGGCGGTGATGGTCGACGGCGGCCGGATCCAGCCGACGACGGTCGAGTCCCGGCGGTCGCGCACTCCCGCGCTGGACGCCGGCGAGGCGCTGGCCGCCGAACTCGGGCTCGACGCCGACAAGGTCAGCATCGCGACCGCGTCGGTGACCGGACGCGAACTGGGCGCGGTGTCCTCGGCGCCGCTGGTGGTGCGACTGGGCGAGATGATGAACGCCTCGGACAACGTGATGGCCGAATGTATCGGCCGGGAGGTGGCCGCGGCGATGGGCCGGCCGCGATCCTTCGCCGGCGCGGTCGACGCGGTGACCAACCGGCTGGCCACCGCCCACATCGCGGTCAGCGGCGCCAGTCTCTATGACTCCAGCGGGCTGTCCGTCGACAACCGGTTGTCCGCCCGCAACCTCGACGCGGTGGTGCAGGCGGCGGCCGGCCCGGACCAGCCGGAGTTGCGGCCGCTGTTGGACATGCTGCCGGTTGCCGGTGGCAGCGGCACGCTGTCCGATCGTTTCCTCGACCCCAAAACCGGCCGCGGTGCCGCCGGCTGGCTGCGTGCCAAGACCGGCTCGTTGACCCGCACCAACGCGCTGGCCGGCATCGTCACCGACCGCGACCGCCGGGTGCTGACGTTCGCGTTCATCTCCAACGACGCGGGGCCGACCGGTCGGACCTCGATCGATGCGCTGGCCGCGGTGTTGCGAACGTGCGGATGCAGATGACCGAGCTGGATGTGGGCCGTGCGGTGGACTGGGGGTTCGCCGCCACGGTGGGCGGCTGGCTGGTGCGCCCGGCGCCGCCGATGACCGACTACACCCGCCGCCAGGTGATCGGCGACCTGCACCGCAGCGCCCGGGCCGCCGAACCACTGGTGCGGGAGGTCACCGGGTTGGGCGCCGACGGCCCGGTGCCCGAAGCGCGCGTCATCGACCGGCCGCAGTGGATCGCCGCCGCCGCCGACTCGATGCGGGTGATGACGGGCGGCACCGAGAAGCCGGTCGGGTTCTTCAGCGGCCGGCTGGCCGGGGCGCAGACCGGCGCGCTGCTGGCCTTCGTCTCCTCGGGCATCCTGGGCCAGTACGACCCGTTCTGTGCCGACGACGGGCAGGGGACGGGGCTGCTGCTGCTGGTCTACCCCAACGTGGTCGCCGTCGAGCGGCAGCTGCGGGTCTCACCGGCCGACTTCCGGCTGTGGGTGTGCCTGCACGAGGTGACTCACCGGGTGCAGTTCTCCGTGAACCCGTGGCTGACCGACTACATGTCGACGGCGTTGGGGGTGCTCACCGGCGACAGCAGCCCGGATATCACCCAGGTGGTGAGCAGATTGGCCGACTACGTGCGGGGCCGCCGCGACGATGCCGGACCCTCGGGAATCCTGGGCCTGGTGCGGGCGGTGCAGTCCGAGGACCAGCGCACCGCGCTGGACCAGCTGCTGACGCTGGGAACGCTGCTCGAGGGCCATGCCGACCACGTGATGGACGCGGTCGGACCGGCGGCGGTGCCCTCGGTGGCGACGATCCGCAATCGCTTCGAGGAACGTCGGCAGCGCAGCCAGCCGCCGCTGCAACGGTTGTTGCGCGCGCTGCTGGGCCTCGACGCCAAGCTCAGCCAGTACACCCGCGGCAAGGCCTTCGTCGACGCCGTGGTCGCCCGGGTCGGCATGGACCGGTTCAACGCGGTGTGGTCGAGCCCGCAGCACCTGCCGTTGCCCGCCGAGATCGAAGAGCCGCAGCAGTGGATCGATCGGGTGCTGTAGCCGCGCTGCGCGCCGCGCTGCTGGCGTTCGCCGAACGCCACCTGCCCGAGGTGGAGCCTTGGTGCGTGGCGCTGTCGGGCGGTCCGGACTCGCTGGCCCTCACCGCCGTCGCGGCGCAGCTGCGGCCTACTACGGCGCTGATCGTCGACCACGGCCTGCAAACCGGCTCCGCACAGGTGGCCGGTCGTGCGCGCAGCCAGGCTATCGAGCTGGGATGCGTTGACGCGCAAGTCATCCCGGTGACCGTCGGAGGCCAAGGTGTTCGAGGCGGGCCGGAAGCCGCGGCACGCACCGCTCGTTACGGGGCATTGGAGCGCGCCCGTGACCAGCGCCCGGTGTTGCTGGGTCACACCCTTGACGACCAGGCGGAGACGGTGCTGCTCGGGCTGGGACGCGGGTCGGGGCCCCGGTCGCTGGCCGGGATGCGGCCCCATGACCCGCCGTGGTGTCGGCCGCTGCTGGGAGTGCGGCGTGCGGCGACCCGGGCGGCCTGCGCCGAGCTGGCATTGACGCCCTGGCTCGACCCGCACAACAGTGATAAGCGCTTCACCCGGGTGCGGCTGCGCTTGCAGGTGCTGCCGCTGCTGGAGGACGTGCTGGGCGGCGGGGTGGCCGAGGCGCTGGCGCGCAGCGCGACCGCGTTGCGGGAGAACACCGAGTTGATCGACGCCCTGGC
>NZ_QMEX01000171.1 GCF_003284925.1 Mycolicibacter senuensis
CGAACGGGCCGCCGCTGCGGTAGCGCATGGCGGGGTTCTTGGCCAGCGTGATCTCGATGAGCTCCCGCACGTTGGGTGGCAGTTCGGCCGGCAGCGGCGGCGGCGGCTCCTTGATGTGTTTCATGGCCACGGTCAGCGCGCCGTCGCCGGTGAAAGGGCGGCGCCCGCACAGCACTTCATATCCGACGACACCGAGGGAGTACACATCGCTGGCCGCGGTGGCGTCCTGCCCGAGCGCCTGTTCCGGCGCGATGTATTGGGCGGTGCCCATCACCATGCCGGTCTGGGTGACCGGGGCGGCGTCGACGGCCTTGGCGATACCGAAGTCGGTGATCTTCACCTGGCCGGTGGGCGTGATCATGATGTTGCCGGGCTTGACGTCGCGGTGCACCAGCCCGGAGCTGTGCGCGACCTGCAGTGCCCGACCGGTCTGCTCGAGCATGTCCAGCGCGTGCCGCAGCGACAGCCGCCCGGTGCGCTTGAGCACCGAATTAAGCGGCTCGCCGTTGACCAGCTCCATCACCAAAAACGCGGTGCGGCCTTCGCCGTCCAGGTCGGTCTCGCCGTAGTCGTGCACGCTGGCGATGCCGGGATGGTTGAGCATGGCGGTGTTGCGCGCCTCGGCGCGGAACCGCTCGATGAACTCCGGGTCGGAGGAGAACTCGGGTTTGAGGACCTTGACCGCGACGCGTCGGCCCAGCCGGTTGTCCACGGCTTCCCACACCTGGCCCATGCCGCCGGTGGCGATGAGCCGCTGCAACCGGTAGCGCCCGGCCAGCGCCGCCCCGACCGCCGGACTCATGATCGCCCCTGTAGTGCGGCTTCGATGACGGCGCGCCCGATCGGCGCGGCCACCGCCCCGCCGGTGGCGGCCAAGCGGTCGCCGCCGTCCTCCACGACAACGGCGACGGCCACCTTGGGGGCGCTGGCCGGGGCGAAAGCGATGTACCACGCGTGCGGCGGAGTGTTCCGCGGATCGGTGCCGTGCTCGGCTGTTCCGGTCTTCGACGCGATCTGTACGCCCGGGATGGCCCCCTCCTGCTGGGTCACTTTCTCGGCGTCGATCATCAGTTCAGTTAGCTTAGCCGCGACCTGCGAAGACACCGCACGGCGTTGTTCGCGCGGTTGCGTCGTCGCGATGCCGGCCAGATCCGGCCCTTCCAACCCCGCGACCAGGTAGGGCTGCATCGTCAACCCGCCGTTGGCGATGGTCGCGGCGATCACCGCGTTCTTCAGCGGCGTCACCGCGACATCCTTCTGGCCGATGCTGGTCATCCCCAGCGCGGCGGCGTCGCGGATCGGCCCGATAGTGGACTCGGCCACCTGCAGCGGGATGGGTTCGGGCGTGATGTCGAACCCGAACCCCTGGGCGGTGTTCCGCAGGGCGTCGGAGCCGGTGCGGATACCCAATTGGACGAAGGCGGTGTTGCAGGATCGGGCGAACGCCACCCGCAGCGGCACGGTCTGTTCATTGCCCTCGCAGGTGTTGCCGCCGAAGTTCTCCAGCTTGACGGTGCTGTCGGGCAGGGCGATGCGCGCGGCGTTGGTCAGCTGCTCGTTCTCGCTGATGCCGGCCTGCAGCGCGGCCGCGGTGGTGATCACCTTGAACGTCGACCCGGGTGGGTAGGTCTCGCTGATGGCGCGGTTGGTCAGCGGCGAGTCGGGGTTGTCGCGCAGCCGCTGCCAGGCCTGGCCCTGCTGAACCGAGTCGTGCGAGGACAACAGGTTGGGGTCGTAGGACGGTGTGGACACCAGCGCCAGGATCTTGCCGGTGGACGGCTCCAGCGCCACCACGGCTCCTCGGCAGCCGCCGTCGCAGCCGCTGCGCATCGCTTCCCAGCCCGCCTGCTGCACCCGCGGGCGGATGGTGGTCTCGACGGTGCCGCCGCGGGGGCTGCGGCCGGTGAAGAAGTCCGCCAACCGCAGCCCGAACAGCCGCGGGTCTGATCCGTTGAGCACGGTGTCCTCGGCGCGTTCGAGCCCGCTGCTGGAGTAGCGCAGCGAATAGAACCCGGTGATCGGCGCGTACACCTCCGGGTCGGGGTAGACGCGCTGGTATTTGATCCGGCCGCCGGTGGCGACCGAGTAGGCCAGCAGTTGCCCGGAGGCGGTGATCTGGCCCCGCTGGCGGGAGTATTCGTCGAGCAGCACCCGCTGATTTCGCGGGTCGGTGCGCAACCCGTCGGCGGCGAAGACCTGGGTCAGGGTGGCGTTGCCCAACAGCAGCACTATCAGCGCCATCAGGGTCATCGTGACGCGGCGCAGCGAGGTGTTCATACGCGCTCGATCACCGCCGTGCCGGTATCGCCGATCGGGGTGGTGCGCTGCGGCTGGGTGCTCAGCGGGCGACGCGCGGCGTGCGAGACGCGCAGCAGGATCGCCAGTAGCACGTAGTTGGCCAGCAACGACGACCCGCCGTAGGACAGCCACGGCGTGGTCAGCCCGGTCAGCGGAATCAGTTTGGTCACTCCCCCGACCACGATGAACAGCTGGATGCCCAAGGTGGCGGCCAGGCCGGCGGCCAGCAGCTTGCCGAAGCTGTCGCGGACCGCGATTGCGGTCCGCATGCCGCGCACGATCACGATCGTGTACAGGATCAGCACACCGGCGAGCCCGACCAGACCCAGTTCCTCACCGAACGCGGCGATGATGAAGTCCGTCGACGCCGCGGGCACGTATCCGGGCTGACCGTTGCCCAGTCCGGTGCCGAAGATGCCGCCGGTGGCGAAGCTGAACAACGACTGCACCATCTGATAGCCGGCGCCCTCGGGGTCGGCAAAGGGGTCCATCCAGGTCTGTACCCGCACCCGGACATGGCTGAACAGGAAGTACGCCGCGACGCTGCCGGCAGCGAACAACAGCAGCCCGATCACCATCCAGCTGAACCGTCGGGTGGCCAGGTACACCACCACCAGAAACGACGCGTACAACAGCAGCGAGGTGCCGAGGTCCTTTTCGAAAGCCATCACGGCCACGGAGATCACCCAGGCGGCCAGCAGCGGCGCCAGGTCGCGCGGCCGCGGCAGGTTCATGCCCAGGACGTGTTTGCCGGCGCTGGTGAACAGCCGGCGCTTGGAGACCAGCACCGCGGCGAAGAAGATCAGCAGCAAGATCTTGGAGAACTCGGCGGGCTGAATAGAGAAGCCGGGCAAGCGGATCCAGATCTTGGCGCCTTGTCGCTCCGACAGCGAGGCCGGCAACAGGGCGGGGATCACCAGCAGCACCAGGCCGACCACGCCGCAGATATAGCCGTTGCCGGCGAGCAGGCGGTGGTCTTTGAGCAGCTCGAGCACCAGGGCGAAGACGATGACGGCGACCAGCGTCCACAGCATCTGGGCGCCGGCGCCCGGGCGGCCGTCAGCGGCGTCGGCCCCGACGCCGAGATCGATGCGGTGGATCATCACCAGTCCGAGCCCGTTGAGCAGGGCCACCACCGGCAGCAGCAGCGGATCGGCGTAACGTGCCGAGCGCCGAATGACCAGGTGCGCGAAGCTGAACAGCACCAGAAACGCCGTCCCGTAGCCGACCAGATCCCAGCGCAGCCCCTGTTCGTGGCCGGCCTCGACGATCAGCATCGCCACCGCGATGATCACGGTCGCGAAGCACAGCAGCAGGAATTCGGCGTTGCGTCGATCCGGCAGCGCCGGGATCACCGTCACCGCGGGCTGCGGCTCTGTGCTCGATGCGCGCCCCCCCTTCTCATCGCTGGGTGCCCCTTGCCGCTGCGCGCCGGGGGGTGCCCCCACGGGATCGTCGCCGGCGCGGCTCATGAGGCCGCCCGGCAGTCGGTCCCCGGTTCTGGCGGGGCCGGCGGCAGGTTGGTCAGCGTCGGCAGGTGCGGCACCCCCGAGGTCGGCGTGCGTTGCGCGGGGCCGGGCCGCGGACCGGTCGGCGCCGGGCCGGGATCCGGTGCGCGCGAGGGCGCCGAACCACCGTCGCCGGTCTTCCCGGTGGCGCTCCGCGACGGACACGGCGGCAACAGCGAGTCCCGGGCCAGGTTGCGCAGCTGGGTGATCGCGTCGTCGAGCGTGCCGGCCGGCAGGCCGTTGCTGACCTGCTGGCGCGCCGGCGGACGCAGATCCTGCAACGTCATCAGCCGGCAGGACAGCTTGTCACCGGATTGGCTGAAGCTGACCTGCACCAGGTCCCCGCGGCTATCGAGGCAACCCAGCAGGTAGGGCTCCTGCAACGGCAGACCGAGAATCGAACCCTGCACACCGCGCATGATCGCCACGGTGTTGCCGTAGGCGGTGACGTAATAGTTGGTGCGGACGATCGCCCGCCCGATCATCAGGGCAGCGGCCAGCAGGATCAGCAGCAGCATCGCGATGACGAATTTGCGGCGCCGGGAGCGTGGCGGCCGCGACAGGGTTTCGATCCGCGGCAGCACCCGTTTGGCGACGGTCTTGCGCGGGGAGATCGCCGATGCCCGGCCGGCGGCGGTGTTGAGGGCGGTCAGGTGATCATCGTCGCTGTCGGAGACCGCCCCGGCCAAGATCGGCTGGGTCTGGCCGTAGTCGACGTCGACGACGTCGGCCACCACCACGGTCACGTTGTCGGGCCCACCGCCGCGCAGCGCCAGCTCGATCAGCCGCAGCGCGCTCTCATTGACGTCGGGGATCTCCAGCGCCTCGTGGATGGTCTCGGTGCTCACCGGATCGCTCAATCCGTCCGAGCACAGCAGGTAGCGGTCGCCGGCCTTGGCCTCGCGCATGGTCAGCGTCGGCTCCACCTCGTGGCCGGTCAACGCCCGCATGATCAGGGAACGCTGCGGATGGCTGTGGGCTTCTTCTGCGGTGATGCGGCCCTCGTCGACCAGGGTCTGAACGAAGGTGTCGTCCTTGGTGATCTGGGTGAGTTCGCCGTCGCGCAGCAGATACCCGCGCGAGTCGCCGATATGGGCCAGCCCCAGCCGGGGGGCCGCGAACAGGATCGCGGTCAAGGTGGTGCCCATGCCCTCGAGCTCGGGATGTTCCTCGACGTATGCCGCGATCGCCGAGTTCCCCTCCTGCACCGCAGCTTCCAGTTTCGCCAGCAGGTCGCCACCCGGCTCGTCGTCGTCGAGGTGGGCCAGCGCGGCGATAACGAGCTGGGAAGCGACCTCACCGGCCGCGTGCCCACCCATGCCGTCGGCCAGCGCCAGCAGCCGGGCACCGGCGTACACCGAATCCTCGTTGTTGGAGCGCACCAGGCCGCGGTCACTGCGGGCGGCGTAGCGCAGCACCAGGCTCACCGGCGGAGCTCGATCGCGGTCTTGCCGATTCGTATCGGCGTCCCGACGGGAACCCGTACCGCTGTGGTGACCTTCACCCTGTCAAGGTAGGTGCCGTTGGTCGAGCCGAGGTCTTCGACATACCATTCCGATCCTCGTTGAGACAGGCGGGCGTGCCGCGCGGAGGCGTAGTCGTCGTTGATCACCAGGGTGGAGTCGTCGGCGCGGCCGACCAGAACCGGCTGGTCGCTCAGCGCGATCCGGGCCCCGGTGAGGGGCCCCTCCGTCACCACCAGGTGGCGTGCGCCGGCGCGATGCTGCCGCGAGGGCAGCAGCACGCCCCGGATCGACAGGCCGCGGCGAACCATCACCGCACCGGTCGGCGCGTAGATGTCGGTCCGCAAAATGCGCAGCACCGACCAGATGAACAGCCACAGCAACGTCAAAAAACCGGCTCGCGTCAGCTGCAGCACCAGTCCCTGCATCCGGCGTCCTCTCCGTCCTTGCGCCGTCCATGTCGTGCTCCCATGGCGGAGCACTTCGGCAAAGTCACGATACTTGGACGTGAGTGACCGTAGGGCAAAGCGGCAGGGCTTTGCCCGTTCCGGGCCGGTTCGGCGTGGCCCTCGGTCGCCCCTAGTGGACCCGAACGATGATTTCGGAGTGACCCAGCCTGATCACGTCGCCGTCGGCCAGCTGCCACTCCTGGACCGGAGCGTTGTTCACTGTGGTGCCGTTGGTGGAGTTCAGGTCAGACAGCAGCGCCACCCGGCCATCCCAGCGAATCTCCAGGTGACGCCGCGACACCCCGGTGTCCGGGAGCCGGAACTGGGCGTCTTGGCCGCGGCCGACCACGTTGGTGCCCTCGTGCAGCTGGTAGGTCCGGCCGCTGCCGTCGTCGAGATGCAGCGTGACCGTGGCCGGAGCCGAGTAGGCGCGCTGGCCGTAGCCGCTGCCCGGAGCGTCGTAGCCACCCGCGGGCTGCTGGCCGTAGTCCTGGCCATAGTCGTAGCCGCCGCCCTGCGCGTCGCCGTAGCCGCCGGGAGCCTGCTGGCCGTAGTCGGGACCGTAGTCATAGCCGCTCGGGGCGCCCTGGGACTCGCCGTAGCGGTAGTCGGGCTGGCCGTATTCCTGGCGGCCGTAGGACGGCGAACCCTGGTCGGGGTAGCCGGGGCCGCCCTGGTCGGGGTAGCCGGGCCGTTGGTCGGGCTGCGCCTCGGGGTATCCCCCGAGCTGGGAGTAGTCGTCGTGGCGGGCCGGGGGGCGCTCGTAGTCGCCGTACCCGGGCTGTCCTCCCCCGCCCGGGTAGCCCGGCGCCGGTGGCTGCTGGTGCTGCGGGTAGCCCGGCTCGTAGCCGGCGGGGGCGCCGTAGCCGCTCGGCGGCCGCTGCTCGTAGGACTGGGGCTCGTAGGACTGCGGGTAGCCAGCCTGGCCGCCGGCGTAGCCGCCCTGCTCCGGGTAGCCGCCCTGCTCGGGGTAGCCACCGTGCTCGGGGTAGCCGCTGTGCTCGGGCCGGCGGGGCG
>NZ_QMEX01000172.1 GCF_003284925.1 Mycolicibacter senuensis
CAGGCCCAACCGGGCGCCGATGTCACCGGCGGTGATCGAACCGGACTCCATCAGCAGGCGCACCACCGCCTGGCGGGTGCGGCCCTCGGACGAATCATGGCTGCCGGCGAACTCGGCGGCCGGTTGAGGCGCAGCCGAAACCGCACCGCCGGGGCGCTGCCCGGCGGTTTGGGATGCGGCGTTGGCCTCAGCCTTGAATTTCACAACACCAGTGTGACGCAATTCGGCGGCCAGGTCCAGAAAGGGTCACCTCAGTTCGGCACGAATCGACCGTAACGCTGGTCACAGCGCGCTCCTGCCGGTCGCCGCACAGCGGGCCGTTACGCTGCTGGGATGGCAGCCCGCCGGCACTCGCTGAGCAGCTCGATCGCCCACCTGCACGGCGACGAGCGCACCGTCGGCGCCCCCCTCAACGCTGCCGAACTCGTCGCACTGCGGCGCACCCGGCTGTTCGGGGCCACCGGCACGGTATTGATGGGCATCGGTGCGCTCGGGGCGGGCGCCCGGCCGGTGGTCCAGGACCCGACCTTCGGGGTACGGCTGCTGAACCTGCCGTCACGGCTGCAGACGGTGGCGCTGACCATGACCACCACCGGCGCGGTGATGATGGCCCTGGCCTGGTTGATGCTGGGCCGCTTCGCGCTGTCCTCGGGCGGGCCGGCCCGCCGGATGTCCCGCAGCCAACTCGACCGCACGCTGTTGCTGTGGATGCTGCCGTTGCTGGTCGCCCCGCCGATGTACAGCAAGGACGTCTACTCCTACCTGGCGCAGAGCCAGATCTCCCGGCTGGGGCTGGACCCCTACCGGGTGGGCCCGGCGCCGGCCCTCGGCCTGGACCACGTGTTCACCCTGTCGGTGCCGAGCCTGTGGCGCGAGACACCGGCCCCCTACGGCCCGCTCTTCTTGTGGATCGGCCGGGGAATATCGGCGCTGACCGGCGAGAACATCGTCACCGCGGTGCTGTGCCACCGGGTGGTGGTGCTGGCCGGCGTGGGGCTGATCGTGTGGGCGGTGCCGCGGCTGGCGGCACGGTGCGGGGTGGCCGAGGTCAGCGCCCTGTGGCTGGGTGCGGCCAACCCGCTGCTGCTGATGCACCTGGTCGCCGGTATCCACAACGAGGCGCTGATGCTCGGCCTGATGCTGACCGGCACCGAGTTCGCGCTGCGCGGGATCACCGCGGCCAAACCGCTGCTGCCGAGCCGGTGGCGCCAACCGCAGGACTGGGCGCCGTTGGCCGAACTGCTCACCGGGGCGGTCCTGATCGCGTTGTCGTCGCAGGTCAAGCTGCCGTCGCTGTTGGCGCTCGGATTCGTGGCGATGGCCCTGGGCTGGCGCTGGGGCGGCGACCTGCGGGCATTCCTGCTCGCCGGCGTCGGCACCGGTGCCCTGGCGGCGGCCGTGATGGGCCTGATCGGCTGGGCCAGCGGGCTGGGCTTCGGCTGGGTCCACACGCTGGGCACCGCCAACGTGGTCCGCAGCTGGATGTCGCCGCCGACCCTGATCGCCCTCGGCACCGGCCAGGTCGGGACCCTGCTGGGCCTGGGCGATCACACCACCGCCGTGTTGTCGCTGACCCGTGGCATCGGCGTGCTGATCATCGCGGTCATGGTCATCTGGCTGCTGCTGGTGGTCTTCCAGGGCCGGCTGCATCCGGTCGGCGGGCTGGGCGTCGCACTCGGCATCACGGTGCTGCTGTTCCCGGTGGTGCAGCCCTGGTACCTGCTGTGGGCGATCATCCCGCTGGCCGCCTGGGCGACCCGGCCGAGCTTCCGGATCGCGGTGATCGCGGTGACGCTGGTGGTCGGCATCTTCGGCCCGACCGCCAACGGTGACCGTTTCGCGCTGTTCCAGATCGTGGACGCCACGCTGGCCAGCGCCGTGGTGGTGCTGGCATTGTTCCTGCTGACCTACCGGCACCTGCCGTGGCGGGAGTTGCCCGCCGAGGGCGGCCGACCCGATGGTGAGCCGCTGGCGGGGCCGACCCCGCGGTCCGCCCCCGTCGCCGACGCTTACGCTGATTCTCCGTGAGCTCAGCTGTGGCGGTGCGGTTGCGCGGCGTGCGTAAGCGCTACGGGGCCGGTCCGACGGCGACCGAGGCGGTCGCCGGCCTCGATCTGGAGGTCCACACCGCCGAAGTGTTCGCGCTGCTGGGCCCGAACGGCGCCGGCAAGACCACGACGGTCGAGATGTGCGAGGGCTTCGTGCGCCCCGACGCCGGCACCATCGAGGTCCTGGGGCTGGATCCGATCGCCGACAACGACCGGCTGCGCGAACGCATCGGGGTGATGCTGCAGGGCGGCGGCGGCTACCCCGCGGCGCGCGCCGGCGAGATGCTCCAGCTGGTGGCGTCGTACTCGGCGAACCCGCTGGACCCGCAGTGGCTGCTGGAGACCCTGGGCCTCACCGACGCGGCCCGTACCACCTACCGCAGGCTCTCGGGCGGGCAGCAACAGCGGCTCGCGCTGGCCTGCGCGCTGGTCGGTCGCCCGGAGCTGGTGTTTCTCGACGAGCCGACGGCCGGCATGGACGCCCATGCGCGGCTGCTGGTGTGGGAACTGATCGACGCGCTGCGTCGCGACGGCGTGACCGTGGTGCTGACCACGCACCACCTGCGGGAGGCCGAGGAACTGGCCGACCGGCTGCTGATCATCGACCACGGCAAGGTGGTCGCCGCCGGCACGCCGGCGGAGTTGACCCGCAGCGGCGCCCAGGGCCAGGTGCGGTTCACCGCCCCTCCCCGACTGGACTTGTCGTTGCTGCTCACCGCGTTGCCCGAGGACTATCGGGCCAGCGAGCCGCAACCCGGCGAGTACCTCGTCGAGGGGGCAGTCGACCCGCAGGTGCTGGCGACCGTGACCGCATGGTGCGCCCGCCTGGATGTGCTGGCCACCCAGCTGCGGGTGGAGCAGCGCAGCCTGGAGGATGTGTTCTTGGACCTGACCGGACGGGAGCTGCGCAAATGAGTGACCAGCCGGTCTTCCCGCCGGGCACCTTCACGCCCGACCCGCGCCCGGCCGGCGTGCCCACGATGCTGGCCGCGCAGTACCGGCTCGAGTTGACCCTGCTGCTGCGCAACGGCGAACAGCTGCTGTTGACGATGTTCATCCCGATCACGCTGCTGATCGGGCTGACGGTGCTGCCGCTGGGCCCGTTCGGCGAGGGTCATGCCGAGCGCGTCACCACCGTGCTGCCGGTGATCATGTCGCTGGCGGTGATCGCCACCGCCTTCACCGGCCAGGCGATCGCGGTGGCATTCGACCGCCGGTACGGCGCGCTGAAACGCCTGGGCGCCACCGCGTTGCCGGTATGGGGCGTCATCACCGGTAAGTCGCTGTCGGTGGCGACGGTGGTGCTGTTGCAGTCGGTGCTGCTCGGGTTGATCGGCATCGCCCTGGGCTGGCGGCCGACACCGCTCGGGCTGGCGCTGGGCGCGGTCGTCATCGGACTGGGCACGGCGTGCTTCGCGGCGTTGGGGCTGCTGCTCGGCGGCAGCCTTCGCGCCGAGATCGTACTGGCCGTCGCCAACCTGATGTGGTTCGTGTTCGGCGGGTTCGCGGCGCTGACCGTGGAAACCGAGCTGGTGCCCGGCGCGGTCCGCTGGCTGGCCCGGCTGACGCCGTCGGGGGCGCTCACCGAGGCGCTGGCGCAGGCCCTGGCGGTCTCCTTCGACTGGTTCGGATTCGCGGTGGTGGCAGCGTGGGGGCTGCTGGCCGGCCTCGGCGCGGTGCGCTGGTTCCGGTTCAGCTGACCTACTACGGTACGTAGTTACCGATCCTCTACGATCAGCCCCGTGGCACGCTTCTTGATGCGCCTGGTGGATCTGCTGCCCGATCCCAGTCTGCGCACCCAGCGGCTGCTGGCCGCCGCCGTCGTCTTCACCCAGGGCTTCATCTCGGTCAGCGGAGCGATCGTCCGCGTCACCGCGTCCGGGCTGGGCTGCCCGACCTGGCCGCAGTGCTTCCCGGGCAGCTACGTCCCGGTCGCGGTCTCGGAGGTGCCGCGAATCCATCAGGCCATCGAGTTCGGCAACCGGATGGTGACCTTCGCGGTGGTCATCACCTCGGCGCTGGCGGTGCTGGCGGTGATCCGGGCGCGGCGACGCCGGGAGGTGCTGGTCTACGCCTGGCTGATGCCGGCCTCCACGGTGCTGCAGGCGATCATCGGCGGCATCACGGTGCGCACCGGGCTGGCCTGGTGGACGGTGGCGGTGCATCTGCTGGTCTCGATGTTGATGGTCTGGCTGGCGGTGCTGTTGTACGTCAAGGTCGGTGAGCCCGACGGCGAGACCGTCGTGGTACGCCACCGGGTCCCCGTCCCGTTGCGGCGGCTGACCGCGCTGTGCGCCGTCATGCTGGCCGCGGTGCTGGTCACCGGAACCCTGGTGACCGCCGCCGGACCGCACGCCGGCGACAAGAGCACCACCCGCACGGTCGCTCGGCTCAAGGTCGAGGTGGTCACGCTGGCACACGTGCACGAGTCGCTGCTGATCGGCTTCCTGGGCCTACTCGCGGGACTGGCGTTCGGGCTGGCCGCGGTACGAGCGGCCAAACCGGTGACCAACCGGCTTGCCTGGTTGACCGCGCTGACCCTGGCGCAGGGGGTGATCGGGGTCGTTCAATACTTCACCGGGGTGCCCGCGGTGCTGGTCACCATCCATGTGGCGGGCGCCGTGCTGGTCACTGGCGCGACCGCGGCGCTATGGGCGTCGCTGCGCGAGCGGGCCCAACCCGAGCCGGTCTAGCGCCGAGGTGACCGCCAGCGCGAATCGGCGTTGCGCGCGGTCACATTCGTCGGCGCCGAGTTCCCCCCAGCCCAGGTCCGGCGCGACCAGATCCAGGCTGACCAGCCGCGCGTCGGCGCCGGCTCCGGTCACCTCGGCGCGCGCGTAGAGCAACTCCTCGATGCGGATGCTCAAGCGTTCGGCGGCGGCGCGCAGTGCGGCGCGGCCGACGTCCCACAACTCGAAGTCCGGGTCGGTACCCGCGGCGCCGAACGCGTGCGACCGGCCGGCGCCGAAGAACACCAGCGCCGTGCGCGCCGTGGCCGCGCCGGGCGCCGTCGGCACCCCGTCACACTGCAGGTCGGCCAGATAGCGGGGATCGGCGTTCCAGGCCACCACCTCCGGTGGGTTCAACAGGTTGCGCACCCGCTTGGTCCAGGCCGTGAATTCGGCGCGCCGGTCCGGCTCACCGCCCGCCGACCGCAGGATCACCAGGTCGGCCTCAAGGGTTTCCGGCTCGTCCCAGGGCAATCGGCGGGCGTGCAGGCCGCGGTGTCGCAGCGCATGCACCAGCCCGGCGTCATCACCGGCGTCGAAAGCGTCGTCGGAAGCGTCGTCGGAAGCGTCGTGGTCACGCCGCGAATCGCCCGCCATCACGATGCGCGGGTGGAAGATATCGGGCCGGGCCAGCTTCATGCAGACTCCACAGTCGGAGATGATAGTCACCATGCACGCCGTGGAAATCGCCGCGACCGGCGGCCCTGAGGTCTTGGAACTGGTCGACAGGCCGCAACCCTCCGCCGCCGCCGGGGAGGTGGTGATCCGGGCCGACGCCATCGGGGTCAACTACATCGACACCTATTTCCGCTCCGGGATCTACCCGGCGGCGTTGCCGTTCGTGCTCGGCAATGAAGCCGCCGGCGTCGTCGCCGAGACCGGCGCGGGCGTGACGACGCTGAGCGCGGGTGACCGCGTGGTGACGGCGGCCGCGACCGGCGGCTACGCGCAGTACTGCACGGCGCCGGCAGCGTTGGTGGCGCCCATCCCGGCCGGCGTCGGCTCCGACGTGGCGGCGGCCGTACTGCTCAAGGGCCTGACGGCGCATTACCTGATCAAGTCGGTCTATCCGGTGTCACCCGGCGACACCGTGCTGCTGCACGCCGGCGCCGGCGGGGTGGGGCTGATCCTGACCCAGTGGGCCACTGCGCTCGGCGCCCGGGTGATCACCACCGTGTCGACACCGGCGAAAGCCGACTTGTCCCGAGCGGCCGGCGCCGCCGAGGTCCTCGACTACCCCGGCCCGGACGACACTGCCGCCGCCGCCTTCGGCGCCCGCATCCGGGAATTGACCGACGGATCCGGGGTCGCCGCGGTGTACGACGGCGTAGGCGCGGCGACCTTCGACGCGAGCCTGGCCAGTCTGGCCGTCCGGGGCACGCTGGCGCTGTTCGGCGCGGCCAGCGGACCGGTTGCCCCGGTGGATCCGCAGCGACTCAACGCCGCGGGCTCGGTCTACCTGACCCGGCCGAACCTCGCACACTTCACCCGCAGCGAGCAGGAATTCTCCTGGCGTGCAGGAGAATTGTTCGACGCGATCACGGCAGGATCGATCGAGGTGACGGTCAGCCGGCGCTACCCGCTGGCCGAGGCCGCCGACGCGCACCGGGACCTTCAGGCCCGCAAGACCACCGGTTCGATCGTGTTGATCCCGTAGCGACGAGCCCCCGGTCCGCGCGCTCAGCCGGATCGCCAGCTCTCCGGCAGCAGCGGCAGTCGCGGCCCCTCGGTGAATTCGACCCCTTCCAGCCGGGTGAGCCCGGTTGCGCCGCTGCCGTCGGCCTGGGCTCTGCCGGTGCGCCCCAGTTCGCCGGCACCACGATCGGACACCGATGCCGGTTCCCAGTCCGGGGTCACCCTGACGGTCAGATCCATCGCGGCGTCACCGTGCCCCGCCCTGGTCTTGCGCAGCCGGAGGCGTTTGGCC
>NZ_QMEX01000173.1 GCF_003284925.1 Mycolicibacter senuensis
CCGGCCCGCTCACCCACCAGTTCGGCGAGTTCGCGGCCGTGTTCGGCGCCGGCCTGCAGACCCGCGCTCAGCTTCTCGCCGACCGTGTCGAGCACCGCATCGTTCGAGGCGGTGGGCATAGCCGCGGCCGCGCGCTGGTATGCGTGCCGGGCGGCACGCCGGGCCCGCCAACCCAGCGATGGCCGTCCCTCGGTGTCGGCCGCCGCGATCATCAACCCGCCGATCAGGCTGACGTCGGTCAGGAACGCCTGGCGTTGTTGTGCCCTGCGCTGGATGTCAGGCTCCATCCAGAACATGTGGCCGCCCGCACTGCCGGGAATGACCGTGCATGCCAGCGCCGCAGCGGCAATCCGCGGCAGTCTGCCGCTGGCGAGCAGCAGGCCGCCGCCGATCTGGACCAGCGCGTTGGCTTTGGCGAACGTCTCGACATCGGACGGCACTTTCGCCGATATCTCGTCGGGTAGGTGTTGCAGCCCGTCGAACGCCGGACGGGCCGTCTGGCCGGCCTGCTGCGGCCGGCGCAACGCCTCCACGCCCTGCCCGATGAACGCCGCCGCCAGCAGCGGACGTGCGATTCTGCGCATCAACACGCGACCCCCTCACAACGCGGACCCGGCGACACTCGGTGAGTGCTGAGCGGTGCCGGCGAGTCGGAACTCGCCGGCACCGCACCGCCGGTGGGACTACTGTTCGGCACGCTCGCGCGCCTCGTCTGCCTCGGCCTTGGCGCGGGCCTTCTCGGCCTCGGCCTCTTTGGCCGCAACCTCGCGCTGCGCGTCGGCCTTGTCCTGCTGCGCCTGGCCTTCCCGCTTGAGCGAGTCGTCACCGGTCACGGTGCCGACAGCCTCCTTGGCCTTGCCCTTGACGCCTTCCACGACGCCTTTGATGCCGGCTTCGGGGCCACTGTCCTTGTCGTCACTCATGTGGTGTGCCTCTCTTGATCGGATCAAGCCCGGACGGACGGGCCGCGGCGGTGCGGGGCCGTCCACCCAGCAGGCGACCGGGTGGCCGCCGATGTGCCGGGATACCCGCTGGGATTACAGCGTAAACGTCCGGAGTCGCCGGCTTCGGCGTGCCGCCAACCAAAAGGGTTCGGCGTCAACGGGGTTGGATGGATCTGTGCTGACCTCGGGCGGCACCGCCCGGATTTCGCTAATGTTGCCGATAACTGATCGGTGACGCCTCGACTGGCGTGCGGATCCACAAGCCTGATCGGAAACTCGGGGTGTGATCGCGTGCGGGGTTCGGTTTCGTGGGGTTTCGTCGTGGTGGGCTGCCTGGCGATCGCCGGCTGCGGCGGCAGCGGCGGTACGGCAAGAACCACCACCACCGTCGCGGCGACGCCGACCACGACGACGGTCGCCGTCGCCCCGGTCGGCGAGGACGGGCTGCGGGCACTGCTGCTCACCCCCGAGGAGATCAACCCGATCATGGGCGTGGCCGACATGAAGGCACACGCCCCCCACGATGTGCTGCCTGATGACAGCGCCACGATGCAGCCGAGGGAGTGCCTGGCCGTCGACGGAGTCGCCCAGGAACAGGTCTATGCGCGCAGCGGTTTCAGCGCGGTGCGAGAGCAGAGCGTCAGCGATGGCGAAGACAACGCCCACTTCGTCGATCAGGCCGTGGTGCTGTTCCCGACCGCCAAACAAGCCGAGGAGTTCTTCGAGGCGTCCGTCAAGCAGTGGCCGGAATGCCACGAATACACCCACATCCAGAGTGGTTCGGAGTGGATCGCCGGGCGCATATCGAACGCCGAGGGCGTGTTGAGCACCGTCGCGACCCAGCAGAACGCCGGCGAATCGGCCTGGCAGGCCTGCGGCCGGGCGCTGACCGTGGCCAACAACGTCGTCGTCGACGTCAACACCTGCAGTACCGACCCGAAGGACTCCGCGGTCGTCATCGCCCGGCAGATCGCCGCGAAGGTGCCGACCGGCAGCTGAGGGACCGGAACGCCCTAAGGTGGGTGCCGTGGCCGAGACGGCGCCGCTGCGCGTGCAACTGATTGCCAAGACCGAGTTCATACCGCCGCCGGACGTTGCCTGGAGCACCGACGCCGAGGGCGGTCAGGCGCTGGTGGAGTTCGCCGGCCGAGCCTGCTATCAGAGCTGGTCCAAGCCCAACCCGCGCACCGCCACCAACGCCGCCTACCTGAAGCACATCATCGACGTCGGGCACTTCTCGGTCCTCGAGCATGCCGGCGTGAGCTTTTACATCACCGGGATCTCCCGGTCGGCCACCCACGAACTGATCCGGCACCGGCACTTCTCGTTCTCCCAGCTCTCCCAGCGCTACGTCCCCGAACCGGACTCCCGGATCGTGGTGCCGCCGGGAATGGACGATGACCCGGAGTTGCAGCAGATCCTGGCCGAGGCCGCCGACGCCAGCCGGGCCGCCTACGCCGAGCTGCTGGCCAGGCTGGAGGCCAAGTTCGCCGATCAGCCCAATGCCGTGCTGCGGCGCAAACAGGCCCGCCAGGCCGCCCGCGCCGTGCTGCCCAACGCCACCGAGACCCGCATCGTGGTGACGGGCAACTATCGGGCCTGGCGACACTTCATCGCGATGCGTGCCAGCGAGCATGCCGACGTCGAGATCCGGCGGCTGGCCGTCGAGTGCCTGCGGCAGCTCATCGGGCTCGCCCCGGCGGCGTTCGGCGACTTCGAGATCACCGCGCTGGCCGACGGCACCGAAGTGGCGACCAGTCCGCTCGCCACCGAGATCTGAGTGACTCCGCGGCGCCAGGTAATCTTGGGCTCGTGAGCAGCACCGTATTCGACGCCAGGGCGCAGTTGGGCACCGTTCTGACAGCAATGGTGACCCCGTTCGGTGCGGACGGCTCCGTGGACACCGACGCCGCCGTACGGCTGGCGAACCGGCTCGTCGACGCCGGCTGTGACGGCCTGGTGCTCTCCGGGACCACCGGCGAGTCGCCGACGACGGCGGACTACGAGAAGCTCACCCTGCTTCGTGCCGTGGTCGAGGCCGTGGGCGACCGCGCCCGCATCATCGCCGGTGCCGGCAGCAACGACACCGAGCACAGCGTCCGGCTGGCGGAGGCCTGCGCCGGGGTCGGCGCCCACGGGTTGCTGGTGGTCACCCCTTATTACTCGCGGCCGTCCCAGGCCGGGCTGCTGGCGCACTTCACCGCGGTCGCCGATGCCAGCGGGCTGCCGGTGATGCTGTATGACATCCCGGCCCGTTCGGCGGTGCCGATCGCCCCGGACACCATCTTCGAGCTCGCCGAGCACCCGAACATCGTCGCGATCAAGGACGCCAAGGGCGACCTGCATGCCGCCGCGCAGATCATGGCCGAAACCGACGTGGCCTACTACTCCGGCGACGACGCCCTGAATCTGCCGTGGCTGGCGATGGGCGCCACCGGGTTCGTCAGCGTGATCGGGCACTTCGCGGCCGGCCAGCTGCGCGACATGCTGGCCGCGTATGAATCCGGTGACGTCGAGACCGCTCGCAAGATCAACGTCTCGATCGCACCGCTGTCCAACGCCATGGGCCGCACCGGTGGCGTTACCTTCGTCAAAGCCGGGCTGCGGCTGCAGGGCTTCGATGCGGGCGAGCCACGGCTGCCGATGGTGCCCGCGACCGGGGCAGAGGTCGACGAACTGGCCATCGACATGCGCGCCGCGTCGGTCCTCGAGTGAGTGCGGGTGAGTGAGGACCTCAAGCCGCCGGGTCCGCTGACCGCCGGCGGATTACGCGTCACCGCGCTCGGCGGTATCAGCGAGATCGGCCGCAACATGACCGTTTTCGAGCATCTCGGTCGGCTGCTGATCATCGACTGCGGGGTGCTGTTCCCGGGCCACGACGAGCCCGGCGTCGACCTGATCCTGCCGGACATCCGGCACATCACCGACCGCCTCGACGACATCGAGGCGCTGGTGCTGACCCACGCCCACGAGGACCACATCGGCGCGATTCCGTTCCTGCTCAAACTGCGGCCCGACATCCCGGTGGTCGGTTCGAAGTTCACGCTGGCGCTGGTCGCCGCCAAATGCCGCGAACACCGCATCAAACCGGTGTTCGTCCAGGTCGCCGAAGGTCAGCGCAGCACCCACGGGGTGTTCGAATGCGAATACTTCGCGGTCAACCACTCCATCCCGGACGCGCTGGCGATCGCGGTGCACACCGGCGCGGGCACCGTGCTGCACACCGGCGACATCAAACTCGACCAGTTGCCGCCGGACGGGCGTCCCACCGATCTGCCCGGCATGTCCCGGCTGGGCGACAAGGGTGTGGACCTGTTCCTGTGCGACTCCACCAACGCTGAGATTCCGGGGGTCGGGCCCAGCGAGAGCGAGGTCGGCCCCACCCTGCACCGGCTGATCCGCGGCGCCGAGGGACGGGTGATCGTGGCCTGCTTCGCCTCGAACGTCGACCGGGTGCAGCAGATCGTCGACGCGGCGGTCGCACTGGGCCGCCGGGTCTCGTTCGTCGGCCGGTCGATGGTCCGCAACATGGGCATCGCCAAGGAGCTGGGCTTCCTGCGGGTGTCGGACTCCGATCTGGTCGACATCGGCGCCGCCGAGATGATGCCGCCGGAGCAGGTGGTGCTGGTCACCACCGGGACCCAGGGCGAGCCGCTGTCGGCGCTGTCGCGGATGTCGCGCGGCGAGCACCGGTCCATCACGCTGACCGCGGGTGATCTGGTGGTGTTGTCCTCGTCGCTGATCCCCGGCAACGAGGAGGCCGTCTACGGCGTGATGGACGCGCTGGCCAAGATCGGGGCGCGGGTGGTGACCAACGCCGCGGCGCGGGTGCATGTCTCCGGGCACGCTTATGCCGGCGAGCTGCTGTTCCTCTACAACGGGATCCGGCCGCGCAACGTGATGCCGGTGCACGGCACCTGGCGGATGCTGCGCGCCAACGCCGCGCTGGCCGTCCGCACCGGGGTGCCCGAGGAGTCGATCCTGCTGGCCGAGAACGGTGTCAGCGTGGATCTGATCGCCGGGCAGGCGAGTATCGCCGGGGCGGTCCCGGTCGGCAAGGTGTTCATCGACGGGCTGGTGGACGGCGACGTCGGCGATGCGACGCTGGGGGAGCGGCTGATCCTGTCATCGGGATTCATCGCGATCACCGTGGTGCTGCGCCGCGGGACCGGCAAGGCGGTGGCCCCGCCGCAGCTGCATTCGCGTGGCTTCTCCGAAGACCCCAAGGCGCTGGAACCGGCGGCCCGCAAGGTGGAGGCGGAGCTGGAATCCCTTGCCGCCGAACGCGTCACCGACCCGGCGCGGATCGCGCAAGCGGTGCGCCGCACGGTTGGCAAATGGGTCGGCGAGAGCTATCGTCGCCAGCCGATGATCGTGCCGACCGTTATCGAGATCTGAGCTACCGCTTATTGACGTAGCCGGCGTCCACCGGCAGCGTCACACCGGTGATGTAGCGGGCCGCATCGGAGACCAGCCAACATGCGGCGTTGGCGACGTCCTCCGGTTGCAGCACCTGCACCGGTAACGCGTTGCCCATGTCCGGTCCGCCCTGGGTGTCCATGCCGTCGAGCCACTTCCGGGTGAACTCGTTGTCGATCATGGGCGTCTGCACGCCGGCGGGGTGCACGGAGTTGACCCGGATACTGTGTGGCGCAAGAAGGTTGGCGTATACCCGCATCAGCCCGACGATGCCGTGCTTGGCGGCAGCGTAACCCAGGGACCCCGCCGCAGGAGCGGCCAGCCCGACCAGCCCGGCCACCGAGCTGACCAGAACGATCGACCCGCCGTCCCCCTGGGCGATCATCGGCTTCATCGCCACATCGACGGTGTGGTAGATACCGGTGAGGTTGACGTCGATCACGTCCTGCCAGG
This sequence comes from Mycolicibacter senuensis, assembly GCF_003284925.1. Taxonomy (GTDB): domain Bacteria; phylum Actinomycetota; class Actinomycetes; order Mycobacteriales; family Mycobacteriaceae; genus Mycobacterium; species Mycobacterium algericum_A. Next base: position 5,817 of record NZ_QMEX01000173.1, read on the forward strand.
CGTCCTCGCCCGCCATCGGTGCGATTCCGGCGTTGGCGATCACGAAATCGAGCCGCCCGAGTTGGTCGAGGCCGGCCTGCAAGGCGGTGCCCAGGGCGGCGCGATCGCGGACGTCGGCCGCCCTGGCAACGATGCGCGCACCGGTCTCTTCGACCAGCTTGACCGTCTCCGCTAGATCGTCGGCGGTGGCGAGCGGATACGGCACGCTGGAGATCTGTTGGCACAGGTCGACCGCGATGATGTCGGCGCCCTCGCCGGCCAATCGCAGTGCGTGGGCGCGCCCCTGGCCGCGTGCGGCGCCGGTGATGAAGGCGACCTTGCCGTCCAAGGCTCCCATCACTGGGCCCGCAGTTGGCCCTTGGCCGGGTCGCCGGCCGGCAGCGGCTGCAGCATCTTGATGTCGGGCGCGCCGTCCAGGTGCTCGGAGAGGTTGCTGAACAGCTCGGCGACCGCCGGGGCCGTCGAGTGTGACTGCAGCGCCTCGGCGTCGGCCCACTGCTCGATGAATACGAAGGCGCCGTCGGTTTCGTGTACCGCGTAGAGCTGGCAACCGGGCTCCTGGTGCACCTGTGCCGCCGACTTGGCGCAGATGTCGCGGACGGCTTCGACCGATTCCGGCTTGACGGCGAAGGTGGCGACGACGACCACGGGCATGCAGATCTCCTTCGTGAGGCGTGGCGGGAAAAGTCAGGCCCTGTCACCGTACGCAGCGGCACTGTGACCGGTGCCACGCGGGTGAGGCCCGCAACCCGGGCCGTGGCCAGTGTGGCAGATGGTGCTAATGAGGGTATTGCGGTTAGGCTTGCGGCTATGGCGAGTAAGACGGCTGGTGGCACCAAGGCTCGGTCGGGAACGCGAACTAGCAGGTCAAGGGCAGGTTCGCGAG
>NZ_QMEX01000174.1 GCF_003284925.1 Mycolicibacter senuensis
CCGCCTCGGCCGGTGCCAACGCCTCGGCCGGCAGACCGAGGCGCTGCGCCGCGGCCAACAGCAAGGTCGGGTCCCCCACCGGTTCGGCCGCGGCCAGCAGCAACAACCGCTGGGTGTCGTCGGGCAGCGACCGGACCCGGGCCAGAAAAAGCTGTTCGAGCTGGCCGGCGACCGGTTGGACATCGGGCCGGTGGTAGCCGCCGGCCAACTCGGCGGCGGAGAGTCCCCGGGGCAACTCCAGCAGCGCCAGCGGGTTACCGTGCGTCTCGGCGACAATGCGGTCCCGCACCTGCGTATCGATGCGCCCGGTGACCGCGGAGGCCAGCAGTTCGCGGGCGTCGGCGTCGCCGAGCCCCCGCAGCACCAGTTTCGGCAGCCCGGTCAGCCCGTCGACCGGCTCACGCAGCGCGAACACCAGCGCGACCGGTTCGGCGACCAGGCGGCGGGCCACGAAGCCCAGTGTCTGCGCCGTCACCCGGTCCAGCCATTGGGCGTCGTCGACCAGGCACAGTATCGGGCGCTCGCCGGTGGCGGCCGCCAGCAGGCCCAGCACGGCGAGTCCGACCAGGAAGCGGTCCGGGGCGGGACCCGAACTGAGCCCGAAAGCGATCTGCAGCGCCTCGCGTTGCGGCTCGGGAAGCGCACCGGCGCGCGGCATCAGCGGGGCACACAGCTGCTGCAGGCCGGCGAAGGCCAACTCCATGTCGGACTCCACGCCGGCGGTGCCGATCACCTCGAACCCGGTAGCGGTCTCGGCGAGATAGTCCAGCATCGCGGTCTTGCCGATACCGGCCTCGCCCCGCAGCACCAGCACCTGGCTGTCACCGGCGCGGGCCCGGCCCAGTAGGTCCCGAAGCTGCTTCTGCTCGCCGTCCCGGCCGACCAGCCCACCATCCGACGCAATGGCCCCCGACACGCCAGGCGTGCGGGGGCCGTTGCCGCTACTGCTCACGCAGTAGAAATTAACCCTTGCGGGCCTTGATCGCCTCGGTCAACTGCGGGGCGACCTTGAACAGGTCCCCGACGATGCCGTAGTCGGCGATCTCGAAGATCGGCGCTTCCTCGTCCTTGTTGACCACCACGATGGTCTTGGAGGTCTGCATCCCGGCCCGGTGCTGGATCGCGCCGGAGATGCCCAGCGCGATGTACAGCTGCGGTGAGACGGTCTTACCGGTCTGGCCGATCTGGAACTGGCCCGGGTAGTAGCCCGAGTCCACCGCGGCACGCGAGGCGCCCACGGCGGCCCCGAGCGAATCGGCCAGCTCTTCGACCACCGAGAAGCTCTCCGCGCTGCCGACGCCACGACCGCCGGCCACCACGATGGGGGCCTCGGTGAGCTCCGGGCGGTCACCGGCCACCGCCGGCTCCCGCGAGGTGACCTTGGTGGCGTTCTCCTCGGCGGCAGGCACCTCCACGGTGACCTGCTCGCCCGCTCCGGCGGCCGGCGCCGGCTCCACGGCCCCTGCCCGCACGGTGATCACCGGCGTGTCGCCGGTGGGCTCGGCGTCGACGGTGTAGGCGCCACCGAAGATGGAGTGCACCACCTTGGCGCCTTCGGAGATCTCGACCACGTCGACCAGCAGACCGGATCCGATCCGGGCGGCCAGCCGGCCGGCTACCTCTTTGCCGTCGGCGCTGGCGGCGATCAGCACCGCAGCCGGGGTGGCCGACTCGGTCAGCGCGGCCAGCACGTCGACCGTCGGGGTGACCAGGTAGCCCTCCACCACGTCGGACTCGGCGACGTAGATCTTGGCGGCGCCGGCTTCCTTCAGTCCGTCGACCAGCGGCGCGGCGGCACCGGGGGCACCCACCACGACCGCGGACGGTTCGCCGAGCACCCGCGCGGCGGTGATCAATTCGGAGCTGACCTTCTTCAGCGCTCCGTCGGCGTGCTCAACGAGCACCAGTACTTCAGCCATGTTTGTCTTCCCTGTCTTCGATGTCGCTAGATCAGCTTCTGGGCAACCAGGTACTCGGCGATCTTGGTGCCGCCGTCGCCCTCGTCGGTCACCTTCTCGCCGGCGGTCTTCGGCGGCTTCGGCGTCGTCGCGGTGACCTTGGAACCGGCGTTGGCGACACCGACCTCGTCGGCCTCGACCCCGATCTCGGCCAGCGTGTAAACGGTGACTTCCTTCTTCTTGGCGGCCATGATGCCCTTGAAGGACGGGAAGCGCGGCTCGTTGATCTTCTCGTTGACGCTCACCACCGCCGGCAGCGAGGCCTCCAGGGTGAACACGCCGTCGTCGGTCTCGCGCTCGCCGGTGACCTTGCCGTCGGCGACGGTCAGCTTGCGCAGGTGGGTCAGCTGCGGCAGTCCCAGGTACTCGGCGATGATCGCCGGAACGGCGCCGGCGACCCCGTCGGTGGACTCATTGCCGGCGATGACCAGCTCGGTGCCTTCGATCTGACCCAGTGCCCGGGCCAGCGCCCAGGCGGTCTGCAAGACGTCGGAGCCCTTCATGCCGTCGTCGAGGATGTGCACGGCCTTGTCGGCCCCCATCGACAGCGCCTTGCGGATCGCCTCGGTGGCCCGCTCGGGGCCGGCGGTCAGCACGGTCACGGTGCCTTCGGCGCCTTCCTTCTCGCGGAGCAGCAGCGCCTCTTCGACGGCCCGCTCGTTGATCTCGTCGAGCACGGCGTCGGCGGCGTCACGGTCCAGCGTGAAATCACTGTCGCTGAGCTTGCGCTCCGACCAGGTGTCTGGGACCTGTTTGATCAGGACCACGATGTTCGTCATGAGTGTGGTTCGTCCTCCTCGAAGGGGTCCTGCGGCGGCGGGCCACAGGACTTGGGTCACGATTCACGCAGCCGCACGACACGTTACTCACGGGTAACTTAGTGCGGTTCGCCAGTACAGAGTAGCGGGTCGTGATAGGGCCACTGCGGGGTAGCCGGTTCGCGGACCGTGGCGTTCGCGTTAGCCTGCCTGTGCGATGAAATCCACGAAACCCGCCGGGGACCCTGCCGGCACCCCGCCCGGCGACGCCACCTTGATGCTGACCGGCGAACGCACCATCCCCGGGCTCGACATCGAGAACTACTGGTTTCGCCGCCACGAGGTGGTCTATGAACAGCTGGCGCCGCGCTGCAACGGCCGCGAGGTGCTCGAGGCCGGATGCGGCGAGGGGTACGGCGCCGACCTGATCGCCGGCGTGGCGCAGCGGGTGATCGGACTGGACTACGACGACGCCGCGGTGGCGCACGTAACCGCACGGTACCCGCGGGTGGAAGCGGTGCAGGGCAACCTGGCCGAGTTGCCGTTGCCCGACGCCGCCGTGGACGTCGTGGTCAACTTTCAGGTCATCGAGCACCTGTGGGACCAGGCGCAGTTCATCGCCGAATGCGCGCGGGTGCTGCGACCCGGCGGGCTGCTGATGATCTCGACCCCTAACCGCATCACCTTCTCCCCCGGCCGCGACACCCCGATCAATCCGTTCCACACCCGCGAGCTCAACGCCGCCGAGCTGACCGAACTGCTGGTCGACGGCGGGTTCGTGATGGACGAAGTTTACGGCGTCTTTCACGGGCCGGTGCTGCGCGAGATGGACGCCCGCCACGGCGGCTCGATCATCGACGCCCAGATCGAACGCGCCCTGACAGCCGCGCCGTGGCCCGAACAGCTGGCCCGCGATGTGGCGGCGGTGCGTACCGCGGACTTCGAACTGGTCCCGGCTGGTAGCGACACCACAGCTCACCACATCGATGACAGCCTGGATCTGGTTGCGATCGCGGTGAGGCCGTGACCGAAAAGCCTTCGGTGCCGGGTTTGTTCACCCTGGTACTGCACACCCACCTACCGTGGCTGGCCCACCATGGCCGCTGGCCCGTCGGCGAGGAGTGGCTCTATCAGTCCTGGTCGGCGGCCTACCTGCCGCTGATGCGGGTGCTGCGGACGCTGGCCGACGAAGGCCGGCGCAATCTGCTCACCCTTGGAGTGACGCCGGTGGTCGCCGCCCAGCTCGACGACCCGTATTGCCTCGACGGCATGCACCACTGGCTGGCGAACTGGCAGCTGCGCGCCACCCAGGCCACGACGCTGCCGGATCTGCGTGACTTCGGCCGGTACGAGCGCGCCAATGCCGAGCAGGCGCTCGACGAGTTCGCGCTGTTGTGGCGCCACGGCGCCAGCCCCTTGCTGCGCGAGCTGGCCCAGGCCGGCACGGTCGAGATGCTGGGCGGCCCACTGGCCCACCCGTTCCAGCCGCTGCTGGCGCCGCGGTTGCGGGAGTTCGCGCTGCGGGAGGGCTTGGCCGACACCCGGGCACGGCTGGCCCACCGCCCCACCGGGATCTGGGCGCCGGAGTGCGCCTATGCCCCCGGTATGGAGGCCGGTTACGCGGCGGCCGGAGTGACGCACTTCATGGTCGACGGGCCGTCGCTGCACGGCGACACCGCGCTGGGCCGGCCGGTCGGTGACTCGGGAGTGATCGCGTTCGGCCGCGACCTGCAGGTCAGCTACCGGGTCTGGTCACCCAAGTCGGGTTATCCGGGCCACGGCGCCTACCGGGATTTCCACACCTATGACCATCGCACCGGGCTGAAGCCGTCACGGGTCACCGGCCGCAACGTCGACCCGGAACACAAGGCGCCTTATGACCCGCAGCGCGCCGACGCCGCCGTCGACACCCACGTCGCCGATTTCGTCAAAGTGGTCCGCACCCGGCTGCAGGACGAGTCGGAACGAATCGGCCGGCCCGCCCATGTGATCGCCGCCTTCGACACCGAGCTGTTCGGCCACTGGTGGCACGAGGGACCGCAGTGGCTGGCCCGGGTGTTGCGTGCGCTGCCGGAGGCCGGGATTCGCGTCGGCACACTGTCGGACGCGATCGACGCCGGGTTCCTCGGGGACTCGGTCGAGCTGCCGCCGAGCTCGTGGGGGTCAGGCAAGGACTGGCAGGTCTGGTCCGGGGAGAAGGTCGCCGACCTGGTGCAGCTCAACAGCGAGGTGGTCGAGACGGCGCTGGGCGCCGTCGACAAGGCCATGGCGGCAGCTGCCACACCGTCGGGGCCGATTCCGCGCGACCGCGTCGCCGACCAGCTGCTGCGGGAGGCGTTGCTGACGGTGTCCAGCGACTGGCCGTTCATGGTGAGCAAGGACTCCGCCGCCGAGTACGCCCGCTACCGCGCGCAGTTGCACGCCCACGCCACCCGGGAGATCGCCGACGCGCTGGCATCCGGGCATCGCGACGTGGCCGAACGGCTGGCCGAGGGCTGGAATCGGGCCGACGGTCTGTTCGGCGCGCTGGATGCCCGTAGGCTGCCACGGTGACCCCCCTCCCGCGCGAGCGTGCGTGTGCCCGGCCCGACACGCCGCGAGACGACCGTTTTTGCGCACGTTCGCGCCCCACTGCTCAGAACGGACCAGCCGCGTGAAGATCCTGATGGTGTCGTGGGAGTACCCGCCGGTCGTGATCGGCGGGCTGGGCCGGCACGTCCACCACCTGTCCACCGCGCTGGCCGCCGCCGGGCACGACGTCGTCGTGCTGGCCAGGCGCCCGTCGGACACCGACCCGAGCACCCACCCCTCGTCGGACGAGATCAGCGAGGGCGTACGGGTCGTCGCCGCGGCCCAGGACCCGCACGAGTTCTCCTTCGGCGACGACATGATGGCCTGGACCCTGGCAATGGGTCACTCGATGGTGCGCGCCGGATTGTCGTTGAAGGTCGACGGCGGCCAGACGTTGTGGCGACCCGATCTGGTGCATGCCCACGACTGGCTGGTGGCCCACCCCGCGATCGCGCTGGCTGAATTCTATGACGTGCCTTTGGTTTCCACGATCCACGCCACGGAGGCCGGTCGCCACTCCGGCTGGGTGTCCGGTCCGCTGAGCCGTCAGGTGCACGCGGTGGAATCGTGGCTGGTCCGTGAATCGGACTCGCTGATCACCTGTTCGGCCTCGATGCGCGACGAGATCACCGACCTGTTCGGCCCCGGGCTGGCCGAAACCACCGTGATCCGCAACGGGATCGACGCCGCGCGGTGGCCGTTCGCCCGCCGGGAGCCGCGCACCGGACCGCCGGAACTGCTGTTCGTCGGGCGGCTCGAATACGAGAAGGGGGTCCACGACGCGATCGCGGCGCTGCCGCGGATCCGCCGGGCCCACCCGGGCACCACGCTGACCGTCGCCGGTGACGGCACCCAGCAGGACTGGCTGACCGAGTGCGCCCGGAAACATCGGGTACTCAAGGCAACCCGGTTCGTGGGGCGGTTGGACCACGACGAATTGCTGGCCATGCTGCACCGGGCCGACGCAGCCGTGCTGCCCAGCCACTACGAGCCGTTCGGCCTGGCCGCGCTCGAGGCAGCGGCCGCCGGGACCCCGCTGGTCGCATCGAACGTCGGTGGGCTGGGAGAGGCCGTCATCGACGGCGACACCGGGATGTCGTGCCCGCCGCGCGACGTGCCCGCACTGGCGGCGGCGGTGTGCGCGGTGCTCGATGACCCGGCCGCGGCCCAGCAGCGCGCCGTGGCCGCCCGCGACCGCCTCAGCGCCGACTTCGACTGGCACACCGTCGCCGACGAGACGGCACAGGTGTACCTGGCCGCCAAGCGCCGCGAGCGCGAGCCGCAGCCGCGCCGACCGATCATCGAGCACGCGCTACCCGACAGGTAACCCTCGCCGTGTGGGACCGCATCTCGGCCGGAGTCACGCACCGCGGTTCGTGGCTGCTGGCGCTGGTCATCCTCACGGCATCGGCCG
>NZ_QMEX01000175.1 GCF_003284925.1 Mycolicibacter senuensis
GCCGTTGCAGACCAACGCCCGGGCGAAGATGAGCCGGATGCGGCACGGCGGTTCCCGAATCCGGCATGACCCCGAGCGCCAGGTCGGCCGCCGCCAGCGCCTGCGCCGCAGAGCTCGACAGCACGGCGACAGTGCGGCCCGCCTGCTGCAGCTCGGTCACGGCGGCAGCCAGTGCGGCGTCCATCCCGCCGGCGTCGCCGGCGCCGGGCGCCGGGCGGATGTCGTCGAAACCGGGGCGCAGCTCACCGAGGATGTCGGTGTCCACGGTGACCAGTTGCGCGCCGGAGGCCCGGCCCTCGAGCACCACCGCCGAGGCCAGTGCGTGGTGGGTGGGCAGGATCAACGCCTCCACCGCTTCGGCGCGGTCGCGTGCCGTCATGCGGACCCGGTGCCAGCCGGGACGCAGCCCGGGCTTGTCGAGCAGCCGCTGCGCGTTGTTCCAGGCCCGTGGCAGCTCGTGCTCGGTGGCGCCGTGGATCTGCACCACGCGGCGCTGTTCGCCGGTGAGCACCCGCGGGTCGATGACCACGGTGTCGATCTTGTCGAGCCGGCGCAGGCTGTCCGGCCGCAGCGGCAGTACCTCGTGGGAGTCCGCCAGTCCCTGCCCCAGGGTCGCGGCGAACGACTCGCAGCTGGTGCGTACCGCTTTCGGCGAGGTCGCCAGGATCGCGCTCGAGGTCATGTCCAGGTTGCGGGTGAGGGCGCCCACCACCCCGGTGGCGAGCACCTGGGCGACCGCCGTTCGTCTCAGATACCGTTCGGCCGGCCCGTGCGGCCGTGGCACCGGACGCGGCGCGCGGTGCACCTCCGGGTGCTCGGCCCAGCGGGCCAGCTCCGGCTCGTAGCGATTCCAGGCCAGCGCCCCGGCGCGGGCCTCGGACGCCTTCAGTCCCTCCACCATCAGGTCCACCGCCAGGATCGCCGGCGACATGGTGATGATGTGCGAGCCGAGCGAGGCCAGCGACAGCACCGCGTCGGTGCGGGCGGGCCCGATCCGGCTTTCCAGCGCGTTTCGCACCAGCGGCTGGTAGCGCGCCACCGACGCCGCGGCGTCGACGATCTTGGGCGCCGCCGGCCAGCGCAGCACGCTGCCCGCGGTCGCGATCGCCAACCCCACCGCGTTGGCGCCCACCATCGCGCCCTTGGCGGCCAACAACAGCCCGTCGCCAGGCAATGCGGCGGTCTCGGTGACACTGAGCGCTGCGGACTTCTCGACCGCGTCCACCGTGGCGCACAGTTCGGCCAGCGACACGTCGTCGTCGATCTCGACGATCACCCGGGCCAGCGGGCGGTTCAGCCGCACCGAGGTCACGTCCGGCCGGGCCCGCAGCGCGTCGAGCACCTCGGCGCCGATATCGGCCCCACCGTCCTCGTCGAGCCCGCGGATCTCAATCCAGGCCCGTCCGGCGCCGCGCCAACTGCGCCGGCTGGTTAGATCGGAGCGCTCACCGGCAAGGATTTTGGCGCTTTCGCGCAGTGGGATGGCGGCCAAGTCCAGGCTGGCCCCCAAAACCGACGTTGCCGCCGCGCCGACTGTCTCCAGACCGAGGCGGCCGATCGAGAACACGTCCATGGATTGCCTCCAGCGTCTTTGATGCGCTGGAGGTCTCTTCCGCCGGTAACCGGCCCACAGCACCGGTCGTCCGATGACGGGCGACGAGATGACGACACTGCGACGAAGGAATACTCCCCTCCGACGGGTCAGTATGCCACATCGTTCAGGCCGATTTCACCCGCCGGAAATACGACACGGTGCGGGCCACGCCGTCGTCCAGCGCGACTTGTGGCTGCCAGCCCAGCACCTCCCGTGCCCGGGAGACGTCCAGACAGGACCGCTTCAGATCGCCCAGCCGAGCGGGATGGAATTCCGGGTCGTCGGGCGCCCCGACCGCGGCGGCGACTGCCGAATGCAGTTGCCGGTCCGAGGTTTCCACACCGGTGCCGACATTGAACCGCTGGCCGTCGCCCGCCGGGCCCGACGCCCGCACGAAGGCGTCGACCACGTCGTCGACGTACACGTAGTCGCGCGTGTTGGATCCGTCGCCGAACACCTTGGTGGGGGCGCCCTGTAACAGCGCCTGGGCGAAGATCGCCACCACGCCGGCCTCGCCGTGCGGATCCTGCCGCGGGCCGTAGACGTTGGCCGGCGCGACGTGGGAGCACTGCAGTCCGTAGAGGTGCCGGAAAGTGTTGAGGTAGATCTCACCGGCCACCTTGCCGGCGGCATAGGGTGACGCCGGATCGGTGGGATCGTCCTCGGTGGTCGGATAGCGCGGCGGGGTGCCGTAGATCGACCCGCCCGACGAGGTGTGCACGATCTTACGGACGCCGGCGGCACGCGCCGCCTCAGCGAGCCGGATCGTCCCGACGACGTTGACCGAGGCGTCGAAAGCCGGGTCGGCGACCGAGTGCCGCACGTCGATCTGGGCGGCCAGGTGGAAGATGACCTCCGGGCGGTATTGCGCCAGTACGTCGGCCAGGTCGGCGGTGACGATGTCGGCCTCGACGAAGCTGAAGTCGGCGTCACCGGCCAGATGCTCGATGTTGGTGGCCCGTCCGGTCGCGAAATTGTCCAGCCCGACCACCGGGTGCCCGTCCGCCCGCAGGCGGTCGACCAGCGTCGATCCGATGAATCCGGCTGCTCCGGTGACCAGTGCTCGCACCGGGCCACCATACCGACCGGTAAGAAAGACGCATGCGCACCCGACTGGCGAGCCTGCCCTGGGTCTGTTGGGCGGCGCTGGCCCTGATCGCCGCGCAGCTGGCGGTGCGGGCGGTGGTGGCGTTCGAGGGCTATTTCTACTGGGATGACCTGATCCTGATCGGCCGGGCCGGCACCCACGATCTGCTCTCGCCGTCGTATCTGTTCGACGACCACGACGGCCACGTGATGCCCGGCGCGTTCCTGCTCGCCGGCGTGCTGAGCCGGCTGTGGCCATTGCAGTGGGCCGCCCCGGCGGCCAGCCTGGTGGTGCTGCAACTGCTGGCGTCGTTGGCGCTGCTGCGGGCGCTGCGGGTGATCCTGGGCTGGCGGCCGGTGCTGCTGGTGCCGCTGGTGTTCGCACTGTTCAGTCCGCTGGGCCTGCCGGCGTTCGCGTGGTGGGCGGCGGCGCTGAACTCGCTGCCGATGTGCGCGGCGCTGGCCTGGGTGTGCGCCGACGCGATCCTGTTGGCGCGCACCGGGAATCAGCGCTACGCGCTCACCGGCACGGTGGCATACGCGGGCGGTCTGTTGTTCTTCGAGAAGGCCGCGGTGATTCCGTTCGTCGCGTTCGCCGGCTGCGCGCTGCTGCATCATGTGGCCGGGGGCCGCGGCGCGGTGGCCGCTACCTGGCGGGCCGGGGCCCGGCTGTGGACAGCGACGCTGGCGGTGACCGGCGGGTGGGTCGCGGTCTATCTGGCGGTGGTCAATCAGCGGCGCTGGAGCCTGGATCTGGACATGACCCGCGACCTGTTGTGGCGCTCGGTCACCCACGGCATCGTCCCGAGCCTGGCCGGCGGCCCCTGGACGTGGGCCCGGTGGGCTCCGGCCTCGCCGTGGGCGCTGCCGGGCCCGGCGGTGATGGCGCTGGGCTGGTTGGTGCTGGCGGGTCTGCTGGCGGTGTCGGTGGCGCGCAAACACCGACTGGTGCCGGTGTGGCTGGCCGCGGCCGGGTATGCCGCGGCCTGCCAGGTGCCGATCTATCTCATGCGCTCGTCGGTGTTCACCGCGCTGGAACTCGCCCAGACCCTGCGCTACCTGGCCGACCTGGTCGTGGTGCTGGCGATCCTGGGCGCCGTCGGGTTGTGCGCCCCCAACCGCAACGCGTCGCGGTGGTTGGACGCCTCGCCGTGGCGGACCGCGGTGGTGAGCTGCCTGGCGGTGGCCTTCACCGCCAGCAGCCTGTATTCGACTGCGACATTCCTGGCCCGCTGGCGCGACGACCCGGCCCGGCCGTATCTACACAACGCCCTGCCCGCACTGGCTGCCGCCCGCGCGGAGTCCGACGCGCCACTGCTCGACCAGGAGGTGGACCCGCTGGTGTTGCAGCGGGTGGTCTATCCGGAGAACCTGGCCAGTCACCTGTTCGCCCTGGTTCGCGATCGGCCCGAGTTCGCTTCGGCGACATCGCGTTTGCGGATGCTCACCAGCGCGGGGACATTGACCGACGCCCAGGTGACCTGGGTGCGGTCCATCGTGGCCGGGCCGGTGCCGCACTGTGGCTATCTGGTGCAACCCGACCTGCCGGCCACGCTCGGCCTGGACGGCCCGCTGCTGCCGGCCGACTGGACCGCCGAGATCAACTACCTGGCCAACGTCGACGGCGCCATGACGCTGTCACTGTCGGACGGGCCCGACGTCCGGATCCAGGTGCGCCCGGGGCTCAATCGCGTCTATGTGCGGCTTCCCGGCGGCGGTCACAACGTCACCGCCCGCGCCGACACCGCGGCGCTGTCGGTGTGCATCGCGTCGGGGCCGCTCGGCTACGTCGCGCCGAAGTGACCGCGCGGCGCGCGGCACGCCGACCGCGCACCCTGATCGACATCCTGCCGAAGACCGCGGCCCGCCACCCCGAAGCCGCCGCGATCGACGCGTTGTGGCAGGCCCGGCTGGACTCGGCCGAGCTGTCGGCGCGCTAGCTGCGGTCTGCCGGCGCACATATGCGTTTCGTATGAGTCCCGGCCGCCGGGTTGCCCGGCCGGCGCGCCCGAAAATACCGTCGGATATCGGCCGATTCGAGGAGTGCCGATGAATTTTGCAGCGTTGCCACCGGAGGTCAACTCTGCGCTGATGTACTCCGGGGCCGGATCAGGCCCGATTCGGGCCGCCGCAACGGCCTGGAAAGCCATGGCCGCCGAACTGGAAACCGCAGCAACCTCCTTCCGCAGCATCATCACCGGCCTGACCGACCAAACCTGGCAAGGCCCCGCCGCCACCGCCATGGCCACCGCCGCAGCCCCCTACGCCGCCTGGATGGCCGCCACCGCAACACAAGCCGGACACGCCGGCACCCAAGCCAACGCCGCCGCAGCCGCCTACGAGACCGCCTTCGCCATGACCGTGCCCCCACCGGTCATCGCCGCCAACCGCACCCAACTGGCCACCCTGATCGCCACCAACATCCTCGGCCAGAACACCGCCGCCATCGCCGCCAACGAAGCCCACTACGCCCAGATGTGGGCCCAAGACGCCACCGCCATGTACGGCTACGCCGGCAACGCCGCCGCCGCCACCCAACTGCCCACCTTCACCGCACCCCACACCACCCCCACCCCCGCCACCGCCAGCCACGCCCTCAACACCGCCACCCAACTGGCCGGCACCGCCGCCGGAACCTCAGAGGGCGCCATCTCGCCCGGTCTGGCCTTCGATCTGGCCGGCGCGGTCCTGGAAGTGGGCAGCGTCGGCCCGTTCGGCGGGATCGGCCTCGGCGGCGCGTTCGGTGGCCTGGCGATCACGTTGGGCGAACTCGTCTTTCCCGAAGGAGCCGAAGGACTCGGCGCCCTGGGCGGGCTGGGGCTGGTCGGCCAAACCGCACCGGCCGCCGGTGCGCTGGGATCCGCGGCTGGGCCGGTCGGCGCGACGTGGGCGAGCATGGGAAAGGCGGTGCCGCTGGGTTCGCTGTCGGTGCCGCAGACCTGGGCCGCCGCCGCCCCGTCCCCACTGCGCGAGGTCGCGCTGGTGTCGTCACGATCCGGTGCGGCCTCGGCCGTGGCGGCGGCCGCCGCCGGCACCGAAGCTCCGCTCGCCGAGATGGCACTGGCCGGCATGGCCGGGCGCGCCGTCGCCGGCACCGCGGTGCAGTCCGTCGCAGGCGGCGGTGCGGCGCGGGTGATCGACAAGGCGCCCGACACCGAGGCGCTGACCACCGCGACCATCCTGGTCATCCCGGTGCCCGAGGAGGGAGGTGCGTCGTGATCGACTTCGCCGCGATTCCCCCGGAGGTCACCTCCGGCCTGATCTACGCCGGCCCGGGCGCCGAATCACTGCTGGCCGCGGCCACCGCCTGGCAGGGGTTGGCCACCGAACTGCAGTCCGTCACGGCCTCCTATCGCGCGGTGCTGTCGACGTTGACGGTCGATTGGGTCGGCCCGTCGTCGGCCGCCATGGTTGCCGCCGCGACGCCCTTCGTGGACTGGATGTCGGGTGCGGCCGCGCAGGCCACCCAGGCGGCGGCGCAGGCCGGTGCCGCGGCGAGCGCCTTCGAGGTGGCGCTGGCCGCTGTGGTGCCACCGCCGGTGATCGCCGCCAACCGCAGCCTGCGAGAAGCGCTGCTGGCGACCAACACCCTCGGGCAGAACACCGCGGCGATCGCCGCCGCGGACGCCCAGTACGCGCAGATGTGGGCCCAGGACGCGGCGGCGATGGTCCAGTATGAGACCGCCGCCGCGTCGGCCACCCGGCTCACCCCGTTCGCCTCGCCGCCGCAGTCCACCAACCCAGCCGGCCACATCGGACCGGGTATCGCCGCGGCCGGGGACGCCTCTGAGGTCCCGGGGATCTACGAAGGACTGTTCAGCATCCTCGGCGGGGTCATGAAATTCGGTGGGCTGGGCAATGCCGTGCTCAGTGGGCCCAACTTCGGCATGGTCCAGCTCAAGACGTTCTACAAGCCGCAGGCGCTGCTGCCGGAGATCCCCAGGTCCGCGCTCGGGGCCGGCCTGGGCGCCGGGTTGAGCGGCGGGCCCGCGTCGGCCG
>NZ_QMEX01000176.1 GCF_003284925.1 Mycolicibacter senuensis
CGGCGCCGGACATGGCGGCGCGCTAGCGGCGATCGCACACGCGACGGAGCCGGGCGCAGCGGGTCGCCGCCAACGGGTCAGCGGGTCGCCGCCATCAGGCCATCGACATCAGAACATGTATTCGCGCAGGAATGCGGTCATCCGGCGCAGGTAGGTCGGCTGGCTGACGTGCAGCACGTGGTTCCCCGGGAACCAGTGCAGCGCACATCGATCCCAGTGCCGCCAGAGCATCTCCGACTGCTCGGGCGGTGCCAACCGGTCACCCAGACCGGTGATGATCAGCCGGCGGTCCTTGGCCACCAGCGGCGGGTAGTTCAGCGGCGAATGGTACGCCGTCGCGTCGGTGAATGCGCCGTGGTCGACCCCGCCCAGCAGTTGACCGGCCCGCACCACCTTGTTGGCCGGGAACCAGTCGCGGATCTCCGAATCGACCGAGACCACTGGAACATTCGGGATCACCGCCTGCAGCCGGGGCTCGACCGCGGCGAGCAGTGCGCTGGTGTAACCGCCCAATGACAGGCCGGTCAACGCGATGCGGTCGACGCCGGTGAACTCCAGATAGTCGACCACCGAGCGGAAGTCGTGGACGGCTTGGGCTATCGCCTCGGCGAAACCCGCCATGCCGTGCGAGAAGATGCCGTATCCGCTGAAGGGCGAGTACTTCTCGGCGCGCCGACCGTGGAACGGCAGGGTGAACAACACGACGTCGTAGCCGGATCGGTAGAACCAGGGCAGTGAGAAGAACAGGCCGTTGAACAGATACGCCGATCCCATGAATCCGTGGATGACGCACAGGGTCGGCCGCGGCCCGTCATCGTGACGCCAGTGCTGAAACCGCGCGATGTTGTTCGGGCCCAGGCTGTTCCAAGAATCCCGCATGGCGGGGTTGACGGCTTCGAAGCCGCTGTGGAACGACACGTTCTCCACCGTGCCGCGCGCCACCCGCTCGGCGAGCGGGTTGGCCCGCCGCGAGCAGATCCGTGGCAGTACCGTCGGCGCCGGAAAGGAGCGGGCCGGGTCGCGTTCGGCGGCCAATTCGGCATAGAACGCCAGGCGTTCCCGTTCCCGCCGCGACTGTTCGCGCCCGATCGCGGTGGTCAGCACCGACGGAATCATCGATGCCGCAACCATGGATGCGACCGCGGTGCGCAGGCCGATATCGGCGAACGCCGAAGCGTCGACGATCAGCTTGTCGCGCAACGACAACTCGCTGCGCTCGGGCAGGCCCCTCGGGCCCGCGTCAGCGCCCGGCACATCGGGGACCGGGATGGGCGCGGTGAGCGGGGTGGCGTCAGTGGTCACGGTCGCCAGCCTTTCTGTCAAGCGGATGGTAGCGCGATCTCGAATAATCGGGCGGCATTGTCGTGGAGCACGCCCCGCAGCCAGCCGTCGTCAATGCCGGGAACTGCGGTGACGGCGGTCAGTGCGTCGCGGTACCGGTACGGGATGTTCGGAAAGTCGCTGCCGAACACGATCCGCTCACCGGCGTCACGCAGTCGCGCCTGCTCGCCGGCCGGAAAGGGCATCAGTTCGTCGACGAACGCGGTGAACGCCATGGTGGTGTCCAGGTGCACAGCGGCCGAATCCAGGCAGAGGTCCAGGAATTCACCGTATTCGGGCATACCCATGTGCGCGACGATCAGCGGCAGCCGCGGGTGACGGCGCAGCAGTCGCCGAACCGGTTCGGGTCCGGTGAACCGCCCGGGTTGTGGTCCGGAGCCGCAGTGGATCACGACCGGGATGCCGGAATCGGAGATCGTCCCCCAAACGTCGTCGAGTAGCGGATCGTTGGGGTCGTAGTCGCCGACCTGGATGTGTGCCTTGAACAGCCGGGTGCCGGCGTGGATGGCGGCACCGACGTAGTCGGCCGCCCCCGGCTCGGGGTAGAACGTCGCCGTGGACAGGCAATCCGGTGTCTCGCGGGCGAATTCGGCCGACCACTGGTTCAGCCACGCCGCCATCTGCGGCTTGTGCGGATAGACCAGCGAGGTGAATCGGCGCACCCCGAAGGACCGCAGTGTCTCGACGCGGTGGGCCTCGTCGGTGCGGTAGGTGATGGGCCAGCTGCGTCCCACCATCGGGCCTGCAGAGTCGAAATAATTCCATACCTTGTCCATTACCGGTTTCGGCATGAAATGGGTATGCACGTCGATGATTCCCGGCAGCCCGAGCCCGGACCAGAGCC
This sequence comes from Mycolicibacter senuensis, assembly GCF_003284925.1. Lineage (GTDB taxonomy): Bacteria > Actinomycetota > Actinomycetes > Mycobacteriales > Mycobacteriaceae > Mycobacterium > Mycobacterium algericum_A. The sequence goes on from NZ_QMEX01000176.1 coordinate 2,186, forward strand.
GCTGGACCGCGGCCGCTTCATTGTCGGTCATGGTTGCTCCCAGCTGTTCTCGGAGACGAACTCGCTCAACGGTTTCCGGTAGGCCCAGTCGTCCAGTTCCAGCGCCGGGCGATCCGGAAACTCCGGAACCGGGCCCAGGCACAGGATCGCGACCGGCTCGGCGTCGGCGGGCATACCCAGCAGTTGCGCCAGCGGCAGCGGTTCGAACAGCGAGACCCATCCCATGCCCAGGCCCTCGGCGCGGGCCGCCAGCCACAGGTTCTGGATGGCGCACGACACCGATGCCAGGTCCATCTGCGGCAGCGTGCGGCGGCCGAAGATGTGGGCCTGTCTGCCCTCGCGCAGCGCCACCACCAGCAGTTCGGCGCAGTCGCGGATGCCTTCCACCTTGAGTGCCAGGAACTCCTGTTCGCGCCGCCCCAGCGCGCGAGCGGTGCGGTGACGTTCGTCGTCGACCAGCGTGTGGATACGTTGCCGCAGGGTGTCGTCGGTGATCCGGACGAACCGCCACGGCTGCATGAGCCCCACACTGGGCGCGGCGTGCGCCGCTGCCAGCAGCCGGGCCAGCACGTTCGGGTCGACGGTGCGGTCGGGGAGGAAGCGGCGCATGTCGCGCCGCTCCGCGATCACCCGGTAGACGGCTTGGCGCTCCTGCGCGGTGAAGGACGGATCAGCCACGCGATCATGGTAGGAGTCAGAAGAAGGGATGCCCGCGATGAAACGTTCGGAACTGCTGGATCAGCTGTCCACCGGCTCCACCGCTGCGCTGGTCTACGGCGAACCGCACCAGACCCCCGACGGCGCGACGGTCATCACCGCCACCCGCATTCAGGCCGGCGGCGACGGTTCGGCGGTGACCGCCACGCCGCTGGGCGTCATGGTGATCCGCGGTGACAAAGCCAAGTGGGTGGCCGCCGTCAACGCCGACCGGATCGCCTTGCTGGGAGTGCTCACCGGCCTGGTGTCGGCGGTGATCGCATCGCTGGCGGTGCTGCGCCGCCCGCCCTGGCCGGACCTGCGCAGCGTCGGCGTGCGGCGCGATCCGACATCGTGACGCCGTCGGCGGCGCGCGCCTCCGCATGGGTCTCGGGCGTTGTCGCGGCGGCGGTCTGTGCCCTGATGCTGGTGGGCTACCGGCAGGGCTGGGGCTGGCTGGCCACCGTCGATGCCGCGGCGCTCCATGCCAGTTACGACATCGGGGTCAAACACCCGGAGTGGGTGCGGTTCTGGGACGGGCTGTCCACGGTCTTCGCACCGGCGGTGTTCCGGGTGCTGGCCATGGTGGCGGTGGTGGTCGCGTTGCTGCGGCGCCGGTTGCGGCCGGCACTGTTCCTGTTGCTGACGGTGGAGTTGAGCGGGCTGCTGACCGCCGTGGCCAAGGCCTCGGTCGACCGGCCCCGCCCGGTGACCGCGTTGGCGACGGCATCGTCGTCGTCGTTTCCGTCCGGGCACGCGCTGGGGGTGATGGTCGCGGTGGGTGCACTGCTGGTGCTGCTGTTGCCGGTGCTGCGGGGCAGCGCCCGGTTGGCGGCCGTCGGCGGCGGTGCGCTGGTGGTGGCCGCAGTCGGCATCGCCCGGGTGGCGCTGGGCGTGCACCATCCCTCCGACGTGCTGGCCGGCTGGGCGCTGGGCTGGGCGTATCTGACGGCCTGGGTGCTGTTACTCAAACCATGGCAGGCTTGAGGAGATGACCAGCTATGACGCCGACCCCGTGGGGACACTGGTGTGCTCGCGTAAAGGCTGCAGCGCCGCCGCGACGTTCGGCATGCTGTGGAACAACCCGAAGCTGCACACCCCCGAACGTCGCAAGGTGTGGCTGACCTGTCCCGAGCATCGGGAGTATTTCCGCGGCTATCTGTCCTCGCGCGGTCTGCTCAAGGACGAGGCGCCGGTCGAAGACCTACCGCGCCGTGCCGAACCGTGACCCGGCGCGCCGGGACCGGTGTTTGACCCTCCCGCGGCACCCGCCGATGATGAGCCAATGCGCCGACTGCTGAGCGTATTCTGCGCTGCCCTGTGCACCGCCGGCACGGCGCTGGTGGCGGCGCCCGGCGCCCAGGCCGATGTCGCGCCGTGGTTTGCGCGGTCGGTGGGGAACGCGGCCCAGGTGATCTCGGTGGTCGGGGTCGGCGGTTCCGACGCCAAGATGGACGTCTACCAGCGCAGCGCGACGGGGTGGCAACCGGTGGCGGCCGGCATACCCGCCCACGTCGGGTCGGCCGGGATGGCGCAGCGGGCCAAGAGCGGCTACCCCGCCACCCCGATGGGCGTGTTCACGCTGCCGTATGCGTTCGGCACCGCACCGAATCCCGGTGGCGGACTGCAGTATGTCCAGGTCGGTCCGGACCACTGGTGGGACGGTGACGACCACAGCCCGACTTTCAACACCATGCAGGTCTGCAAGAAGCAACAGTGCCCGTTCGACACCGGCGAGAGTGAGAACCTCCAGATTCCGCAGTACAAGCATGCGGTGGTGATGGGCGTCAACACCGCCCGCACCCCTGGCGACGGCGCAGCATTCTTCTTTCACACCACCGACGGTGGCCCGACTGCGGGTTGCGTGGCCATCGACGACGCCAAGCTGGTGCAGATCATCCAATGGCTGCGCCCCGGGGCGGTCATGGCCATCGCGCAATAGCGCGCCGGTGACGGTCCTTAAGCGTCAGTGCAGTAGCTGGCCCGAGCGATACCGACGAATTGCGACGCCTTGGTCAGGGTCAGGCTCGGATTGGCGTTCTTGACGCCCTTGGCCGCCTGATTGACGCTGTGTCCCTCGGCGATGTACCGGCATACCGCCTGACCGCCGGCCACCGCGTCGGCCGGGTTCGGGTAGGAAATGCCCATCTGGTCGAGTGCGCCAAGGAAACCGGCGTCGCCGGGTTCGGCGGCGGCCGGGGCGGCGAGGCCCATCAGACCTGCCATCGCGAATACCGCCACCGTGGTTTTGCGAGCCCTCATCATGTCCTCCGTCGGCCGGTTAGTCAGTTGGGGCAGTACGAAGTTCGCGCGGCTATCACGAATCGCGCGGCGTTTTTCACCGACAAGCCGCGGTTGGAGATCCGCAGTGCGCGCGCGGCGCCGTCCGTCTGGTGACCGGCGTGCAGGTAGTCACAGACCTCGCGGCCGACGGCCACCGCCTCCTGCGGGTCGGTGTATTCGATGCCCGCCTGGTCGATCGCGCTGAGGAATGCGACATCGGGATCGCTGTCGGCGTGTGCCGGCGCGCCGAACCCGACCAGCGCGGCGGCGCTGATCGCGGTCAGAATCCATCGTGCGTGCTTCACAGTGTTGAAAGCATCGCGGCACGGGATTAATCACCGCCTGCCATGACGTGAATAGCGAGTGAACACCAACCGTCTGATCTGCGTCGGCGCCACCTCGGCGGCGACCGGTCGGCCGGCGCGCCGCAGATTTCATCGACGCGCCACTGTGCTGACCACCTGGCTGTAACCCCCAGTTCACTTCGGCGGCGTTTCCTCATCGCCGGATGACTTCCCGGAGAACTACAGACGAACTGTGGGTTAGCTGCTAGGGGGCTGTGATGTACCTGGACTACAGTGTTCTGCCGCCGGAGATCAACTCCGGTCGCATCTACGCAGGGCCCGGGTCCGGATCATTGCTGACCGCCGCGGCGGAGTGGGAGCAATTGGCCGCCGAACTGCACACCGCCGCAGCCGGATACGACTCGGTGACGTCGGGGTTGGCCGCCGGCCCGTGGACCGGCCCGGCCGCGACCGCGATGGCTGCTGCGGCCCAGCCGTACGCGACGTGGCTGCGCGGCACCGGCGCGCAGGCGGAACAGACGGCCCGACAGGCCGCGGCCGCCGCACAGGCGTATGCGACGGCGCTCGCGGCAGTGGTGCCCCCGCCGGTGATCGCGGCCAACCGTGTCCTGCTCAATGAACTGGTCGCCACCAACTTCTTCGGGCAGAACTCCCCGGCGATTGGTGAGGCCGAACGCCAATACGCCGAGATGTGGGCCCAGGACGCCGCCGCGATGTACCGCTACGCGAGTTCCTCGGCGGCCGCGTCGACGCTGACCGCATTCGGTCAGCCGCCACCGACGACCAACGCCTCCGGGCAGGCCGCTCAGTCCGCGGCGGTGACCCAGGCCGGCGCCACGGCCGCCGGTAGCGGCGCCACCGACGGGGTGTCGGGTCTGCTCACCTCGGTGACGTCGATCATCGGACAGTTCTCGCCGTTCACCGGGCTGGCAACGCAGGGCATGAGCGCCACCATGACGGGTTGGTCGGGCACCGCGAACATGCTCAGCAATATCAACAACGGCATCGGCCTGGCCGCCTTCACAGCCGAGAACCCGGGCGGCTTGGGCGAAATCCTCAACCCGCCGATGATCGGGCCGGCCGGTCTGGGTCTGGGCGGGCTGGGCCTGGGCGGTGGCGGTTTGGGTGGTGGCGGCGGCTTGGGTGCCGGGCTGTCGGCGAGTGCGGGCAGCGCGTTGCGGATCGGGGGA
>NZ_QMEX01000177.1 GCF_003284925.1 Mycolicibacter senuensis
CGCATCGTGCGAGTCGAGGGCGCCGCCGAAGGCGACGGCTGGGCAGAGCCGCTGGCCTCAGCCGGGCCGTGGATGGCGTGGGCGGCCCAGGCCCGCTCGGCCCGACTGGCCTCAGAGCTGAGTACCGAAGCGGACCCAACGAGCGAGCAGTTGTTCGGCCGCACCGCTGTCTATCGCCGCGACAGCGCGCTGCAGCCCGTCCTCCCAGGCCGGCAGCCATTCAGCGCTGCTGGATAGCCCGGCATACGCCACGATCGCACCGGCGGCATTGAGCACCACGGCGTCGCGTACCGGGCCCGGCGCTCCGGCCAGCACCGACCGGGCCTCCTCGGCGTTGGCCTGCGCGTCGCCGCCGAGCAGCTCGTGCACCTCGGCGCGGGCGAACCCGAACCCGGCCGGGTCGAAGGTCAGCCGGTCGATGGTGCCGGCCTGCACCCGCCAGATGGTGCTGGTGGTGGTCGTGGTCAGTTCGTCGAGGCCGTCGTCGCCGTGCACCACCAGCACGCTGGCCCGCCGGGCGGCGAACACCCCGGCCATCACCTCGGCCAAATCACCGAACGCACAGCCGATCAGGCCGGCCCGCGGCCTGGCCGGGTTGGTCAGCGGGCCCAGCAGATTGAACACCGTCGGCACGCCGATCTCACGCCGCGCCAGCGACGCGTTGCGGTAGGACGGCTGGAACTGCGGGGCGAAGCAGAACCCGATGCCGACCTCGGCGACGCTGCGCGCGACGGCGTCGGGGCCCAGATCGATGCGCACCCCCAGCGCCTCGAGGGTGTCGGCGCCGCCGGACAGCGAGCTGGCCGACCGGTTGCCGTGTTTGACCACCGGCACACCGGCGGCGGCCACCACGATCGCGGCCATCGTGGACAGGTTCACGGTGTTGGCGCCGTCCCCGCCGGTGCCCACCACGTCGACGGTCTCGGTGCCGATCTCCTCGGTGGGAACCTTGCGACCGTGCGCCAACATGACGTCGGCCAACTCCCCGACCTCGGCAGCGTTGGGGCCCTTCATCTGCATCGCCACACCGAAGGCCGCGATCTGGGCCGACGTGGCGGCACCGGCCATGATCTGCTCCATCGCCCAGGCCGCCTGGCCCCGGGCGAGGTCCGCCCCGGACGTCAGGCACCCCAGCACCTGCCGCCACTGTGCTATCTGCGCTATCGGCTGCGCCTCACCGCCGGGCTCGACCACGCGCAGATCGTCGCACGCGGCCCACCGGCCACCAAAGCCGCCCGGAAACACCGCAGGTGACGGCCTACACCACACCATTTCTGATGAATTGCCAGCCCCGGGTGGAGATCTTCAACTACATAGCGTCATACTTGCGGATGTGACGAGCGCTGTGGGGTCCTCGGGTACTGCCATCACGTCGCGTGTGCATTCGCTGAACCGTCCCAACATGGTCAGCGTGGGCACCATCGTGTGGCTGTCCAGTGAGTTGATGTTCTTTGCCGGGCTTTTCGCCATGTATTTCACGGCCCGGGCACAGTCCGGTGGCGCCTGGCCGCCACCACCGACCGAGCTGAACCTGTGGCAGTCGGTCCCGGTGACGCTGGTGCTGATCGCCTCGTCGTTCACCTGCCAGATGGGCGTGTTCGCCGCCGAGCGCGGCGACGTGTTCGGGCTGCGCCGGTGGTATCTGGTGACGTTCCTGATGGGCACGTTCTTCGTCTGCGGTCAGGCCTACGAGTACTACCACCTGATCTCGCACGGCACCACGATCCCGTCCAGCGCCTACGGCACCGTGTTCTACCTGACCACCGGGTTCCACGGCCTGCACGTCATCGGCGGGTTGATCGCATTCGTCTTCCTGATGCTGCGCACCACCATGAGCAAGTTCACCCCGGCACAGGCCACCGCGTCGATTGTCGTGTCGTACTACTGGCACTTCGTCGACATCGTGTGGATCGCACTGTTCGCCACGATCTACTTCATCCGATGACCAACCGCCCGATGAACAGGAGTGTCCGGTTGAAGACACTGAGGAAGTGGGCCCGACCTCACCACAACCAAACCGTCGCCCGGCGCCGGCTCCGGCGTCGGCTGTCCGGCGGCCTGCTGCTGCTGGTCGCACTGGCCATGGCCGGTGGACTGGCCGCGGTGGTGACCCCGACCCCGCAGCTGGCCGTCGCCGACGAGTCCGCCTCGGCGCTGCTGCGCACCGGCAAGCAACTGTTCGACACCTCGTGTGTGAGCTGCCACGGCGCCAACCTGCAGGGTGAGCCCGGACGGGGACCGAGCCTGATCGGCGTCGGCGAAGCCGCCGTCTACTTCCAGGTCTCGACCGGGCGGATGCCCGCAGCCCGCGGTGAGGCCCAGGCACCCCGCAAGTACCCGCTCTTCGACGACAACCAGATCGACGCCCTGGGCGCCTACGTGCAGGCCAATGGCGGCGGCCCCACCGTGGTCCGCGACGCCGACGGCAGCATCGCGCAGGCCTCGCTGCGCGGCGACGACCTGGGCCGCGGCGGCGACCTGTTCCGGCTCAACTGCGCGTCCTGCCACAACTTCACCGGCCGGGGCGGCGCGCTGTCCTCGGGCAAGTACGCGCCGGACCTGGCACCGGCCAACGAGCAGCAGATCCTGACCGCGATGGTGACCGGTCCGCAGAACATGCCGCGCTTCTCCGACCGGCAGATCTCCATGGAGGAGAAGAAGGACATCATCGCCTACGTCAGAGCCGTCACCGAGGAACATGATCCGGGCGGTTACGGGCTGGGCGGCTTCGGTCCGGCGCCGGAGGGCATGGTGATGTGGATTGTCGGGATGGTCGCTGCCATCGGCGCGGCTTTGTGGATCGGGGCACGCTCATGACCGAGGTCGGCAAGGACACCGCCATTCCCGACGCGGCCGAGCTGGCCGCGATGAACACCGAGGAGCTGCTGGCACTCGGTGGCCGCATCGACGGCGTGGAGACGATCTTCAAGGAGCCGCGCTGGCCGGTCGAGGGCACTCGGGCCGAGAAGCGGGCCGAGCGCAGTGTCGCCGGCTGGTTTCTGGCCGCCGGCGGCTTCGGCCTCGCCCTGCTGCTGATCTTCGTGTTCTGGCCCTGGGAGTACGCCTCGGTGGACTCCGCGGGCGGATTCGCCTACTCGTTGGCCACTCCGCTGTACGGGCTGACCTTCGGGCTCTCGGTGATGCTGCTCGGCATCGGCGCGGTGATGTTCGTCAAGAAGTTCATCCCCGAAGAGATCACCATCCAGGAGCGCCACGACGGCAGCTCCGCCGAGCTGGACCGTAAGACGGTCGCGGCACAGCTGACCGACGCATTCGAGGGCTCGACGATCGGGCGGCGCAAGCTGCTCGGGGCGTCGCTGGGCATCGGATTCGGCGCGTTCGGGCTGGGCACCCTGGTGGCCGGGGCCGGCGGCCTGATCAAGAACCCGTGGAAGCCGGTCGTCGACACCGCCGAAGGCAAAAAGGCCATGCTGTGGACCTCGGGATGGACCCCGCGCTACCGCGGCGAGACCATCTACCTGGCCCGCGCGACCGGTCACAGCACCAATTCGCCGTTCATCAAGATGCGCCCCGAAGACCTCGACGCCGGCGGCATGGAGACCGTCTTCCCGTGGCGGGAGTCCGACGGCGACGGCACCACCGAGGAATCACGCGAGAAGCTCACCGAGATCATGATGGGCGTCCGTAACCCAGTGATGCTGATCCGCATCCGGCCCGACGACATGCCCAACGTGGTCAAGCGCAAGGGCCAGGAGAGCTTCAACTACGGCGACTTCTTCGCCTACACGAAGATCTGCTCGCACCTCGGCTGCCCGTCATCGCTGTTCGAGCAGCAGACCTACCGGATCCTGTGCCCGTGCCACCAGTCGCAGTTCGATGCGCTGCACTTCGCCAAGCCGGTCTTCGGCCCGGCGGCACGCGCACTGGCTCAGCTGCCGATCACCATTGACACCAATGGGTATCTGGTCGCCAACGGCGACTTCGTCGAACCTGTCGGACCGGCCTTCTGGGAGCGCACCTCATGAGCCCTGCAATCGGCGATCTGCTCGCCCGTCAAGCAGACGACATCGACACCCGCTACCACCCGGCGGCGGCACTGCGACGCCAGTTCAACAAGGTCTTCCCGACGCACTGGTCGTTCCTGCTCGGCGAGATCGCGTTGTACAGCTTCATCATCCTGTTGCTGTCCGGCGTCTACTTGACACTGTTCTTCGACCCGTCGATGGCCGAGGTCATCTACCACGGCGTCTATCAGCCGCTCAACGGGGTGCAGATGTCGCGGGCCTACGAGACCGCACTGAACATCTCCTTCGAGGTCCGCGGCGGGCTGTTCGTCCGGCAGCTGCACCACTGGGCGGCGCTGATGTTCGCCGCGTCGATCATGGTGCACCTGGCGCGCATCTTCTTCACCGGCGCGTTCCGGCGGCCGCGCGAGGCGAACTGGGTGGTCGGATCACTGTTGTTGATCCTGGCGATGTTCGAGGGCTATTTCGGCTACTCACTGCCCGACGACCTGCTGTCCGGAATCGGCATCCGGGCCGCACTGTCGTCGATCACGCTGGGTATGCCGGTCATCGGCACCTGGTTGCACTGGGCGCTGTTCGGCGGCGACTTCCCGGGCACCATCCTGATCCCCCGGCTCTACGCCCTGCACATCCTGCTGCTGCCGGGCATCATCCTGGCCTTGATCGGCGTGCACATGGCGCTGGTGTGGTTCCAGAAGCACACCCAGTTCCCCGGGCCCGGCCGCACCGAGAGCAACGTCGTCGGCGTGCGGGTGCTGCCGGTCTTCGCGATCAAGTCCGGTGCGTTCTTCGCGATCATCACCGGCATCCTCGGCCTGATGGGCGGGCTGCTGCAGATCAACGCGATCTGGAACCTGGGGCCCTACCGGCCATCGCAGGTGTCGGCAGGCAGCCAGCCGGACTTCTACATGATGTGGACCGAAGGGATGGCGCGGCTCTGGCCGGCATGGGAGTTCTACCCCTTCGGGCACACCGTGCCCGGTTCGGTCGGCGTCGCGCTGATCATGGGCGCGGTCTTCATCCTGCTGATCATCTACCCGTTCCTGGAGAAGCGGTTCACCGGGGACTACGCCCACCACAACCTGCTGCAGCGTCCGCGGGACGCTCCGGTCCGGACCGGGATCGGCGCGATGGCGATCAGCTTCTACATGGTGCTGACCCTCGCAGCGATGAACGACATCATCGCGTGGAAGTTCCACATCTCGCTGAATGCGACGACCTGGATCGGACGCATCGGGATGGTGATACTGCCGCCGATCATGTTCTTCGCCACCTATCGGTGGTGCCTCGGGTTGCAGCGCAGTGACCGCGACGTGCTCGAGCACGGTGTCGAGACCGGCATCATCAAGCGGTTGCCGCACGGCGCCTACATCGAGTTGCACCAGCCGCTGGGCCCGGTCGACGAGCACGGTCACCCGATTCCGCTGGAGTACGCCGGTGCGCCGCTGCCCAAGAGGATGAACAAGCTCGGCTCGGGCGGCGCCCCCGGCAGGGGCAGCTTCCTGACCGCGGACCCGGCCTCCGAGGACGCCGCGCTCAACGAGGCCGCCCACGCCAGCGAACGGCGCGCGCTGACCGCGCTGGCCGCGCGCCAGGACGGCGACGGTAACGGCCAGCAGCACTGACCCCGGGCGATCGGGGGAGCTGCGCAGCCTGCTGCGCAGGCTTCCGGTTCTGGCCGGTTCCGCGCCGGAGTTCGATCCGGCGCGGGCACCCGGTGATCCGGTGGAGCTGTTTATCCGGTGGCTGCTGCACGCCGTCGACAGCGGTGTCGCCGAGCCGCACGCCATGACGGTGTCGACGGTGTCCGGATTCGCCGAACCGCGCCCGTCGGCGCGGGTCCTGATCCTCAAGGACGTCGACGGCGCAGGATGGCATTTCGCGGTCAGCTCGGTGAGCCGCAAGGGCGCCGAGCTGGCACGCAATCCCGCTGTGGCGCTGACGTTTTACTGGCCCGCGCTGGGTCAGCAGGTCAGGGTCGAGGGAGTTGCGCATGCCGACCCACCGCAAGTGACGGCCGAGGACTTCCGGGCTCGCTCCGACGGCGCCCGCGCGATGGCGTTGACCGGGCGCCAGAGTCAGCCCTACTGCGATCCCATCGAGATCAGTGAGGCGCTGGCGAAGGCTCGCCTGGAGTTGGACCGGTCCCCCACCCTGGTCCCCGCAGAGTGGGTCTCCTATGCGGTACGCGCCGACACCGTCGAATTCTGGCAGTCCGACCCGGATCGGCGGCACCGCAGGCTGCGTTACGAGCGCGACGGCGAGGGTTGGGCGACGACGCTGCTGTGGCCGTAAGGGGCGTCAGCCGAACCGGGACGGCAGTTCGAGCACCTCGCCCAGCCGGCGCAGGTACAGCCACGGGATCACCGGCATGGCGAGCGTGATCGCGCCGGCCAACCCGTAGCAGACCCATGAGCCGGTGTCCTTGCCGACCGCCATCAGATAGGTCGCGGCGGCGACCATGGTCAACGCACCGCCGAAGGCGCTGCCGAGTACCGTGACGCCGCGCAACAGCACCCGGTCGACCTGCGCCTGGTTGGGCAGCAACGCCGGTC
>NZ_QMEX01000178.1 GCF_003284925.1 Mycolicibacter senuensis
GCAGCGCCATTTCGGCGTAGGCGGCGCCGGCCCGCTGCGCCGGCAGGCCGTAGCGCTCAGCCACCTCCGCGGGCCCGAACAGCGTCGCGCGCGCCAGCCCGCGTCCCAGGTAGAGCACCGACACCGGTACCGGATGCTCAGCGACCACCTGCAGCAGATCGCGATCGCCGCTGACGACGATCACCGGGTCACGCCGCTCGGCTGCCGCCAGCGTGCCCAGTACGTCGTCGGCCTCGTAGTCGGGGGCGCCGGCGGTGGCGATCCCGAAGGCATCGAGCAACTCGGCGATCCATTCCACCTGGGGAGTCAGTTCGTCGGGCACCTCCTCGATGTCGGGGGCGTCAACGTCAGCCGGTGCCTCTTCGGCGACCCGGTGTGCCTTGTACGACGCGACGAGGTCCACCCGCCATTGCGGGCGCCAGTCCAGATCCAGGCAGACCGCCAGCCGATCGGGCTGCTGGCGGGTGATCAGGGTGGCCACCGAGTCGAAGAAGCCGCGCACCGCGTTCACCGGCCGGCCGTCAGGCGCGGTGATCGAGGACGGCACCCCGAAATAGGACCGGAACCACATACTGGCACCGTCGAGCAGCAGCACGGGAGCAGGCATGGCAGCCACCCTATTTGCCGCTGGTCGCCCCGCGAAACGCAACACCGCGACACCTCTCACGCGTGTCGCGTCGTGAGTTTCGCACTCGCCGACCGGATAGCCTGATGTGCGTGACTTCCCGGTTCGACAGCAGCGTCTACGCCCACCGCCTGGCCGCCGCGGCAGCCGCCACCGCGAAGGCCGGCCTGGCCGGCCTGGTGATCACACCGGGCTACGACCTGCGCTACCTGACCGGGTCACGGGCTCAGACCTTCGAACGGCTCACCGCGCTGGTGCTGCCGGTGTCGGGCCCGCCCACCATGGTGGTGCCGCGACTGGAACTGGCGGCGCTGCGCGAATCCGCGGTGGCGGATCTGGGCGTGGCGGTGCGCGACTGGGTCGACGGCGAGGACCCCTACCGCATGGTGGGTGAGGCGCTGGGGGGCCGGCCGGCGGCCGCGGCGGTCACCGACGCGATGTCGGCGCTGCATCTGCTGCCACTCATCGATGTTCTCGGCGCCACCCCGGTGCTGGCCACCGCTGTGTTACGTGGATTGCGAATGATCAAGGACCCCAGCGAGATCGACGCGCTGCGCAAGGCCGGAGCGGCGATCGACCGGGTGCACGCCCGGGTACCGGAGTTCCTGGTCCCGGGCCGTACCGAAGCCGACGTCGCCGCCGACATCGCCGAGGCGATCGTGGCCGAGGGCCATTCGGAGGTGGCCTTTATCATCGTCGGTTCGGGCCCGCACGGCGCCGACCCCCACCACGAGTGTTCGCAGCGTGAACTTGCCGCCGGCGACGTCGTGGTCGTCGACATCGGCGGCCCGGTCGAACCCGGATACCACTCCGACTCGACTCGGACCTACAGCCTGGGCGAGCCGGAACCGGAGGTGGCCCAACGGTATTCGGTGTTGCAACGAGCACAACGCGCCGCGGTCGAGAGCGTCCGTCCGGGAGTCACCGCCCGGCAGGTCGACGCCGCGGCACGCGATGTGCTGGCCGAAGCGGGGCTGGCGGAATACTTCGTGCACCGCACCGGTCACGGCATCGGCCTGTCGGTGCACGAAGAGCCGTACATCGTCGCCGGTAATGACCTCGCCCTGGCAGCCGGGATGGCGTTCTCGATCGAACCCGGCATCTACTTCCCCGGCAAGTGGGGCGCACGTATCGAGGACATCGTGATCGTCACCGCCGACGGCGCCGAGTCACTGAACAACCGGCCCCACGATCTGGTGGTGGTCGAGGTTTAGCGGGTACCGCGGTCGAGCAGATCCGCCGACCCCAGCACCCGTTCCACCTGTACTTCGATTACCACCCGCTGCGGATTGACCCGCGGTGTGCGGTAGCGCTGGGCGTAGCGCAGCTCGGCATCGCGGACCGCGGCGACCGCGTCGTTGACCGTCGCGCGGCCCTCCAGCGAGAGCCAGCGCGCGCCGTCGACCTGGCTGAGCACGGCTACACCGGCCCGGTCGGCGTTGACCGCCTTCTGCGAGCCGCCGGTGGTGATCACCCGGGCGATATGGGTTTTCGGGTCGAACGTGAAACCGACCGCGACCACATGCGGTGAGTTGTCGGCGCGCAGGGTGGTCAGCATCGCCAGGTGGCGTTCGGTGAGAAACGCCAGTGCGTCACTGGTGAGCCGGGTCGTCGCATTCGCCATCACCGTTCACGCTAGCGCAGGCGATAATCACAGCCGTGAACGACACGGTTGACGGGCCGGTGGTGATTTTCGGCGGCCGCAGTGAGATCGGGGGAGAACTGGCCTGCCGGCTGGCGCCCGGGGCGACGGTGGTGCTGGCCGCCAGGTCCGCCGACCGGCTCGACGCCGAGGCAGCCGCGGTGCGCGGCGCGGGTGCCATTGCCGTGCACACCGTCGAGTTCGACGCCGACGACCTGGCGAGCCACGGGCCGCTGGTCGCGCGGCTCATCGCCGAGCACGGGCCGATCGGCACCGCCGTGGTGGCCTTCGGGATTCTGGGCGACCAGGCACGCGCCGAGGCCGATGCCGCGCATGCCGTTGCCATCGTCCACACCGACTACGTCGCCCAGGTCAGCCTGCTCACTCACCTGGCCACGGCGATGCGAGCCGCCGGCCGGGGACGCATGGTGGTGTTCTCGTCGGTGGCCGGGGTGCGGGTGCGGCGCGCCAACTACGTCTACGGCTCGGCCAAAGCCGGCCTCGACGGGTTCGCCGGCGGACTTGCCGATGCGCTGCACGGCAGCGGGGTGGGATTGCTGATCGTTCGTCCGGGGTTCGTGATCGGACGGATGACCGACGGCATGAAACCGGCTCCGTTGGCCAGCACGCCGGCGCGGGTGGCGGCGGCGACGGCCCGCGCACTGGCCCGGGGGCGGCGCACGGTCGCGGTTCCCCGGCGGTTGCGGATGATGTTCGTAGCCATGCGACTGGTGCCGCAGCCCCTCTGGCGCCGGATGCCTCGGTGAGGCCCGAATACCCCGGTTACCGGGCAATTCGGGATGCCAGGACGCCTCAACCTATCAAGTTAATTAAAATTCACAACTAAATCACATGTGACGAGCTGGTTTCCGGCCTCCGAACAGCACTATGGTGTAAAACCATGGACGACCGTGATAAAGATCCCTCGGTAGTGCTGCCGTACCTGATCGGCCGGCCGCTGGCCGCCACCGAGGTCTACGAGGCCTTCGGCTACCGCAAATCCGCCTACTACAAGGCGGCCCACGAGGGCAGGCTGATCACCGCCGACAACTTGCTGCGGGTTGCCCAGCACTTCGGCCTGAACGCCGTGGACCTGCTGGTGCGCTACGGCCTGGTCCTCGCCCGATGCGGTGGCCGCCTACATCGACTCGGCGCCGGCGGCCCCGCCGCTGCCCAAGATCGCCGAACTGCACCCGGTCGCGAGCCGGCCCCCGCTGTAGCCGCGCCGGCGCAGCTCGCCCGTTGGCGGATCGTTCCCGGCGCCGCGGCGCCGGGGGGACTAGATTCACCACTGTGGCCCCAATCTTCGCCGAGATCGCCAAATCCGACTACGTGTTGCTGACCACGTTCACCAAGGACGGTCGCGCCAAGCCCACCCCGGTGTGGGCCGCACCGGATGGCAATCGGCTGTTGGTGATCACCCAGGAGTCCTCCTGGAAGGTCAAGCGAATCCGCAACACACCGCGCGTCACCTTGACGCCGTGCGACATGCGGGGCCAGCCCAAGGGCGAGGCCATCGAGGCGGTGGCCGCCGTGTTGGACAAGGCGGACAACGGTGCCGTCTACGCCGCGATCGGCAAGCGGTACGGGGTCATCGGCCGGGTGTTCAACGTGTTCAGCAAACTGCGCGGCGGGATGCGCAACAACGTCGGGCTGGCGTTGACGCCGGCTGCCGGCTGACCCGACGACTGCGTCACATATAGTGGACTTTAATCATTAATATTAGGATGGTTGGTCCGAACCACCCGCCGACAACGAGGAGTTCCCGTGGCCGCCTTCACCTCCGACCAGATCCTCGGCGACATCGTGACCGCCGACCCATCGACGACCCGCATCCTGAGCAGGTTCGGGATCGACTTCTGCTGCCACGGCCAGCGGACGCTGCGTGATGCGTGCGCCGCCGACGGCGTGAACGCTGACGAGCTGCTCGCGGCGCTGAACAGCTCCGGTGAGCCCGCCCAGCGCGCCGACTGGGCCGACTTCGACGACACCTCGCTGATCGCCCACATCGTCAGCACTCACCACCGGTTCCTCTGGGACGAGTTCCCGCGGCTGGCGGAGCTGGTCGACAAGGTGGCGCGGGTGCACGGCCCCAACCACGGCGAGCTGGTACGCGTCCGCGAGCTCTTCCACCAGTTGCGCGCCGGCATGGAACCCCACCTGCGCACCGAGGAGACCATGTTGTTCCCCGAGATCAGCCTGCTCGCCGGCCGACCGGACCGGCCGCTCTCCGACGAGCTGCGCAACGAACTGGCCGAAAACCAGCAGGAGCACGACAACGCCGGCCACCTGCTCGCCGAACTGCGCAAGCTCACCGACGACTACACCGTTCCGGCAGACGCCTGCGCCAGCTACACCGCGATGCTGGCCGGCCTGGCGGAGCTGGAAAGCGACATCCACCTGCACGTGCACAAGGAGAACAACGTGCTGTTCCCGCGGGTGCTCGCCGCAGCCGGCAGTCTCGCCTGAGCTCAGCCGGCGGCCTGTAGGTGTTCGCCGAAGAACGCGAACACCCGCGCCCAGGCATCGGCGGTGGCGGCCTCGTTGTAGCCGAAGCCGGTGATGCGGAGCAGCGGCTGGGCCGGCAGCTTGTTGGCGAAGCTGTGTCCGGCTCCCGGATAGGTCTTGATGTCGTGCGGGATGTCGTGTTGCTCCACGACCCGGCGTAGCCGGTCGGGGGCTCCTCTCCCCAGCGGATCGCGGCCGCCGAAGCTGGCGACGATCGGGCAGGCGCCGGTGAGGGTCTCCTCCAGGCGCCGGGGCAGTGGCGTGCCGTAGAACGGGGCCGAGGCTCCAAACCCCTTGGGTGACAAGACCAGTGAGAACTGCCCGCCCATGCAGAAACCGGCGATTCCGACCGTGCCCGAACATTCCGGCATGCCCAACAGGTGGTCGCGGGCGGCCAGGATGTCATCCAGCGCGCGGCCGCGCTGGGTCAGCAGTTCCCGGAACACCCGGGTGATGCAGCGGGCCCGGCCGCCGCGGGAGTACAGGTTGGGCGACACGGCCAGATAACCCGCGTCGGCGATGCGCTCGGAGATGGCCTCCATGTCTGCGGCGTAGCCGATCGCATCGTGGACCACCACCACGCCGGGCCATGGTCCGGGCCCTTCCGGAATGTCCAGCAGCGCTTCGATGGGCCCGTCGGGAGTGGCAACTTCGATGGTCGTCATGGCCTCAAGGTATTCCCCTGGGCGCCGGGTGGGAACCTCCTCGACGGTTCAGACGTTGGGGTGGCATGGCGAGCGCTGTGTTGCGGATCGTGCTGATCTACATCTTGGTCGAGTCGGCGGCGGTTGCCGCGCTGATCTGGGGGATCGGTTTCGGCTGGACCGCACTGCTGCTGGTGGGCGCATTTCTGGTCGGGCTGGCATTGGCGGCCGGGCAGATTAGGCGCCAGGTAGCCCGGTTGCGTTCCGGTGCGGGGCAGCGCGTGCTCGCCGACGGTGGGCTGATCGCGGCGGGCACGCTGCTGGTCGTGGTCCCCGGACCGGTGACCACGCTGGCGGGCCTGGCACTGCTGGCGCCTGGAACCAGGGCTGCTGTGCGCCCGCTGCTGGCCGGGGCGGCGGCCGCTGGGATCGGCCGCCGCACACCACTGGTGGCTGCCACGGTCGTCGGTCGACGCTGGTACACCGCCCGGCGCACGCCCGGCCGTCGCACCGACTACATCGACGCCGAATTCGTCGACGTCACCGAGACCCAACCGCCCGCCCTGTCCCACGGTTGATCCGGCACCCCGTACTTTCTACGTCGTGACCGTTGTGCCCGGGGCTCCCACGTCGCTGTTGCTCGGCGGACGTATCCACAGCCCGAGTCATCCCGATGCCACCGCGATGGCCGTCCGCGACGGGGTGGTCGCCTGGCTGGGCAGCGACGCCGTCGGTCGGGAGCAGTTTCCGCAAGCCGACGTCACCGACCTCGACGGGGCTTTGGTGACGCCCGGTTTCGTCGACAGTCATGTCCATGTCACCGAGACGGGGCTGTGCCGCACCGGCCTGGATCTGCGGCCGGCCAGCTCGCAGCGGCACTGTCTGCAGTTGATCGCCGATTACGCGGCGGCCCATCCCGACCAGCCGATCTGGGGCCACGGTTGGGACGAGTCGGGCTGGCCCGACGGTGCCGCCCCGGACACCGAGGCGCTCGACGCGGTGGTGGGCGAGCGCCCGGCCTACCTGTCCCGGGTCGACGTCCACTCGGCGCTGGCTTCGAGCGGGTTGCGCAAGCGGGTGCCGAAGCTGTCGGCGGAGTCCGGAATCGGG
>NZ_QMEX01000179.1 GCF_003284925.1 Mycolicibacter senuensis
CGGCGGCGGCCGCCACCCCGGCGCCCGCGCCGAAACCGGACAGGATCCAGGAACCCAGGTTCATCGGTGAGGTGAGTTTGATGGTGCGCAGCATGTTTAGGAAGCGCTCCGGTCGACCGAGGTCGCTGATGAGCGCCGCCGCGCTCAACACGATCGCCACCAGGGCTGCCAGCCGCGAATTGCGCCGCAACAGCTTCCGGCCGGTGAGCTGGGCGCCGGCGGCCAGGATGCCGGACCCGCCCGCCAGCCCGCCGAGGAACAGGTACGCGGCGATCTCGTGGGTCCACGGCGCCGGCTTGACCACCGGGCGCCCGTAGTAGGAGGTGAACTGCACGTCGGGCACCATCGGCATCTCGCGGCCACCGTCGCCGCCACGGCGCCGACGCCTGCCGCGGCGCGGACCGTCCCAGACTGTGCTCATGACCGTCCCCCCAGGAATGCGACGGCGGCGGCGGCCAGCATCCCGGCCGCGGCCAGCGCCGACCGCTTGAACATCGCCGGCAGATCCGCGGTGCCGACCCGCGGGTCCGGTGGCAGGCCGTAGACCTCCGGCTCGTCGAGCAACAGGAAGACCGACCCGGTGCCGCCGACGCCGTCGTGCTCGTTGGCGCCGTAGAGCCGGGCCTCGGTGCGGCCCTGAGCGTGCAGTCGGGCCACCCGCTCGCGGGCATCGGCCACCAGATCGTCATGGTCACCGAACTTGATCGATTCGGTGGGACAGGTCTTGGCGCAGGCCGGGGTTCCGCCGTCGACCAGCCGGTCGTAGCACATGGTGCACTTCTGGGCAATCCCGACTTCGCCGGGAGCGGCGCCGCGGGCGGACTTCGGCGCCGCGGTGCCATCGGTGCGACGCTCGATCACCCCGAACGGGCAGGCCGGCACGCAGTTTCCGCAGCCGTTGCAGACGTCGTCCTGCACCACGACCGTGCCGAACTCGGTGCGGAACAGTGAGCCCGTCGGGCAGACGTCCAGGCATCCGGCGTGCGTGCAGTGCTTGCAGACGTCCGAGGACATCAGCCACCGGAACTGGTCGGTATCCGGCGGCGCGATTTCCGCTGCTGCGCCAGGCATTTTCGGCATGCCCAAATCGATCAGCCGTCGCCCCGACTCGCGAGCGTTCGCGATGGCGTCGGCGCCCTGTTCGATGAACGCGACGTGCCGCCAGGTGTTGGCGCCCAGTGAGCCGGTGTTGTCATAGGAGGATCCGAGCAGTTCCAGGTCGCCGTCGGCCGGGTTGTGGTTCCACTCCTTGCAAGCCACCTCACAAGCCTTGCAGCCGATGCAGATCGAGGTGTCGGTAAGGAAGCCTTTACGCCGGTGTCGCGCTGTCCAGCCGGCGTCGGCGGCGGGGTCGGTCGGTCCGGTCAGTTGGCCCATCAGTCCCGCCTTTCCGGGTCGACAGCGGTGTTGCCGGTCTGTGGTGTTGCGCCGGAACGGCTTTGGTATTCGGCGATCAGCCGCAGCAGGGCCTCGCCGTGCGGTCGCCGGCCGGGCCGGATGTCGCAGGAACCGGCCTTGGACTCCTGGATCTGCACGTTCGGATCCAGGGTCACCCCGAGCAGGTCGTTGGCGGCGTCCCCGCTGACCACCGCGTCGCCACCGACACCCCAGTGATACGGCAGCCCGATCTGGTGCACGGTGTGTCCCCCGACGACCAGCGGTGTCATCCGGTCGGTCACCAGGACGCGCGCCTCGATCGCCGCCCGCGGTGAGATGATGGTCGCCCAGCCGTAGTTCTCCAGGCCCCGCTCGGCGGCCAGCGCGGGGGAGACCTCGCAGAACATCTCCGGCTGCAGTTCGGCCAGATAGGGCAGCCATCGGCTCATGCCGCCGGCGGTGTGGTGCTCGGTGAGCCGGTAGGTGGTGAACACGTACGGGTAGACCTCGGCACCGCGCTCACCGGCGCTGGGAGCCGACAGATTGTCTTTGCGCGGGAAGGTGATTCGGGCCGGATTGCGCTGCTGGCGATACACCGCGTTGGCGACCGGTGACTCCTGCGGTTCGTAGTGGGTCGGCAGCGGGCCGTCCACCACGCCTTTGGGCGCGAACAACCAACCTTTGCCATCGGACTGCATCACGAACGGGTCGTCACCGGCCAACGCGTCCGGACCGCCCGACGCCGGATCCGGCCGGGCGCCCGGGGCACGGTCGACCACGAAGTCGGGCACGTCATCGCCGGTCCAGCGGCCGGCTTGCGCGTCCCACCAGACGTAGCGTTTCCGTTCACTCCACGGCACCCCGGCCGGGTCCGCCGACGCCCGGTTGTACAGGATCCGCCGGTCGGCCGGCCAGGCCCAGCCCCACTGCGACTGGCTGCGGCTCGGCCCGCCGTCGGGCACCCGCCGGGCGGCCTGGTTGACGCCGTCCGCGTAAACCCCGGTGTAGATCCAGCAGCCGCCGGCCGTGGTCCCGTCGGCGCGCAACTCGGTATAGGACGACAGCGGCCGGCCGGCGTCGTCGCCGGTGAGCTGATGGCCGTTGATCTCGGCCAGCACGAACTCGGGATCCGGGTCGCCGTGCTCGTCGACGGGGTAGTCCCAGACCAGATCCAGCAGCGGCCGGTCCCGCGGATCGGTCGACCCGGCCAGCTTGGCGCGGATGCGGTTGCCCAGCTCGACGAAGAACTGCAACTCGCTGATGCAGTCTCCCGGCGGGGCCACGGCCTGATGGCGCCATTGCAGCAGCCGTTGGGTCTGGGTGAACGTCCCGGCCTTCTCGACGTGACCGGCAGCCGGTAGGAAGAACACCTCGGTCTCGATGTCCTCGGCGCGCAGCTCGCCGGAGGCGATCTCGGGACCGTCCTTCCACCAGGTGGCCGACTCGATCAGGTTCAGATCCCGTACCACCAGCCACTTCAGGTGCGCCATGCCCAGCCGCTGTTGGCGCCCGTTGGCCGAACCGACCGCCGGGTTCTGACCGAGCAGGAAGTAGCCCTCGACTTCGTCGGCCAGCATCCCGGTCACGGTCTGATAGGTGCCATGTGCTCCGGTCAGCCGGGGCAGGTAGTGATAAGCCCAGTCGTTGTCGGCGGTCGCGGCGTCGCCCCACCAGGCCTTGAGCAGGCTGACCAGGTAAGCGTCGGCGTCGGCCCAGAAACCCTTCTGGCTCTTCGACCCGACGCGGTCCAGGTAGGCGGCGAGAGTGTCGTCGCGCCCGGCCTTGGGCATCGGCAGATAGCCGGGCAGCAGGTCGTAGAGGGTCGGGATGTCGGTGGAACCCTGAATGCTGGCGTGCCCGCGCAGCGCCATGATGCCGCCGCCCGGCCGGCCCACATTGCCCAGCAGCAGCTGCAGGATCGCGGCGGTGCGGATGTACTGGGCGCCGAGGGTGTGTTGCGTCCAGCCCACCGCGTAGGCGAAACACGTGGTGCGTTCCCGCCCCGAGTTGGACGTGACGGCGCGCGCCAGGTAGTCGAACGCCTCGGTGTCAATGCCGCAGACGTCGCGGACCATCTCCGGGGTGTAGCGCGCGTAGTGCCGCTTGAGGATCTGGAAGACCGTGCGCGGGTGCTGCAGCGTCTCATCGCGCCGCACCCGGGGGTGTTCGAGTGCCGCGCCGCCGCTGCCGAGCGTCTCGCCGACCGAGCGCGCCGACGCGCTGGCGCCGTGCTCATGACCGCCGCCGGGCGAGCCGATGTCTTCCCCGCCGGCGTTGCGGCTTTGATACGCCCACGTCGACGGGTCGTACTGCCCGGTCTCGGGGTCGAACCCGGAGAACAGCCCGCCCAGGTCCTCGGTGTCGCGGAAGTCCTCGCTGACCAGCGTCGCGGCGTTGGTGTAGGCGAGCACGTAATCACGAAACCACAAGTCGTGGGTGAGCACGTGGTTGATCAGCGCACCCAGCAGCACCACGTCGGAGCCGGCCCGGATCGGAATGTGCTTGTCGCACACCGCCGAGGTACGGGTGAACCGCGGGTCGACATGGATCACCACCGCACCGCGGGCCCGGGCTTCTTCAACCCACTGGAAACCCACCGGATGGCACTCGGCCATGTTGGAGCCCTGGATGACGATGCAGTCGGCATTCGCCATGTCTTGCAGGGACTGTGTCGCGCCACCGCGACCGAAGGAGGCTCCCAGACCGGGAACCGTGGCGGAGTGTCAAATACGAGCTTGGTTGTCGATCTGCACTCCGCCGGCGGCGGTGAAAAGCTTCTTGATGATGTAGTTCTCTTCGTTGTCCAGTGTCGCGCCGCCCAGTGAGGCGATGCCCATGGTGCGCCGCAACGGCCGCCCGTCGGCGTCATGGTCCTGCCACTTGCTGCGCCGGGAAGCGATGAACCGGTCTGCCACCATGTCGATCGCGGTGTCCAGTTCCAGCGGCTGCCATTCCGTGGCGCGTGGCGCCCGATACAGCACCTTGATCTGCCGGCCGGGGGAGTTGACCAACTGTTCGCTCGCCGCGCCCTTGGGACACAGCCGGCCCCGGGAGATCGGGGAGTCCGGATCGCCCTCGATCTGCACCACTTTCTCGTCCTTGACGTAGACGCGCTGCCCGCAGCCGACCGCGCAGTAGGGGCAGATGCTCTGCACCACCCGGTCGGCGGTGGCGGTTCGCGGCACGGTGGCGCGGGTGCGTTCGGAGGTGACGGCCGGCCCACGGCCGAACACGTCACCGGTGCGCAGTTGCCGGATCACCGGCCACTCCAGGAATTTTCGCTGAACCATCTTCCGAGCCTAAGGGAACCGACCGCACTCCCGCAGCCGAGCAAGCATGATGGAGCAATGAGTCGGATAACGCAGCGGCGCCGGGTGAGCCATGTCGCGGCCGGTGCCGCGACGCAGCGCCCCGAGACGCTGGCGGTGGAGGAGCCGCTGGAAATCCGCCTCAACGGCACGCCGCTGAGCGTCACCATGCGTACGCCGGGATCCGATGTTGAACTGGCGCAGGGCTTCTTGCTCACCGAGGGCATCATCTCCGGTCGCGCCGACGTGCTGAGCGCGCGCTACTGCGGTACGCCGGCCGGGCCCAACACCTACAACGTGCTCGATGTGACGCCGGCGCCCGGCGTGCCGCCGCCCACGATCGATGTCACCCGCAACTTCTATATGACCTCATCGTGTGGGATCTGCGGCAAGGCTTCGCTGGACGCGGTACAACTGGCCAGCCGGTACTGCCCGGGCGATGACCCGGTCAGCGTCACCGCGGCGGCGATCACCGCGATGCCGGACCAGCTGCGTTCAGCGCAGGACGTCTTCGACCGCACCGGTGGCCTGCACGCCGCGGCGCTGTTCAGCTCCGATGGGTCGGTTCTGGTGGTACGTGAGGACATCGGCCGGCACAACGCCGTCGACAAGGTGATCGGCTGGGCGCTGGAACGTAACCGGATACCGCTGTCGGGCACGGTCCTGCTGGTCAGTGGTCGGGCGTCGTTCGAACTGACCCAGAAGGCGGTGATGGCCGGGATCCCGGTGCTGGCCGCCCTGTCCGCGCCCTCCTCGTTGGCCGTGGACCTGGCCAGCCAATCCGGCCTCACCCTGGTGGCATTCCTGCGCGGTGACTCGATGAACATCTACAGCCGGGCCGACCGCATCGTCGGCTGAACGTAGTCGCAGGCGCGTGATATCACCGCGCGAATCATCCGCAGGAGCGGCAATAAAGCGGCATTACAGCTTGCAATCCCGGTTATAAGTATTAATGTGATCGGACTGAGCAGATCCTGATCGAAGAGGGGTGCAGGATGACCAGTCGTAGCCGCCGGGGCAAACGCCTGCTCGGGACCACAGCCGGCGCGTTCCTGGTCGCCGGGATGGTGCCGATCGCCGCCGCGCCCACCGCGCACGCCGACGAGCTCTGGGAGCTGATCGTCGACCCGTTCGCCAACGTCTTCGACGGTGGTACGGGCGACGGCGCCGACCCGTTCGCCGGGTTCGGCGATACCGATCTCATCTTCGGTCTGGGCAGCGCGGAGTCCGGCCCACTGGACTTCGCGCAGTCGATCAACGATGCGCTTCAAGCCTGGCTCGCCAGCGACTCCGGCATACAGCTGGCCGAGATGATCAACGCGCCGTTCGTCTACCTGTTCGGGCGCGACCTGATCGGCAACGGCCTGGACGACTTCACCGGGGAGAACACCTCGCTGCTGGGTAGCACCGGCATGTTCGGTGATCTCGGCGACGGCGGGTTCCTGTTCGGCAACGGCGGCGCCGGAGCCGACGGCGTGGCCGGCGTGAACGGCGGCGCCGGTTGGGACGGCGGTTCGGCCGGCATGTTCGGCAACGGCGGTGACGGCGGCGCCGGTGCGGCCGGTGCGGCCGGCGGGGCCGGTGGTGATGGCGGCAGCTGGTTCGGCAACGGCGGCAATGGCGGTGATGGCGGGGCCGGCGACACCGCGGGAATGGCCGGCGGCAACGGCGGTGCGGGCGGCAATGCCGGAGCCTGGCTCGGCGACGGCGGTAATGGCGGTGATGGCGGCGCCGGCGTCAAGGGCGTCCAGGCACTGAACAGCGGCGCCGGCAGCGCCGGCGGCAACGGCGGAGCCGGTGGCAACGGAGCCT
>NZ_QMEX01000017.1 GCF_003284925.1 Mycolicibacter senuensis
GTCAGCGGCTGCCGGCGATGGTGTTGCCCGATCCGCGATCGTCCACGCTCGGCTCGCCGGCGCGGTAGGTGACGGAGTTGTTGAGCCCGGTGATCGTCAGTGATTTGTCCACCCGCTCGACGGTGATCCGGTTGTCAGCCCCCGCGACGTTCACCGCCTCGCAGCGACCCCGGACCGTCAACCGGTTGTTGGACCCGGCCACATTGAGCGATTTGCCGTCGGCACAGTCCACCGCCGAGGTGGTCCCGAACGAGCCGTAATCGATGGTGTCGATATTCGCGCTCATCGACAGCCGCTTGGCCGGGGCCGCATCGGTGGCATCGTCGCAGCCGGCCAGACCGAGAACCAGGCCGAGCATCAAGGTGGTGATCGCGGCGCAGCCCAGCGGCGGCGACCCGCGGGTCACGCCGCTACGCGTTGGAGCCGGTTGGTCATCCCCAGCTCACGCCCGCGGTCGAACAGCAGCGGGTCGCCGTTGTGGTAGTACACGGTCTGGTCGTAGCCGTAAACGGTGACGTCGTTGATGATGGTCTCCGCGATGACGGTGTTCTGCGAGCCCTGCATGGTCACCGCCCAACAGTTGCCCATCGCGTGGACGGTGTTGTTGACCCCGTTGATGAACAGCGTGCCGCCGTTGCAGTCCAGCGTGCGCGTCTCGTGCACCCCGTAGACGTGGATGTCGCCGGGCACGGCGTGCGCGGCCGGGGCCCCGCTCGCCAAGCCGCCCGCGAAGCCGGCCGCGACGCACAGCAGCGCAGCACCCAGTGTGGTCCGTTTCATCTGCGGCCCCTCTCGACGGACGCGATCCCGGCAAAGCTTACGTCGCGCCGGCTCGGCCGTAGGCGGGTTCCCCAACTGCCCGTCGATTAGAGTTTTGTGCTGATCGCGCGTCCGTCTCCCGTCCGGCACCCGCGCTAAGAAGGGCGAACACCATGTCAGCTCGGCCAGACCCGCCGTCGGCGGGTGGTCGCTCGCGCGGCAACGGCAGATCGGGGGCGCGCCCGGTCAAGCTGAGCCGGGACATAATCGTCAACGCCGCACTGAACTTCCTGGACCGCGAGGGCTGGGACGCGCTGACCATCAACGCGCTGGCCACCCAGCTGGGCACCAAGGGCCCGTCGCTCTACAACCATGTGCACAGCCTGGGTGACCTGCGCCGCGCGATGCGGATGCGAGTCATCGACGACATCCTCGAGATGCTGACCCAGGTCGGCCAGGGCCGCGCCCGCGACGACGCGGTGCTGGTGATGGCCGGCGCCTACCGCAGCTACGCCCACCACCACCCGGGCCGCTATTCGGCGTTCACCCGGATGCCGCTGGGCGGTGATGACCCGGAGTACACCGCGGCGGCCACCCGCGCCGCGGCCCCGGTGATCGAGGTGTTGACCTCCTACGGGCTCGACGGCGACCGGGCGTTTCACGCCGCCCTGGAGTTCTGGGCGGCCATGCACGGTTTCGTGCTGCTGGAGATGACCGGGGTGATGGACAATGTCGACACCGACGCGGTCTTCGCCGACATGGTGCGCCGGTTGGCCGCGGGGATGGACAGCCGCACCGGATAGCCGCGGCGGGGGCTGCAGGGAAGGCTGGGGACGCGCTTTGACCTGCCGGAGTGCTGGCGGGTATTGTGGTAGCTCGTGCCTGGCCACTGAGGCGCGTTTGGTGACATAACGCGCGCGCCTGGCCCAATTCGCATGTCCATTATGCAGCGGAGAAATCCGAGGCCGGCCCGTGCGACACGCCCGACCGCGGGGTAGCGGTAGGGCGCAGGACAGCAGGATTTACAGAGTTTGAACAGCGATACAGGAAGCCGGTAGATGCCAACCATTCAGCAGCTGGTCCGCAAGGGCCGCCGCGACAAGCTCGGCAAGGTCAAGACCGCGGCCCTCAAGGGCAGCCCGCAGCGGCGTGGCGTGTGCACCCGCGTGTACACCACCACCCCGAAGAAGCCGAACTCGGCGCTTCGCAAGGTGGCTCGCGTCAGGCTGACCAGCCAGGTCGAGGTGACCGCCTACATCCCGGGCGAGGGCCACAACCTGCAGGAGCACTCGATGGTGCTGGTGCGTGGTGGCCGGGTGAAGGACCTGCCGGGTGTGCGCTACAAGATCATCCGCGGCTCGCTGGACACCCAGGGGGTCAAGAACCGCAAGCAGGCCCGCAGCCGCTACGGCGCCAAGAAGGAGAAGAGCTGATGCCGCGCAAGGGTCCCGCTCCCAAGCGTCCGCTGGTTTCCGACCCGGTCTACGGGTCCCAGCTGGTCACCCAGTTGGTCAACAAGGTGCTGGTGGCCGGCAAGAAGTCACTGGCCGAGCGCATCGTCTACGGCGCGCTGGAGCAGGCGCGTGACAAGACCGGCACCGACCCGGTGGTCACGCTCAAGCGCGCGCTGGACAACGTCAAGCCGGCCCTCGAGGTGCGCAGCCGCCGCGTCGGTGGCGCCACCTACCAGGTGCCGGTCGAGGTCCGGGCCGAGCGCTCCACCACGCTGGCGCTGCGCTGGCTGGTGAGCTTCTCGCGGGCGCGCCGGGAGAAGACGATGGTCGAGCGACTGGCCAACGAGATCCTCGACGCCAGCAACGGGCTCGGCGCTTCGGTCAAGCGCCGGGAGGACACCCACAAGATGGCCGAGGCGAACCGGGCCTTCGCGCACTACCGCTGGTAGACGGCGGCCGGCACCCCGATCGACGGGGCAGGCCCGGCGACAACAAGCAATAGAAGTTATCGAAAGAGTGGGAAGACAGCTGTGGCACAGGACGTGCTCACCGACCTGAACAAGGTCCGCAACATCGGCATCATGGCGCACATCGATGCCGGCAAGACGACGACCACCGAGCGGATCCTGTACTACACCGGTGTCAACTACAAGATCGGTGAGACGCACGACGGCGCCTCGACCACCGACTGGATGGAACAGGAGCAGGAGCGCGGCATCACCATCACCTCGGCCGCGGTGACCTGCTTCTGGAACAACAACCAGATCAACATCATCGACACCCCGGGCCACGTCGACTTCACCGTTGAGGTGGAGCGGTCGCTGCGCGTGCTTGACGGCGCCGTTGCGGTCTTCGACGGCAAGGAAGGTGTGGAGCCGCAGTCCGAGCAGGTGTGGCGGCAGGCCGACAAGTACGACGTGCCGCGGATCTGCTTTGTCAACAAGATGGACAAGCTGGGCGCGGACTTCTACTTCACCGTGCGCACCATCAAGGAGCGCCTCGGCGCGACTCCGTTGGTGATCCAGCTGCCGATCGGCGCGGAGAACGACTTCGAGGGCATCGTCGACCTGGTCGAGATGAACGCCAAGGTGTGGCGCGGTGAGACCAAGCTCGGCGAGACCTACGAGACCGTCGAGATCCCGGCCGACCTGGCCGACAAGGCCGACGAATACCGGACCGCGCTGCTGGAGGCCGTCGCCGAGACCGACGAGGCGCTGCTGGAGAAATACCTCGGCGGTGAGGAGCTCTCGGTCGAGGAGATCAAGGGCGGCATCCGCAAGCTGACGGTCTCCTCGGAGCTCTACCCGGTGCTGTGCGGCAGCGCGTTCAAGAACAAGGGCGTCCAGCCGATGCTGGACGCGGTGGTCGACTACCTGCCGTCGCCGTTGGACGTCGAGTCGGTGCAGGGTCACGTGCCCGGCAAGGAAGACGAGGTCATCAGCCGCAAGCCCAGCATCGACGAGCCGTTCTCGGCGCTGGCGTTCAAGATCGCGGTGCACCCGTTCTTCGGCAAGCTGACCTACGTGCGGGTGTACTCCGGCAAGGTGGAGTCCGGCGCCCAGGTGATCAACTCGACCAAGGGCAAGAAGGAGCGGCTGGGCAAGCTGTTCCAGATGCACTCCAACAAGGAGAACCCGGTCGACTCGGTTTCGGCCGGCCACATCTACGCGGTGATCGGGCTGAAGGACACCACCACCGGCGACACGCTGTGCGACCCGAACAACCAGATCGTGCTGGAGTCGATGACGTTCCCGGCGCCGGTCATCGAGGTCGCCATCGAGCCCAAGACCAAGAGCGACCAGGAGAAGTTGGGCCTGGCGATCCAGAAGCTGGCCGAAGAGGACCCGACCTTCAAGGTGCACCTCGACCAGGAGACCGGTCAGACCGTGATCGGCGGCATGGGCGAGCTGCACCTGGACATCCTGGTGGACCGGATGCGCCGCGAGTTCAAGGTCGAGGCCAACGTCGGCAAGCCGCAGGTGGCCTACAAGGAGACCATCCGCCGCAAGGTGGAGAAGGTCGAATACACCCACAAGAAGCAGACGGGTGGGTCGGGCCAGTTCGCGAAGGTCATCATCGACCTCGAGCCGTTCACCGGCGAAGACGGTGCGACCTACGAGTTCGAGAACAAGGTCACCGGTGGCCGCGTCCCGCGCGAGTACATCCCCGCGGTCGACGCCGGCGCCCAGGACGCCATGCAGTACGGCGTGCTGGCCGGCTACCCGCTGGTCAACCTGAAGGTCACGCTGCTCGACGGTCAGTACCACGACGTCGACTCCTCCGAGATGGCCTTCAAGGTGGCCGGCTCGCAGGCGCTGAAAAAGGCTGCCGCAGCGGCGCAGCCGGTGATCCTGGAACCGATCATGGCCGTCGAGGTCACCACGCCCGAGGACTACATGGGCGATGTGATCGGGGACCTGAACTCCCGCCGTGGTCAGATCCAGGCCATGGAGGAGCGCAGCGGTGCGCGTGTCGTCAAGGCGCAGGTGCCGTTGTCGGAGATGTTCGGCTACGTCGGAGACCTCCGGTCGAAGACCCAGGGCCGGGCGAACTACTCCATGGTGTTCGACTCCTACGCCGAAGTGCCGGCGCAGGTGGCGAAGGAGATTATCGCCAAGGCGACGGGCGAATAAGCACCATCCGCCCGTGCCGCTACGGTGGCACAAACTAGAAAAGATCAAACCTGCTGTAATCCAGCACCAACAAGTCCAGGAGGACATGAAGTGGCGAAGGCGAAGTTCGAGCGGACGAAGCCGCACGTCAACATCGGGACCATCGGTCACGTTGACCACGGCAAGACCACGCTGACCGCGGCTATCACCAAGGTTCTGCACGACAAGTACCCGGAACTGAACGAGTCGCGTGCGTTCGACCAGATCGACAACGCTCCCGAGGAGCGGCAGCGCGGCATCACGATCAACATCTCCCACGTGGAGTACCAGACCGAGAAGCGGCATTACGCCCACGTCGACGCCCCGGGCCACGCCGACTACATCAAGAACATGATCACCGGTGCCGCCCAGATGGACGGTGCGATCCTGGTGGTCGCGGCCACCGACGGCCCGATGCCGCAGACCCGCGAGCACGTGCTGCTGGCCCGTCAGGTCGGCGTGCCCTACATCCTGGTGGCGCTGAACAAGTCCGACATGGTCGACGACGAGGAGCTCCTGGAGCTCGTCGAGCTGGAGGTCCGCGAACTGCTGGCCGCCCAGGATTTCGACGAGGAGGCCCCGGTGGTCCGCGTGTCGGCGCTCAAGGCGCTCGAGGGCGACGAGAAGTGGGTCAAGTCCGTCGAGGACCTGATGGAGGCCGTCGACGAGTCCATCCCGGACCCGGTCCGCGACACCGACAAGCCGTTCCTGATGCCGGTTGAGGACGTCTTCACCATCACCGGTCGTGGCACGGTCGTCACCGGTCGTGTCGAGCGTGGCGTGATCAACGTCAACGAGGACGTCGAGATCGTCGGCATCCGTCCCGACGTCACCAAGACCACCGTCACCGGTGTGGAGATGTTCCGCAAGCTGCTGGACCAGGGTCAGGCCGGTGACAACGTCGGTCTGCTGATCCGTGGTATCAAGCGTGAGGACGTCGAGCGTGGCCAGGTTGTGGTCAAGCCCGGCACCACCACCCCGCACACCGAGTTCGAGGGCCAGGCCTACATCCTGAGCAAGGACGAGGGCGGCCGTCACACGCCGTTCTTCACCAACTACCGTCCGCAGTTCTACTTCCGCACCACCGACGTGACCGGTGTGGTGAGCCTGCCGGAGGGCACCGAGATGGTGATGCCCGGTGACAACACCGAGATGAGCGTGAAGCTGATCCAGCCCGTCGCCATGGACGAGGGTCTGCGGTTCGCCATCCGTGAGGGTGGCCGCACCGTCGGCGCCGGCCGGGTCACCAAGATCATCAAGTAGTTCATCCCTGCGCGAGCAGACGTAAAGGCCCCCTTTTCCCGCGTGGAAAGGGGGTTTTTGCTGGGGGCACCTCCCGCTTGCGGGGGACTGCTCGCCGTGGTGGCCGGCCGGCGCTACTGTGACGCTCATGTTGTGGCGCTATGTGAAGGCGCAGGCCGCGGTGCTGTTGTGCGGGGGACTGGTGGGCCCGATCTTCCTCGCGGTCTTTTTCGCGACCGGACGACAGGCCGATCTGAAGTGGATGTTCTACACCGGGTTGCTGGTCAGCTTCGCCGACGTGCTCGTCGCACTGGCGCTGACCTCCTACGGCGCGAAGTCGGGCGCCACGAGCCATTTCCTGGAGCAGCACGGTGTGCTCGCCCTGGCGCAGGTGACCGGCGTGCACGAGACCGGGACGCGGATCAACGAGCAACCGCTGGTCAAACTCGACCTGCACATCGAGGGGCCCGGGCTGAGCCCGTTCGACGCCCAGGACCGGGTGCTGGCGTCGGTGACGCGGCTGCCCATGATCTCCAGCCGCACACTGGCGGTGCTTGTCGACCCGGCCACCCGCGACCACCGAATCGACTGGCAGCGCAGCGCGTTGCTCTCCGGTGCGGTCCCGGCCCGATTCACCGTGGCCGAGGACGACACGACCTACGACCTCACCGGTCAGGCCGGGCCGCTGATGGAGATCCTGCAGCTGCTGCGGGCCAACGGCGTCGAGGCCCGGGGTATGACCGACATCCGGTCGAACCCGGTGCTGCGTCAACAGGTGTCGGCCGTGGTCAGGCGGGCCGCTGCGCAGCGGTCGGGGCCGGCCGCCCCGGAGCCGCGGTCAGCGTCCGAACGGCTACTGGAACTGGACGCGCTGCGGCGCACCGGCGCGGTGACCGACGACGAATACGCACAGAAGCGCCGACAGATCATCGCCGAACTGTGAGGTCCGCAGACGGTAGAACACGTTCTAATTGCTGCTAGCCTGAAGCCCGTGAACGCTAACGGGACTTTGCAGGGCAAGGTGGCATTGGTCACCGGCGCGGCGCGCGGTCAGGGCCGGGCGCACGCGATCCGGTTGGCGGCCGAGGGTGCCGACATCATCGCCGCGGACATCTGCGCGCCGGCATCGGAGTGCATCACCTATCCGGCCGCCACGCCCGACGACCTCGCCGAGATGGTCCGCGGGGTCGAGGCGCAGGGCCGCAAGGTGCTGGCCCGCTCGCTCGACGTCCGCGACGACGGCGCGCTGCGTGCCCTGGTCGCCGACGGGGTGGAGCAGTTCGGCCGGCTCGACGTCGTGGTGGCCAACGCCGGGGTGTTGAGCTGGGGCCGGCTCTGGGAGCTCACCGACGAGCAGTGGAACACCGTCATCGACGTCAACCTGACCGGCACCTGGCGCACCATCCGCGCCGCGGTGCCGGCGATGATCGAGGCCGGCAACGGCGGGTCGATCGTGATCGTCAGCTCCTCGGCCGGGTTGAAGGCCACGCCCGGCAACGGCCACTACGCGGCGTCCAAGTACGGCCTGGTGGCTTTGACCAACACCCTGGCGCTGGAGGTCGGCGAGCACGGGATCCGGGTCAACTCCATTCACCCCTACTCGGTGGACACCCCGATGATCGAGCCGCAGGTGATGGCCAAGATCTTCGGCGAGCACCCCGACTTCCTGCACGCCTTCCCCCCGATGCCGTTGCGTCCCAACGGTTTCATGAGCTCCGAAGAGGTCGCCGAGGTGGTCGTCTGGCTGGCCGGTGAGGGTTCGGGAGTCCTGACGGGTGTGCAGATCCCGGTCGACAAGGGCGCTTTGAAATACTGAGCGCTCTGCTGGGACCACAACTAGGGGGATCGACGTGCCCGAACACGGGATCGTCATCGTCGGCGGCGGCCTGGCCGCCGTGCGTACCGCCGAGGAGCTCCGACGCGAGGAGTACACCGGGCCGATCACGATCGTCTCCGATGAGACCCGATTGCCGTATGACCGGCCACCGCTGACCAAGGACGTGCTGCGCGGCGAACGCGACGACACCACCTTGGAACCGCCGGAGTTCTACGCCGACCGCGATATCGACCTGCGGCTGGGATGTGGCGCCCGCGGCGTGGACCCCGCGGCGCAGACGGTAACCCTGGCCGACGGCACCGTGCTCGGCTATGACCAGCTCGTCATCGCCACCGGCCTGGTGCCGCGGCGCATTCCGAGCCTGGGTGACGTGGACGGCATCCGGGTGGTCCGCTCCTTCGAGGACAGCCTGGTGTTGCGCGGCGATGCGGCCGCGGCACGGCGCGCGGTGGTGATCGGCGCCGGTTTCATCGGCTGCGAGGCGGCGGCCAGCCTGCGCAAGCTGGGAGTCGACGTGGTGCTGGTCGAGCCGCAGCCCACCCCGCTGGCCGGGGTGCTCGGGGAGCAGATCGGTGAACTGGTGGCGCGACTGCACCGTGCCAACGGTGTCGAGGTCCGCGGCGGCATCGGGGTCGCGGAGGTCCGCGGCGCCGGGCGCGTCGAGACCGTTGTGCTCACCGACGGCACCGAGCTGGCCGCCGACCTGGTGGTACTCGGCGTCGGCTCGCACCCGGCGACCGGCTGGCTGGACGGCAGCGGCATCGAGGTCGAGAACGGGGTGCTCTGCGACCTGACCGGGCGCACCAGCGCGCCGAACGTGTGGGCCGTCGGCGACGTGGCGTTCTGGCGCGGTGGCGGACATGAAGTCCGGGTCGAGCACTGGAGCAACGTGGTCACCCAGGTGCGGGTGATGGTGCCGACGATGCTGGGCCGGGAGTCGTTGCACGACGTGCTGGTCCCGCCGTACTTCTGGAGCGACCAGTACGACGTCAAGATCCAGTGCCTGGGCGAGCCGAAGGCCACCGACACCGTGCACCTGGTCGAGGACGACGGCCACAAGTTCTTGGCTTACTACGAGCGGGACGGCGTGCTGGTCGGTGTCGTCGGCGCGGGCCGGCCCGGCAAGGTGATGGGGGTGCGGGCCAAGATCGCCGGCGGCGCCCCGATCGCCGAGGTCCTCAACTCCTGACCGCGGCAGCAGTCCCCGCGCAATCGCGGGCAGCCCTTCCGTTTTCCGCGGAGAACGGTATTCTCCATTTGGAGATTGAGGGGTGCGGCCGATGGATGACGGACAAGGAACCCGGCTCGACGCGGTGGCGCTGGGCCGCTGGCTCGACGCCAACGGCGCCCCCGGAGATGGCGAGACCCCCACGCTGGAACCGCTCAGCGGCGGCTCGCAGAACACCCTCTACCGGCTGTGCCGGGGCGGTGCCGCGATGGTGCTGCGGATGCCGGGCGCGCGGGCCGACGCGGCCCGTATCGACGGGCTGCGGCGCGAGATCCGGCTGGTGCGCGCCCTGTCGGGCACCGACGTCCCGCACGCGGAACTGATCGCCGCCGACGACACCGGCGAACTGCTCGGCGTACCGTTCTACGTCATGGCCGAGGTGGACGGCTGGAACTCGACCGGCAACGCGTGGCCGGCTCCGTTCGACGCCGACCTGACCGCGCGACGCGGCCTGGCCTTCGAACTGGTCGAGGGCGCCGCCCGGCTCGGGCGGGTGGACTGGCGGGCGCAGGGGCTGGAAGGGTTCGGGCGTCCAGACGGATTTCACGAGCGCCAGGTCGATCGCTGGCTGGCCTTCCTGGACAGCTACCGGGTGCGCGACCTGCCGGGCCTCGACGAGGCATCGGACTGGTTGCGCCGCAATCGCCCCACTCATTACACCCCGGGCATCATGCACGGCGACTACCAGTTCGCCAACGTGATGTATGCCCACGGAGCACCGGCGAGACTCGTCGCGATCATCGATTGGGAGATGACCACCATCGGCGATCCACTACTGGACCTGGCTTGGGCGCTGCTGGGCTATGACGGCGAAAACCCTCGCACCCAAGGCTATTACGCCGACCTGGCCGGCATGCCCACCCGCAGCGAATTGCTCGAGCATTACGAGAAGATCAGCGGACTGTCGACGGAGCACATCGACTACTACCTGGTGCTGGCCAACTGGAAACTCGGGATCGTGCTGGAGAAGACCTACGCCGCCTCGGTCACCGGCGACCGGGTCGACCCGAAGATCGCCGCGGCCATGGGGCCGATGATCCCGCAGTTGATCGCCAGCGCGGCCGAACTGGCCCGCTCGTCGACGGGAGCCTGACATGGGATATGCCGACGGATTGTTCGACCTGACCGACCGGGTGGTACTGGTCACCGGTGGCAGCCGCGGTCTGGGCCGCGAGATGGCGCTGGCGGCCGCCCACTGCGGCGCGAACGTGGTGATCGCCAGCCGCAAACTCGACGCCTGCCAGGCCACTGCCGCCGAGATCGAGGCGGCGACGGGGCGCGCCGCACTACCGTACGCGGTGCACGTCGGGCGCTGGGATCAGCTCGACGGCTTGGTCGACGCGGCCTATGAGCGGTTCGGCCGGATCGACGTGCTGGTCAACAACGCCGGCATGTCGCCGGTGTACGACAAGCAGACCGACGTCACCGAGAAGATGTTCGACGCGGTGGTCAACCTCAACCTCAAGGGGCCGTTCCGGCTCTCGGCCCTGGTCGGTGAACGCATGCTGGCCGCCGGCCGGGGCTCGATCATCAACGTCAGCACCCACGGCTCGCTGCGCCCGCATCCGTCGTTCATCCCCTACGCCGCAGCCAAAGCCGGACTCAACGTCATGACCGAAGCGCTGGCCCAGGCGTACGGGCCGGCCGTGCGGGTCAACACCTTGATGCCGGGGCCGTTCCTGACCGACATCTCCAAGGCATGGAACTTCGGCGAGGCCAACCCGTTCGGTCACTTCGCCCTGCAACGTGCCGGCCGGCCGAACGAGATCGTCGGCGCAGCACTGTTTTTGATGTCGGATGCATCCAGCTACACCACTGCCTCGATACTGCGGGCCGACGGCGGCCCGCCCTGATCGAGCGACGAAAGGAGCGGACATGGCGTGGGATTTCTCCACCGAACCGGAGTTCGAGGCGAAACTCGACTGGATCCGGGAGTTCGTGCGCGACGAGGTCGAACCACTCGAGGTGCTGTTCCCGGGCTGCGAATATCTGCCGCTGAACGACGAACGGCGCCGCATCGTCGACCCACTCAAAGACCGGGTGCGCGAGCAGGGACTGTGGGCCCCGCATCTGGGTCCCGAACTCGGCGGGCAGGGCTTCGGCGCGGTCAAACTGACCCTGATCAACGAGATCCTGGGCCGGTCGAGCTGGGCGCCGATCGTGTTCGGCACCCAGGCCCCCGACACCGGCAACGCCGAGATCCTGGCCCGGTTCGGCACCGCCGACCAAAAGGACAAGTATCTGGCCGGGCTGCTGTCCGGCGAGATCTTCTCCTGCTTCTCGATGACTGAACCGCAGGGCGGCGCCGACCCGCGGGTGTTCACCACCAAGGCGGTGCGCGACGGCGACGAGTGGGTGATCACCGGCCGAAAGTACTTCTCCTCCAACGCCTCGGTGGCATCGTTCTTCATCGTGGTCGCCATCACCGACCCGGACGTGCCGGTGCACCGCGGCGCGTCGACGTTCCTGATCCCGGCCGGCACGCCGGGGCTGGTCGTCGAGGCCACCCACCACCTGGTGGGTTCACATCCGCATGAGGCCGGGCATTCGCTGGTGCGTTACGACGACGTGCGGGTGCCGGCCGAGGCGATCCTCGGCGAGCCGGGTCAAGGGTTCCTGATTCTGCAGAACCGGCTGGCCGGCGGGCGGCTGCATCATGCCATGCGCTCGATCGGGGTGGCGCAACGCGCCATCGACATGATGGCCCGCCGCGCCAAGAGCCGCTTCACCCAGGGCAGTTCACTGGCCGACAAGCAGCTGGTGCAGGAATTTATCGCCGACTCCTACGCCGAGCTGGTGCCCTTCCGGTTGACGGTGCTGCACGCCGCCTGGCTGATCGACACCGCCGGCGAGCATGCCGCCCGCGCCGAGATCGGGGTGTGCAAGATCCTGGCATCACAGGTACTGAAGTCGATCGGGTTGCGCGCCATCCAGGTTCACGGCGCGATGGGGCTGACCGAGCAGCTCCCGCTGGTGAACGTGCTGCTGGGCGGGGTGGCACTCGGGCTGGCCGACGGGCCCACCGAGGCGCACAAGGTCAACCTGGCGCGGCTACTGCTCAAAGGCTATGAGGCCGAGGACCCGGAGTGGCCCAGCGAATTCCTGGACAACCGCATTGAGGCCGCCCGCGCCAAGTACGGCGACCTGGTCGACCGGGTCCCCGCGCTGCCATGACCACACGTGTCGATGCCGCGGTGCACCGCGCGCTCGACCTGCGCGAGCAGCAGGCGACCGCCGAGGTGGAACGCATCCTGGCCGCCGCGGTGACGGTGCTGGCGCGGGTGGCGCCCGAAGAGCCGCGGGTCTCCGACATCGTCGCGGAGGCCGGATCGTCGAACAAGGCGTTCTACCGCTACTTCACCGGCAAGGACGAACTCTTCCAGGCGGTGATGGAGCGCGGCGTCGCGATCGTCGTCTCCTATCTGGAGCACCAATTGGCCAAGGAGGCCACGCCGGCCGGCAAGGTGGCCCGATGGATCCGCGGTACGGTGGCGCAGGTGTCCGACCCGCATCTGCTGAGCCTGAGCCGCGCGGCCAGTTCCCAGCTGACGGCCACCGGGGTCTCCGATGATGAGATCCTGGCGCCGCTGCGCGATCTGCTCACCGAACCGGTGGCGGCACTCGGGGGTCGCGACCCGAGCCGGGACGCGGATATCGTTTTCACCTGCACACTGGCCGCCATGCGCCGCTACCTGGGCGGCACCGCCCAGCCCAAGCGGACCGATGTCGACCATCTGGTGGCGTTCTGTCTACGTGGACTGGGAGTTTGATGCGCGCGATCGTTTGCCAACAGTACGGACCGCCGGAAGACCTGGTGTTGCAGGAGCTTCCGGACCCCACACCCGGGCCCGGCACGATGGTGGTGCGGGTGCGGGCCGCGGCGGTCAACTTCCCCGACGTGCTGATGATCGACGGCAAGTACCAGCTGAAGATCCCGACGCCGTTCACTCCCGGCAGCGAACTGTCCGGCGATGTGATCGCAGTCGGCGACGGGGTGCCGTTCGCCCCCGGTGACCGGGTGGCCGGCACCTCGTTCGTGGGCGGATTCGCCGAGCAGGCGCTGCTGCCGGCGGCGGCCGCGAGCGCGATTCCCGACGGCGTCGACTACGCGGCCGCGGCCGGATTCGGCGTCACGTACCGCACCGCGTATCACGCGCTGCGTTCGGTCGCCCAAGTGGTGCAAGGGGATTGGGTGGTGGTGCTCGGCGCGGCCGGCGGTGTCGGGCTGGCTGCGGTCGACCTGGGAGTGGCGATGGGCGCGCGGGTGCTGGCCGCCGCGTCCAGCCCGGAGAAGCTCGCGGTATGCACCGAACGTGGCGCGGAGGCTGTGATCGACTATGACCGGGAGGATCTCAAGGTCCGGATCCGTGAGATCACCGGCGACGGCGCGCAGGCGGTGCTCGACCCGGTCGGCGGGCGCTATGCCGAACCGGCGTTGCGCAGCCTGGCCCGCGGCGGCCGCTTCGTCACGCTCGGTTACGCCGCCGGTTCGATCCCGGCGATCCCGCTGAACCTGGTGATGCTCAAGGGGATCACGGTGCAGGGCATGGAGATCCGGACATTCGCCGACGACCACCCGGAATACAACGAGCGCGACCTGACCGAACTGCAGCGACTGTTCGCCGAGGGCAGAGTCAGCCCCTACATCGGTGCCCGCTTCCCGTTGGCCGAGACCGCGGCGGCGCTGCGTTACGTGGCCGACCGTAAGGCCATCGGCAAGATCATCATCGACGTCTGACCCAGACCAGCGTGTTGTGGCTCGTCACACCGTCGCTGGTGGTGGTCGCCGACAAGGTGAGCCGGTCGCCGTCGACGGTGGCCTGACGCAACTGCGGCGCCGTGAGCAACTCCGGCAGCATCGACACACTCACCAGATGGTGCACGGTTGCGGTGTCCTCGTCGACCCGGAACCGCCCGCCGTAGGCGATGTACTGGCGCAGCGCCGCATCGTCGCCCGAAGCGAGCTGCGCGGACATGTAGCCGTCACCGGTGTAGAGGATCAGGCCGCGCGGTGCTGAGCCCAGCGGGTGCGACACCGCCCCGGTGTCGACGTCGCGGGATTCCATCGACGACAATTCCCAGCCGCCCAGGATCGCGTCGCGCAAGGTGGCCATCAGGGCATGATGACGGTTCGGGTCACCGGTTCGGCGGCGGCCTGCCGGCTGGAAAGACCGCGCCGCAGGGCGCTCAGCAGCGCATCGCGGGTTTCCCGCGGGTCGATCAGCTCGTCGAAGCCGAGCTGCTTGGCCGAGTGATACGACGCCTGCAGTTCGGTGTCGCGCAGCTTGGCCGCCAGATCCTCGCCGGCGTGCGAGGCGGCGCTCAAAGCGGCCGCGCTCATCGCTCCCATCGTCGCCCCCGGGTAGGCGAATGTCGCCACCTGCGAGTCGAACCCGAGCAGCGACATCACCATCGAGCCGAAACCGTAGGCCTTGCGCAGCGTCAGATGCAGTTTCAGGGTGGTCGCCGCGGTCTGGGCGGCGAACATCCGGGCGCCGGCCCGCAGCACGCCGCTGCGCTCCGAACGGCTGCCGGGCAGCATGCCGGGGTTATCGGCCAGGAACACGATCGGCAGGTGGAACGAATCGGCGACGGTGATGAAGTGGGCGGCCTTGTCCGCGGCGTCGGTGTCGATGGAGCCGGCCAGCACCTGCGGCTGATTGGCGACCACTGCCACCGGATGGCCACCCAGGTGGGCCAGCGCGCAGATGATCGCGCGGCCGAACCGGGGCTGCACCTCGAACCAGTCGGGCCGGTCGAAGACGACGTCGAGCACCGACCGCATGTCGTAGACCCGACGATTGTCCCGCGACACGATGTCGAGTAGTTCGGGTGTGGGCCTCGATTCGCCGGCCGGGTCGGCGGGCAGCGCCGCCGGATACGACCAGGCGCTCGGCGGGAAGTAGGACAGATACCGGCGGATGTCGTCGAGCACCGCGGCGTCGTCGTCGGCGAGGTTGTGGATCACGCCGCTGTTCAGGGCGACCTCGGGACCGCCCAGGTCCTCCTTCGAGATCTCTTCGCCCGTCGACTCTTTCACCACCGGCGGCCCGGCGGTGAAGATCGCGCCGTGGCGGCTCATGATCCGGAAATCGCAGACCGGGCCGACCAGAGCGCCATGCCCGGCCGACGGGCCCAGTACCGCGGCGACGGTCGGCACCTTGCCCGAGCACTGCGCCTGGGCCAGCAGGTCGGTCGGGGTGCGGCCGTAATGCTCACCGGTGGGGCGGAATCCGGCGCCCTCCAGCAGCATCACCAGCGGAATCTTGTCGCGCAGGGCCAGTTCGGCGATGCGGTACCGCTTGGCGTTGCCGCCGGGCCCGATGCTGCCCGCCAGCGTGGTGAAATCCTCCGCGCCGACCATCACCGGGGAGCCGTTGATCTCCCCGGACCCGACCACGATCCCGTCGGCGGCGATCTCGGCGCCCACCATGGTGCCCAGCTCGCGGAAGGTTCCCGGGTCGAGCAGGTGAGCGATCCGGGCTCGTGCGTCGAGCTTGCCCTTGCCGCGGTGCTTGGCCACCCGCTCGGCGCCGCCCATGGCCTGCGTGTGCTGCCGCCGCCGGTCCAGATCCTCCAGCGTCTCCTGCCAGCCCTGGGCGTTCGTCATCTGCGGAGTCTCCATTCGTTGACCATACTGAAATTCTTACTGTAACGTCTCCCGGCATGGTTGGAAGTGGTTGCCGGTCGGGACTTCGGGGATGAGTTCCGTTGCGCCGGAGTGTGGCCGGTGACTTCGGGTAGTTCGGTTCCGCGGTATCCGCACGACGTGACCAGCGAGTGGCTTTCGGCGGTATTGAGTGCCCGGGGACAACCGGTCGAGGTGGCTTCTGTCGACGTCGTCCCGGTCGGCACCGGCCAGACCGGGGCCACCTACCGGGTGACGGCCCGCTACACCGACAACCCCGGCGAGCTGCCCGGCACCTTCGTGATCAAACTGCCGGCCGGTGACGATGCCGTCCGCGATCGTGTCGTGCTGGGCTACCGCAGTGAGTGCGCCTTCTACCAAGATGTCGCCGACCGCGTCCGGATACCGATCCCGGAGTGCTTCCACTGCGAAATCAATGCCGATGCAACCGAGTACGCGTTGCTGCTCGCCGATCGCGCGCCCGCGGCACAGGGCGATCAGATCGCGGGATGCGATGAGCAACAGGCGCGACTGGCGGTGACCGCGCTGGCCGGACTGCACGCGCCCACCTGGTGCGGCGAAAAGTGGCTGACGTTCCCCGGCCTGGCGATGACCCAGTTGGACGAGGCCGGCGCCAAGGGCATGGGCGACATCGCCCGGATGTGCGCCGACACCACCGTCGAGCGGCTCGGCGGCCAACTCGGCGACGCCGACTGTGAGACGTTGACGGCCGCACTGGGTCTGATCACGCCGTGGGTGTCGGCGCCGCTCGGCCGGTTCTCGCTGATCCACGGGGATTACCGGCTGGACAACATGCTGTTCAGCCCGGACGAAAAGCAGATCTGGGTGGTCGATTGGCAGACGCTGGGTGTCGGGCTGCCGGCCCGGGATCTGGCGTACTTCACCGCGACGAGCCTGCGGCCCGAGCTGCGGTCGGCGATCGAGGCTGATCTGGTCGCGGCCTACCACGACGCGCTGCTGGGCCACGGGGTGACCGATTATGACCGGGAAACCTGTTGGCAGGACTACCGGTTCGGGATGTTGCAGGCCCCGCTGATCTGCGCGTTCGGGCTGGTCTTCGCGACCGGCACCGACCGCGGCGACGACATGTTCGTCACCATGTTGCGACGGGCCTGTCAGGCGATCCGCGAGCTGGGCTCGCTGGAGTTGGTGCGAGAGGTCTGTGCAAATGAATGCTGAATCACCGCGGCCGCCCGAGGGTGACTGGCTGGGAACGCCGTTCCTGTCGTTTCGGCGCGAGGGGCCGATCGCGGTGTGCACGCTGGACCGCCCCGAGGCCCGCAACGCGATGACGCCCGCGATGTACTTCGGGATTCGTTACGCGGTCGGCCGGGTCAACGAGGACCCCGAGCTGGCCGGGTTGCTGATCACCGGCACCGGCGACGTGTTCGCGCCGGGTGGTGACATGGGCGGCGGCGGGGCGGATGACTGGATCACCTTCGGCGCCGCGCTCGGCATGGACGTCACCCCGTTCGATGCCGTCCGCACCTCGGTCAAACCGGTCGTCGCCGCGGTCAACGGCCTGTGTCAGGGCGGCGGGCTGCAGATCGCGTTGTGCAGCGACGTCGCGGTCGTCAGCGATCGGGCGACGTTCCGGGTGCCCGAGCTGTTCCGCGGTATCGCCGACACCTATTACAGCCAGATGCTGGCGCGGGTCATCGGGCCGG
Organism: Mycolicibacter senuensis; assembly: GCF_003284925.1. Classification (GTDB taxonomy): domain Bacteria; phylum Actinomycetota; class Actinomycetes; order Mycobacteriales; family Mycobacteriaceae; genus Mycobacterium; species Mycobacterium algericum_A. The sequence goes on from NZ_QMEX01000017.1 coordinate 17,488, forward strand.
TCCGGACCCGCGACCTGATGTTCACCGGTCGCACGTTCGGCGCCCAGGAGGCACTGGACTGGGGCATGGTGGCCCGGGTGGTCCCGCATGACGACCTGCTCGCCACGGCGCGTGACGTGCTGGCGCAGTGCTGCCGGACGGCGCCGGCCGCGCGCGCGGTGGTCAAGGCCAGCCTGGACTCCTACATCGGGTTGTTCGACCGGATCGGGATGAGCACCAGCCTGCGCGCACCGGAGGCCGTCGAGGGCTTCCGGTCGTTCAAAGAGCGCCGGTCTTCGGACTGGGTGCATCCCGACTTGCGGATCGACGGACGACTATAGATGAGGCGTTTGCTCGAAATGAGAATGAGTGTGCAAAAAAACTAGAAGCAGCTATCGCACAAACCTTGAATCGGATAGTATCCACTCGCGCGTGCCACGAGTGTTCTTAAAGGAGCCTGCCGTTATGGGGATCAAGGACCTGACCTCGTGGTCCCCGCAGCTGGCGATCGGGCGGCTGGCGGAGCCGATGCAGGCCGTCGGGGGGCTTTTCGCCATGACCGTGGACGCAGTGCGCTTCTTGTTCAAGCGCCCGTTTCAGGCGCGGGAGTTCCTCGAGCAGTCCTGGTTCGTCGCGCGGGTGTCGCTGGCGCCCACCTTGCTGGTGGCGATTCCCTTCACGGTGCTGGTCAGCTTCATCCTGAACATCCTGCTGCGGGAGCTCGGCGCGGCGGACCTCTCCGGTGCCGGCGCGGCGTTCGGGGCGGTCACCCAGGTCGGGCCGATGGTGACGGTGTTGATCGTGGCCGGCGCCGGTGCCACCGCCATGTGCGCCGACCTGGGCTCGCGCACCATCCGCGAAGAGATCGACGCCATGGAAGTGCTGGGCATCAACCCGGTGCAGCGGCTGGTCACACCGCGCATGCTGGCCGCCGGGCTGGTGGCGCTGCTGCTCAACAGCCTGGTGGTGATCATCGGCATCCTCGGCGGCTACGTGTTCTCGGTCTTCGTCCAAGACGTCAACCCGGGCGCGTTCGCGGCCGGCATCACCTTGCTGACCGGGGTGCCCGAGCTGATCATCTCCTGCATCAAGGCGGCGCTGTTCGGCCTGATCGCCGGCATGGTCGCCTGCTACCGCGGCCTGACGATCTCCGGCGGCGGCGCCAAAGCCGTCGGCAACGCCGTCAACGAGACGGTGGTGTACGCGTTCATGTCGTTGTTCGTCGTCAACGTGGTCGTCACCGCGATCGGCATCAAGATGACGGCGCGCTGAGCCATGGCGCTACGGGCTCTGCAGGCGGTCTATCCGGGGGTGACCCGGCAGGTTCGCCGACCCATCGCCGCACTGGGCCGGCTCGGTGACCACACGCTGTTCTACGGCAGGGCGATCACCACGGCGCCGTTCGCGTTCACCCATTACCGCCGGGAGGTCATCCGGCTGATCGCCGAGATCAGCATGGGCACCGGGACGCTGGCGATGATCGGCGGCACGGTGGTGATCGTCGGGTTCTTGACCCTGGCGGCCGGCGGCACCCTGGCGGTGCAGGGCTACAGCTCGCTGGGCAACATCGGCATCGAGGCACTGACCGGGTTCCTGGCGGCGTTCATCAACGTCCGCATCTCGGCACCGGTGGTCGCCGGCATCGGACTGGCGGCCACCTTCGGCGCCGGGGTGACGGCGCAGTTGGGCGCGATGCGCATCAACGAGGAGATCGACGCGCTGGAGGCGATGGCGATCCGCCCGATCGCCTACCTGGTCAGCACCCGCATCGTTGCCGGACTGGTCGCCATCACACCGCTGTACTCCATCGCGGTGATCCTGTCGTTCATTGCCAGCCGCTTCACCACGGTCTTTCTGTTCGGGCAGTCGGCCGGCCTCTACGACCACTACTTCCGGACCTTCCTGAACCCCATCGACCTGCTGTGGTCGTTCCTGCAGGCCTTCCTGATGGCGGTCACCATCTTGTTGATCCACACCTATTTCGGCTATTTCGCCGCGGGCGGCCCGGCCGGCGTCGGTGTCGCGGTGGGCAACGCGGTGCGGACGTCACTGGTCGTCGTCGTGTCGGTGACGCTGCTGGTGTCGCTGTCGGTCTACGGCGCCAGCGGCAATTTCAATCTGGCGGGCTAGTCCGGCGGCATCGACGCACGTCACAACTAGTGGTATTGGCATTCTCATTTTTTGCAAGTACCGTATCCAATGATGAACGACCCAGTGCAAACCTCCTCGGGAATCCCGCTGAAACCGGTGTACGGGCCGGACGACCGTCGCGTCGAACCGGCCGCACCGGGGACCTACCCGTTCACCCGGGGCAACTTCGAGTCCGGCTACCGCGGCCGGCTGTGGACTTTCCGGCAATACTCGGGTTTCGGCACCGCCGAGGAGTCCAACCGGCGCTACCGCTACCTGCTCGACCAGGGCGGCACCGGGCTGTCCGTCGCGTTGGACCTGCCCACCCAGTGCGGGTATGACTCCGATGACCCCGAGGTCGGCGAGGAGGTCGGCCGCGTCGGCGTGGCCGTCGACACCCTCGCCGACGCCGAGATCCTGTTCGACTCGATCCCGTTGGACAAGATCAGCACCAGCTTCACCATCAACGGGACCGCCGCCATCCTGCTCGCGTTCTACGTGGCCGCCGCCGAGCGCAAGGGCGTCCCGCGGGCCAAGCTCACCGGCACCATCCAGAACGACATCCTCAAGGAGTACGCCTCCCGCGGCACCTGGATCTGGCCACCGGAGCCGTCGCTGCGGCTGATCGCCGACACCATCGAGTTCTGCGCCGCCGAGGTGCCCCGCTTCAACGCGATCTCGGTGGCCGGTGCGCACTTCCGCGACGCCGGCGCCAACGCCGTCCAGGAGATGGCGTTCACACTGGCCGACGGCGTCACCTACTGCGACACCGTGGTGGAGCGCGGTCGGATGACCATCGACCAGTTCGCCCCGCAGGTGTCGTTCTTCTTCTACACCCACGGCGACTTCTTCGAGGAGGTCGCCAAATACCGGGCGGGACGGCGCCGCTGGGCCACCATCGTCCGCGAGCGCTACGGCGCCGGCACCGACAAGGCGTCGATGTTCCGGTTCGGCTGTGTCGCCGGCGGGGCATCGCTGTTCGCCCCGCAGGCCCAGAACAACCTGGTGCGGGTGGCGTATGAGTCGATGGCGGCGGTGCTGGGCGGAGTGCAGTCGATGTTCACCGCGGCCTGGGACGAGCCGTTCGCGCTGCCCAGCGAGGAGTCCGCCACGCTGGCCCTGCGCACCCAGCAGATCCTGGCCTACGAGACGGGCGTGACCCGGGTGGCCGATCCGCTCGGCGGCTCCTACTTCGTCGAAGCGCTCACCGACGCCACCGAGGAGCGCATCATCGAGATCATGGACGACCTGGAGCGCCACGGCGGGATGGTGCGCGCCATCGAGGACGGCTATCTGCAGGGGCTGATCGCCGACGAGGCGTTCAAGATCCATCACGAGATCGAGTCGGGGGAGCGGCCGGTCGTCGGCGTCAACAAGTTCACCTCCGACGAACCGCCACCGGAGATCGCCACCTACGAGCTCGACGCCGAGGGTCGCGACGTCCAACTCAAGCGACTGGCCCGGGTCAAAGCCGAGCGGGACGCCGGTGACGTCGCCGCCGAGCTGGCAGCGCTGTCGCGCGCCGCGGAAGGCGATGACAACCTGATGCATTCCCTGATCGATTGCGCCAACGCCTACTGCACGGTGGGTGAGATGGTCTCGGCGCTCAAGGCGGTCTGGGGCGAGTTCCAGCAACCGGTGGTGTACTGATGACTTCTGCGCTCCCTTCGGCTGTGCCCCAGCGGGTTCTGGTCGCCAAGCCCGGCCTCGACGGCCACGACCGCGGCGCCAAGATCGTCGCGCGGACGCTGCGCGACGCCGGCTTCGAGGTCATCTACACCGGCATCCGGCAGCGTGTCGAGGACATCGTCTCGACCGCGCTGCAGGAGGACGTCGCGGTGGTGGGCTTGAGCATTCTGTCCGGCGCGCACGTTGCGCTGACCGCCCGCATCGTCGAGGCGCTGCGGGCCGCCGACGGCGGTGACATCGCGGTGGTGGTCGGCGGAACCATCCCGCAGTCCGACGTGGACAAGCTGTTGTCGCTGGGGGCGGCCGCGGTCTTTCCCACCGGAACATCATTGGACGACTTGGTGACCGGTGTTCGCCGGGTCATCGGCCACGTGGAGGCCTCCTGACATGCGACTTGGGGTGATGATCGGCGCCGAGCGCGGCGACATGGCGCGCAAGGTCAAAAAACTGATCTCCGATATCGAATGGGCCGACTCGGCGGGGCTGTCCACCGCGTGGATGCCGCAGGTGCCCGACGATTTCGATCTGCTGACCATGGTGACGCTGATGGCCTGCCACAGCACCCGGATCGAACTCGGCACCGCCGTGGTGCCGTTGCAGGCTCAGCACCCGATTGCGTTGGCGCGCCAGGCGCTTTCGGTGCACGCCGTCTCCGGTGGCCGGCTGGCCCTGGGCGTCGGGCCGTCGCACCACTGGATCATCCGGGACATGCTCGGCCTGCCGTATGACAAGCCGGCCGCCTACACCCGCGACTACCTGCAGGTGCTCAACGCCGCGCTGGCCGGCCCGGGACCGGTGGACGTCGAGAACGACCACTTCACCGTGCACAATCCGACCGCACTGGGCGCCGAGACCAAGATGCCGGTGCTGGTGGCCGCGCTCGGTCCGGTGATGTTGCAGATCGCCGGCGAGCACGCTGACGGCACGTCGCTGTGGATGGCCGACGAGAAGGCGATCGCCGAGCACATCGCGCCGAAGATCAACAAGGCCGCCGCGGAAGCGGGCAGACCCGCACCGCGTATCGTCGCCGGCATCCCGGTCACGCTGTGCGCCAATTCCGAGATCGAGACCGCCAAAGAGCGCGCCAACCGGATCCTGGCGGAGGCCGAGACCTCGCCGAACTATCAGCGCCTGCTCGACCGCGGCTCGGCCCGCGATGTCGGCGACCTGTGCGCGGCCGGCGACGAGGAGTCGATCCTGAAGCGGTTCAAGCAGTTCGCCGACGCCGGGGTGACCGACCTGTCGGTGCGGCTGCTGCCGATCGGCGACAACCGCGATGAGCTGATCGCCTCCAAGTACCGCACCCGCGAGGTGATCGCCGAGCTGGCCAAGGATATTTCGTGAGCGGACCGCTGTCGGGGATCCGCATCCTCGAAGTGGGAGTGATGCTGGCCGGTCCGTACGCGACGATGCTGCTGGCCGATCTCGGGGCCGAGGTCATCAAGATAGAACCGCCGAGCGGGGAGATCTCCCGCCAGGTCGGCCCGAGCTACTTCGCCAGCCTCAACCGCAACAAGCGCAGCGTCCGGCTGGATCTGACCACCGACGCCGGGCAGGCGCGGCTGGCCGAGCTGGTCGCGGAATCCCATGCGCTGCTGGTGAATATGAAGCCGTCGGTGATCCGCCGGCTGGGACTCACTTACGATGCGCTGCGGCGGCACAACGAGAAGATCGTGTGCGTCGCGCTGACCGGGTTCGGGCTGGACGGCGGCGACGAGCCGGCGTTCGACTACGTGATCCAGGCGGCCACCGGGATCGCCGCGATGACCGGCGACCCGAACGGCCCGCCGACGCTGCCGGGCTACTCATCGGCGGACAACTCCACCGGCCTGGCGGCCGCCCTGGGTCTGCTGGCCCAGATCGTCAGCGGCCGCGGCGGCCAGGTTGAAGTGTCGCTGCTGGACGTGATGTTGTCCCAGCTGAACTACCGGGCGTCGGCCTACCTCAACGACGGCGTCGAGCCGCAGCGGCATCCGCACGGCGCACACTCCTATTACGTGCCGGCCCAGCTGTTTCCGACCGCAGCGGGCTATCTGGCGCTGTTCGTCACCCATGACGGATTCTGGAAGAGCTTTGCCACCGAAGCGGGTATCGACGGCTTTGCGACCATGGAGGAGCGCGCAGCCCGCCGTGCGGAAGTGCTGGCCGTGGTCACCGCCGCGCTGGCGGCTGACACCGCGGCCGGCTGGGAGCGCCGCCTGCGTCCGCTGGGGATCCCCGCGGCCGCCGTTCGGACCATGCCCGAAGCGCTGAAGGAATATCACCACGCCATCGTCACGGCCGGCGATTTTCGGTTGGTGGGCAGCCCGATTCGCGTCGCGGGGTACGAACCCGACTACCGGCCGCCGCCGGGGCTGTAACCGGCCGTCGCACAGTGGCCGGACGCTCAGACCGTGACGATGGTCGCCGACGCCGTCCCGGGCGCACCGTAGACCTGCGCGAAGCCCACCTTCGGCTCGCCCGGCACCTGACGGTCACCGGCCCGGCCGCGCAGCTGCAACACCAGCTCGTGCAGCTGGCGAAGCCCGGACGCCCCGATCGGCTCGCCGTTGGCGATCAGGCCGCCGTCGGTGTTGACCGGCAGTGACCCGGAGATCTCGGTGGCGCCGTCGGCGAGTAGCTTCTCCTGGTCGCCGTCGGCGCAGAAACCGCATTCGGCCATGTGGATGACCTCGGCGCCGGCGTCGGTGTCCTGCAGCTGGATCACATCGACGTCTTCGGGTGCCACACCGGCCTTTTCGAACGCGGCGCGGGCGGCATACACCGTCGGCGCGACGTCCTCTTCGATCGGAGCCGACGTGCCGTGCACCTCGTAGGCGCCATAGGTGCGGGTGCGGATCTCGGTGGCCTTCAGATACACCGGCTTGTCGGTGTAGCGGTGGGCGATGTCGGCACGGCACATCACCACCGCGGCGGCGCCCTCGTCCGGCGCGCAGAACATGTACTGCGTCAGCGGGTAGTTCAGCACCGTCGAGTTGAGGATGGCGTCCTCGGACATCGGCTTGCGCCGGAAGGCATTCGGGTTCAGCGCGCCGTTGCGGAAGTTCTTGGCGGCGACTTTGGCCAGCGTCTGCTGCGAGATGTTGTGCTTGTGCAGGTAGCGGTTGGCCTTCATGCCGAAGAACTTGGTGGTGACGAACTGCCCGTTCTCGGCGTACCAGGCCGGCAGCGCCAGCTTGGCCGGGTCATCGGTGAACGCCCCGCGGGGGTGCTTGTCCATGCCGATCGCGATGCCGATGTCGTACTTGCCGGATGCGATGTTGTCGGCGCAGACCTGGGTGGCCGTGGCCGCCGTCGCGCAGGCGTTGAACACGTTGGTGAACGGGATGCCGGTGAGCCCGACCAGTCGGGTCACCGCGTCGGGGTTGGAGATCTCGTAGCTGCCGCCGACCCCGAACTGGATGTCCTTCCACTCGACACCGGCGTCGGCCAGCGCGGTGTGGATCGCCTCGGCGCCCATCTGCATCGCGGACTTGTCGAACCGGCCGAACGGGTGCAGGCCGACGCCGATGATCGCCACATCGTTGTTGGTTACCGTCATGTCGCAGGTCTCCTTAGACGGGCTGGAAGGCCCAGGTGAGAATCTCGGTTCCGTCGTCGTCGACATAGAACGGCACCATGGTCAGTTCGACGTCCATCCCGAATTTCAGCTTGGCGGGATCGGATTCGGTCAGGCGGGCCTCGACCTGGATCACGTCGCCGAGGCGGATCAATCCGATGCCGAAGGGGGTGAAGCTCTCGGCGGTCTCGCCGCCGGCGTAGGGCAGCTTCGGCACGAAGCCCTGGGTGGTCCAGGCTTCCAGCGTGCCCTGGCGGGGCAGCAGCAGATCCTGCATCCGCGGGCCGCTGCAGCGCGGGCAGTGATCCTGCCGCGGCCACACCGTCGCCTCGCAGTCGTCGCATTGACTGCCGACCAGGGCGAGGTTCTCGTCGGGCCAGTTGGTGACCTCGGGAGCCAGGACTTTACGCATGGGCGGCACCCGCCGGGTGACCGCACGATGTGGAAATCACATTCTCAATTAGAGCATATGACCATCTGGGAGGGAAGCCGATGCCGGCTTCGGGCGTCGCGCTGGCGATAGTGCCGGGGTGCGAGCGTGCGCAAACCCGGGAATTTCGGCGGCGTGTCGACCGGAAACACGCCCGCTCGCGCAAGAAAGTCCGATCAGTTGGCCAGGCCGTGGGCGCAGAAGTCCCACACCTCGTCGGCGGTGATGGGATGGACGGCCGGGTCGTCGGATTCGCCGCTGGACTGCGCCACAAACATCACGGTCTGCATGGTCATCGCTGCCATGCGCCGCGCGTTGACGCCGTTGCGCAACTCGCCGGCCTGCTCGGCGGCCTCCATCAACTCGGTGAGCAGACTCAGCAGCGGGGTGAAAGCGACCCGGACCTCGGTGGGATGCGAAACCAGCAGCCGCGGTGCGAAATCGGTGAACAGCGGGCGCTTGGCCGACGGGTCCGGCCGGGACAGCTCGAAGAGCAACTCGACGGCGACCTTCAACCGCTGCAGTGGCTTGCTCTGGTCCTCGGTGGCGGCGCGGATCTGGTCGGCGGTCCGGCTCAGGGCGTCCTCGAACAGCGCCAGCAGCAACTCGTGCTTGCCGTTGAACTGCAGGTAGAAGCTGCGCAGCGACTGCCGTGAGCGCTCCACCACCTCCTGGACGGTGAAGTCCGTGCTGCCCTTCTCGATGATGATGGCCTGGGCGGCGTCCAGAAATCGCTGAACGCGCTGGGCGGCGCGCAGCCGTGCGGTCTTGATCGATCGCTCAACCGCCCGCTGCTTCCAGACGGGCTCCTCTTCGGGGTTGCTCACCAGCGGCTCCGACCGTTGCCTTTTTGGGAGAACACGAATGCACCTTACCGGAGAATGCGGTCATGTCGGCGTGGCCGATCGCGGCGGTGCCGTCCCGGCGGCGAAGATGGTAACTTTCCGAGAATGAGAAGCGGCTTCTCATCGATTGCCGATCCCGCAACTGAAGGACACCCATGTACATCGATTACGAGGTCGCCGACCGGATCGCGACGATCACGCTGAACCGGCCCGAGGCCGCCAACGCCCAGAATCCCGAGCTGCTCGACGAGCTCGACGCGGCCTGGACGCGCGCCGCCGACGACGACGATGTTGCCGTCATCGTGCTGCGGGCCAACGGCAAACACTTCTCGGCCGGCCACGACCTCAAGGGCGGCGGCCCGGTGCCGGACAAGATCACCCTGGAGTTCATCTACAAACACGAGTGCAAGCGGTACCTGGAGTACACGCTGCGGTGGCGCAACCTGCCCAAGCCGTCGATCGCCGCGGTGCAGGGCCGGTGCATCTCCGGTGGGTTGATGTTGTGCTGGCCGTGCGACCTGATCATCGCCGCCGACGACGCCCAGTTCTCCGACCCGGTGGTGCTGATGGGCATCGGCGGCGTCGAGTACCACGGGCACACCTGGGAACTGGGCCCGCGCAAAGCCAAGGAGATCCTGTTCACCGGCCGCGCGATGACCGCCCAGGAAGTCGAGCAGACCGGGATGGTCAACAAGGTGGTGCCGCGCGATGAGCTCGACGCCGAGACCCGCCGGCTCGCCGAGCACATCGCCACCATGCCGTCCTTCGCGCTGCGGCAGGCCAAGCGGGCGGTCAACCAGACCCTGGATGTGCAGGGCTTCTACTCGGCGGTCCAGTCCGCCTTCGACATCCACGAGACCGGCCACGGCAACGCGCTCTCGGTCTGCGGCTGGCCGGTGCTGGTCAACCTCGACGAGATGAAGTCACAGGTCAAGTAGTCGCGCGGGCCAACGACCGCAGCTCGCGTTTGAGCACCTTGCCGTAGCTGTTCTTGGGCAGCGCGTCGACGAACTCGTAGCGTTTCGGGCGCTTGAACCGGGCGATGCGTTCCAGCAGATGGGCGTCCAGTTCGGCCGCTGACGCATCGCCGACGATGAACGCGACCACGACCTCGCCCCATTCGGCATCCGGTGCGCCTACCACGCCGGCCTCGACGACCCCGGGGTGGTCCAGCAGCGCCTCTTCGACTTCGCGGGGATAGATGTTGCTGCCGCCGCTGATCACCACGTCCTTGGAGCGGTCCCGCAACGTGAGAAACCCGCGCTCGTCGAAGCAGCCCTTGTCGCCGGTGAACAACCAGCCGTCCCTGATGGTCGCGGCGGTGGCGTCCGGGTCCTTCCAGTAGCCGGCCATCACCACGTCGCCGCGGCAGACGATCTCGCCGACCTCGCCGACCGGCGCGGGGGTGCCGTCGTCGCGCAGCACCGAGACTTGCACTCCGGAGCGCGGATAGCCCACCGAGGCCAGCATCGCGTTGTCGCCGCCGCCGTGGTCGGCACGGCTCAGGCCGGTGATCGTCATCGGGGCCTCGCCCTGGCCGTAGAGCTGGGCGAACACCGGCCCGAACGCGGCCAGTGCGCGCTTGAGGTCCCCGAGATACATCGGGCCGCCGCCGTAGATGATGGTGCGCAGATTCGCCGGACGCTCACGGCCGGTGGCGACCAGGCGTGCGATCATCGTCGGCGCCAGAAACGCGGTGGCACCCGGATGATGCCCGCACAGGTCGAGGAATTCGTCGGCGTCGAACGCGCCGGAGGCCGGCACCACCTGCCGCGCCCCGCGCAACACGTAGGGCGCGATGTACAGCCCGGAGCCGTGCGACATCGGGGCGCCGTGGATCAGGCTGCAATCGGCGTCGGGATCGTCGAGATCGGCCAGATGCGCCACCGTCATCGCCATCAGGTTGCGGTGGGTCAGCATCGCCCCCTTCGAGCGCCCGGTGGTGCCGCTGGTGTAGAACAGCCACGCCAGCCGGGAGGGATCCGGATCCGGCGGCGCCGCCGGTTCGATCTGGAACCGCTCCAGATATGCTGCGCTGCCGATGATCTCGATCGGGATGGGTACCGCACCGCTCAGCCCGGCGGCGAGCGTCGGGGACGCGAAGATCAGATCAGCGCCGGCGTCGGAAATGATCTGGGCCATCTCGCGTGGGTGCAGCTTGTAGTTGAGCGGGACGACGACGCCGTCGGCCGCCCAGGTGGCGAACATCAGCTCGATGATCTCGGGCCGGTTCTCGCTGGCGATCACGATCCGTGCCCCGGGCGCAACCGCTGCGCGCAGTGATGCCGCCAAGCGCAGCACGCGGTCGGCCAGCTCGCGCCAGGTGTGCAGTTGGCGCTCACCGTGATACACCGCGCCGCGCTCGCCGAATCGGGCCGCGGCCTGATCGAGCAGCGAGAACAGGTTCACGGCTGCACCCAGTGCGAGTCGAGCCCGAAGTCCGAGAGGTACTTGGTCGAACTCCAACCGCCGTCCACCACGATGGTCTGGCCGTTGATGAACTCGCCGGCCTCCGAGCACAAGAAGGCGACGGTGTTGGCGATGTCGTCCACCCGGCCCAGTCGCGGATACGGCGTCATCTCGGTGTTGATCTTGCGGAAGCGCGGGTCGTCGAGGCGTTGTTCGACCATCGGCGTGACGGTGACCCCGGGGGCCACCGCGTTGCACCGGATGCCCTGGGCTCCGTACTGGCAGGCGATGTGGGTGGTCAGCGCGGTCATCCCGCCCTTGGCGGCGGAGTACGCCCCGCCGCGCAGGCCGCCGACCACCGCGAAGGTGGAGGTGACGTTGATGATCGCCGACCCGGGCCGCAGGTGCGGCAGCACCTCACGCGCCAGCCGGAACGGTGCCCGCAGCATCAGGTTCAGGAAGTGGTCGAGGGTGTCGTCGTCGGTGTCGTGCAGCGGTTTCGGGCTGCCGACGCCGGCATTGTTGATCAGAAAGTCCACCCGGCCCCACCGGGCCAGCGCGGCATCGACGATCTGCTGCGGCGCGTCGGCCGCGGTGAGGTCGACGGCCAGCGTGGCGACCCGATCCGGATCGCCGATCTCGGCGGTGAGCCCGGCCAGCCGATCGGCGTCGCGGCCGGTCCCCAGCACGGCCAGCCCGTCCGCGGCAAGCTTTGTGGCGCAGCCGAATCCGATTCCGCTGCTGGCACCCGTCACGATCGCCACCTGCATGCTCACTCACCTACCTTCGACCGGGCCAGCACCGCCCGGATGCGCTGCTTGACAACCTTTCCGGCATCGTTCTTCGGCAGCTCGTCCCAGATCTCCACCTGCTCGGGCGCCTTGAACACCGCCACACCCTGCGCGGTCAGCAGCTCGCGCAACTCGGCCACGTCGGGCGCGGTGCCGCCGGCTGGGACGATCACGGCGCAGGCGCGTTCCCCGGTGCGCTCGTCGGGCACACCCACCACGGCGATCTCGGCGATGCCGGGATGGCCGATCAGGATGTCCTCCACCTCTCGCGCGGAGATGTTCTCCCCGTTGCGGATGATGACGTCCTTGAGTCGGCCGGTGACCAGCAGGTACTCGTCGTCGACCCAGCGGCCCAGATCGCCGGTGGCGAAGTAGCCTTCGGCGTCGAAGCAGCCCCGCGCGTCCTCGCTGCGCCGGTAACCCACCAGCATCTGCGGCCCCCGGACGTAGATCTCGCCCTCGCCGTCCGGGGCGCCGCGGTGGGCGACCAACTTGATATCGGCGATCCCGGCCCGGCCGTCGGTGTCCGCGGCGTAGGCGCGCTCGTGGGCACCGACCGCGCCGACCGTGGTCACCGGAACCTCGCTGGACCCGTACACCCGGGTGACGGCGGCGCCGTCGAAGTAGTCGGCCGCCTCGCGGATCAACGACGCCGGCACGGCTGCCCCGCCGCAGACGAAGAGCTTCAGGTCGGGCAACCGGGTGCCGGCGCGACGGGCGGCGGCCAGCAATTGGGCCAGAAACGGCGTCGCCCCGGCCACGTGGGTGCAGTGTTCGGCCCGCATCAGCGCCACCGCCGCCTCGGCATCCCAGCTGTCCATCAGCACCGCGGTCGTGCCCAGCAGCAGCGGTGCCTCGAACGCATAGATCGACCCGCCGATATGGGCGATCGGAGACGGCACCAGGAACGTGGCGCCGCTCTCCATCAGCCAGTGCCGCCCGAGCTGAGCGATCAGCGCGTTGATCGAGTTATGGCTGTGCAGCACGCCTTTCGCTCGGCCGGTGGTACCAGAGGTGTACAGCAGCAACAGCACCGCGTCCGGGTCCACCGGCGGCAGCGACACCGCGCGCGGGTGGTCGGTCAGCGCACGGTAGTCGGTGCCGGCGGCCGGGCCGGATGCGCGCACCAACACCACCTCCGGCGGCTCGGCGAGGGCAGCGGTCACCCGGGTCAGCATGGCGGCGTAGTCGTGACCGCGGAAGCGCTGCGGGGCGAACAACATTCGGCTGCCCGAATCCGACAGGATGAACGTCAGCTCCGCATCCCGCAGCGACGGCAGGATCGGGTTGACCACCATCTGAGCCAGTGCCGCGGCCAGGTAGACCACGGCGGCCTCGTGCCAGTTCGGCAGCATGAACGACACCACGCTGCCCGCCGGCATCTTCTGCGACATCGCGCCGGCCAGCGCGTGGGCAGCGGAATGCAACTCCCGGCAGGTCAGCCGGGTCTCGCCGTCGACGAGCAGAACACGGTTGGGAGCCCGATCGGTTTCCTGCGCCAGGGCGTCGGCCAGCGTGTGCAGCCTCATGGGCCGGGCTGTCCCATCACCCGGTGCAGCGTCATCGAATACCGGTAGTCGTCGCCGGCGTGGGTGTTCACCGTCACCTGCGCGATCTCGCCCTCGGAGGTGGTGTAGCTGCGCTGCATCTGCAGTGCGGCGGTTCCGGGTTCGACGGCCAGTTCGCCGGCGAGTTCGGCGGTGACGATCACCGCGCGGATGTGCTGGCGCACCTCAACGACGCTGACGCCGAACACGTCCTCGATCAGCGGGAAGATCGGACCGGTGTGCCGCTGCAGCAATCGGCCGACGCGCGCGAACGCGCGGTTGATGTAGTACTCGGTCCGGCAGATCGGCGCGCGCTGGCCGTCGGCTCGCCGGTAGCCGCGCACCGCCAGCCAGTCGGTGCCCGCCGGCAGCCCGGTGCGCGCGGCGATTTCGTCGTCGACGGTGACCATGGCATTGGCGTCGATCTCGAAGGAGGCGCCGGCCGCGAAGGCGACCAGGTCATCGATCGACACCACGTCCTGGGCATAGCAGTTCGTCGCCGTGCGGGGAATCACCACGGTGCCCGCGCGGGGCCGGGACACCACCAGGTTGTCCTCCCGCAGCCGCCGCAGCGCTTCGCGGACGGTGTACCGGCTGACCGAGAACCGTTCGCACAGTTCGTGTTCGGTGGGCAGCTGGGAACCCACCGGATAGACCCCGTCGGCGATCTCCTTGCGCAGGGCCCGCGCAACCTTGAGGTAGCGGTGGTCGGTCACGGGTCGACCGGGTGCAGTGCCAGCACGCTGCCCTCCCCGTCGGCCGCGACGAACAGCGTGCCGTCCCGGCCGCGTGCGATGCCGGCGAACGGGCCCTGCGGACCGGAGAACGGCGGCATGCCCTTCAGCGGTTTAGGCACCACGCCCGGCGGCGGTCCGATCGGCAGGCCGGCGGCGACGGTGTGCCGCGACCCGGTGGCCAGGTCGACGGCGAGCACCTCGCGATTGCCCGCGTCCACGATGTAGAGCCGGCCGTCGGCCGGCAGAATGCCCTGCGGCCGGGCCAGGCCGTCGACGACCGTCTCGGTGCCGGACGCGCCGACCCGCACCACCCGCCCGGCGCCGGATTCGGCGACCAGGTAGGTCCCGTCATCGGCACGGACGATCCCGACCGGGCCCGCCAGCCCGGCGGCGAGTACCTCGACGGTTCCGGCGTCCACGCGCAGCACCCGGCCGGTGCCGAACTCGGTGACCACCACCCCGGCGGGTCCGGCGGTGACCCCGTAGAGCTGGTCGAAGCCGTCGGCGAGCACCTCGCCGGCCGATTGCGCCGGCAGGTAGCGGCTGACCTGTCCACCGGAGGTGGTGACGACGAACTCGCCGGCGCCGACCGCGGTCACCCCGCGGATGAAGCCGGGATAGCCGGGACTGAACAGCATGCCCAGCGTCTGCAGTCGGTTGTCGTCGCCGACCGCATAGAAGTAGGTGCCGTCGGCGACGTAGAGCGTGCCGGTGGCGTCGACGGTGAGGTCCAGCGGCCAGTTCAGTCCGCCGGGCAGCACCGTGGTCACCGCACCGCCGGTGATCTCGGCGATCTCGCCGCTGAAGTTGGAGACGAACAGCCGCTCGCCGACGAATGTGCAGTTGTCCAAGCCGGGACTCAGCTGTGCCAGCACGGTCTGATCGCCGGTGCGCGGGTCGATGCGCAACACCTGGCCGCTGGCCGCTTGGGTCGAGACGATGAATCCGTCCGCGTCGAACTTCACCGAGTCGGGAACACCGAGATCGCCTGCAACCCGCTGCGGCAGGGCTTCGGTCGCCAACGGGTCGATGCGCCAGATCTCGTTGGCGGTCATCACCGGGAAGTACAGCAGCCCGTCGGGCCCCACCGCCATGGCGTTGGGCGACGGCAGGTTCTCGGCCAGGATGCGCTGCGCCCCGGTGGCACGGTCCAGCTCCATCAGCCGGCCGCCGTCGCGGCACTCCCCGACGAACAGCCGGTCTTGATGCACCGTGATCCCGTTGGCGCACGGTAGATCGTCGCGCAGTACCCGGGCGCGTCCGTTGTCGAGCGCACTGACCCGGGCGTCCATCACCTCGGTGGCATACAGCGTGCCGGCGGAGTCGAAGGCGACGTCGTCGGGGGCCACGACGTCCCCGCCGCGTGCGCTGATGACGGCCAGCTCGCCGGTGGACACGTCCAGCGCGCTGATCTGGCTTCCGGTGACCTGGGCGACGTAGACCCGGCCGTCGGGGCCGGTCCGCAGGCCGTTGGCGCCGAACAGCCGGCTCGGGGCGGTCACCCGCTCCAACCGCCAGCCGGGTGCGACCGTCGGGTCGGTCCGCCCATCGCGCGGAAGAAGCGGGGAGGGTGCCGTCATACCTTCGGACGCTACCAAGCGCAGTTAGTCCAGACAATAGCCGTCAGTGATGCGCGTCTGGGCCTTGACGCGCGAATAAGCGCTGCGGAATAGTGTTCTGCAATACGCAGAACGGAGTATTTTGTCCGAACAAATCACGGTGGACGTCGCTGGGGGCGCTCCGGCGAGCGGACCACTGCATGGTGTCCGCGTGGTCGACCTGACGACCATGGTGATGGGCCCCTACTGCACGCAGATCATGGCCGACATGGGCGCCGATGTCATCAAGGTCGAGCCGCCCGAAGGCGATGCCACCCGCTACATCTCGGCGGGCCCGGCGCCGGACATGAGCGGGGTGTTCGTCAACGTCAACCGCGGCAAACGCGGCATCGTGCTGGACCTGCGCACCGACGAAGGCAAGGCGGCGATGACCGCGCTGATCGCCGGCGCCGACGTGTTCATCCATTCGATGCGCGCCAAGGCGATCACCAAGCTGGGCCTGGACTACGGCGCGGTGGCCGCGATCAACCCCGCGATCGTCTACACCAACTGCTACGGCTATTCCCGGCGCGGCCCCGAGGGCGACCGCCCGGCCTACGACGACACCATCCAGGCCGAATGCGGACTGCCCGCGGTGCAACAGCAACTCACCGGCCGGGCCGACTACGTGGGCACCATCATGGCCGACAAGATCGCCGGGCTGACCGCGCTGTACGCCACGATGATGGCGCTGTTCCACCGGGAGCGCACCGGGCAGGGCCAGGAGGTCGAGGTCGCGATGTTCGAGACCATGGCCTCGTTCATGCTCGTCGAACACGCCAACGGCGCGATGTTCGACCCGCCGCTGGGGCCGGCGGTCTACCCGCGCACGGTGGCGCCCAACCGGCGCCCGTATCAGACCAGCGACGGACATATCGCCGCGCTGATCTACAACGACAAGCACTGGAACGCCTTCATCGATGCCGTGCAGCCGCCCTGGGCCTCCGAGCAGTACGCCACCCTGGCGCAGCGCGCCCAGCAGATCGACACCGTGTATGGACTGCTGGCCGAGACCATGACAGAACGCACCACCGCGCAATGGCTGAAGCTGTTGCACGAGTTGGAGATTCCAGCCGCCCCGCTGAACGCCCCGGGTGACCTCTTCGACGATCCGCACCTCAACGCGGTCGGCCTGTTCGAGACCGTCGACACCCCGGCCGGACCGGTGCGCTTTCCCGGCGTGCCCACCTGGCTGTCGCGCACCCCCGGCCGGGTTGCCGGCCCCGCGCCGGAGCTGGGAGCCCACACCGCGGTGGTGCTCGCCGAACTCGGGCTCGACGGAGCGCGCGCGTGAGCCTCGACTTCGACATGGGGCCACGCGCCGGCGCACTACGAGGCCAGCTGCGCGAGCTGATCGAACACGAGCTGCCGGAGCACTTCCCGGGCGCGTTCACCGACGATCCGGCCGATCTGGCTGCCGCACAACGGTTCTGCCGGGTGCTCGCCGAGCGCGACTTGCTGTGCCTGTCCTGGCCGCAGCAGTTCGGCGGAGCGGACGCCTCGGTGTGGGAGCAGACCGTGGTCCGCGAGGAGATGTGGGCCCACCACGAACCGCGCGGGGCGCAGTACATGGGGGTCAACTGGGTCGGGCCGATCATCATGCGGCACGGCACCCCCGAACAGCAGCGCCGGCACCTGCCGCCGATCGCCGCCGGCGAGGTGATCTGGTGCCAGGGCTTCTCCGAGCCCGAGGCCGGTTCCGACCTGGCGTCGCTGCGCACCCACGCCCGCCGCGATGGCGACGGCTGGCTGATCAACGGCCAGAAGATCTGGACCTCCTACGCGACCATGGCGCAGTGGTGTTTTCTGCTGGCCCGCACCACCCGCCTCGGTGAAGACCTCAAAGAAGGGGTGGCGACCAAGAAGCAGCAGGGCCTGACGGTGTTCCTGGTGCCGATGGACAACCCGGCGATCCAAGTCCGGCCGATCCGCACCATGATGGGCCCGCACCATCTCAACGAGGTGTTCTTCGACGACCTGCGGGTGACCGACGCCGACGTGCTGGGCGAGGTCGACGCCGGCTGGTCGATCGTGGCCGACGTGATGTCCTACGAACGGGTGGGCATCGCCCGCTACGCGCGCTGCGAACGCCTGCTTGCCGCCGCGCCGGACGCGCTCGGCGATCGCTGGGAGACGTTGCCCGCCGAATTGACGGCGCGGTGGGTGCGGATGCTCACGCACTGCCGGCGCGCCCGGCTGATGGCCTACCGGGTGGTCTCGCTGCAGGCCAGCGGGCGGATTGCGCCGGGGGACGCGGCCGCCTACCGGATCGCGGTCACCCGGCTGGACCAGGAGAGCGCCGAGGTCCTGATGGAGATCGCCGCCGAAGCCCCGGGCGGACCGCGGGGGCAGTGGTTCCGTGCCGAGGTCGACGACCACTGGCGCTATTCGCAGGCCGCCACCGTCTCGTCGGGCAGCATCGAGATGCAGCGCATCCTGCTCTCCCGCGCGCTGTTGGCGGGGTCGCGATGATCCTCGAACTCGGCGCGGACGCCGAAGAATACGGGCGGGCGGCACTGCGGGCGTTCGACGCGGCCGGTGGCGACGAGCTGGTGGTGCGCGCCGACGCCGACCCGGCCGTGCGCGACGAGCTGGTCTCCCCGGTGCTGCGTGGCCTCGGCGCATTCGACCTCAAGCCCCGTGCCGACGCCGACGAACTCGAAGCCGCCGCCGCGCTGTGCCGCAGCGCCGGCTACTGGGCGCTGCCTTACCCGGTGGCCGAATGCCTTTCGGCGCCCGCCGGTCTCGATGTTGACGGCCTCATCGTGGTCGCCGAGCACGAGCCCGCCGGGGCGGTGGCGGGGTTGTCGAAACGGTGGGCCGCGGTCACGCTGGCCGGGGTGCGCAGCACGGCGGTGACGCAACCGGCGGCCGGACCGGGGCTGGTTGCCGAGCTGACGCTGACCGAGCTCGACACCGCCGGCGCCGATGACGTGGCACTGGCGCTGGCGCTGGGATGCTGGACATTGCTGGGGATGCTGGACCGGGCGCTGGACCTCACGAAAGACCATGTGCGGCTGCGTGAACAGTTCGGCCAGCCGCTGGCGAAGTTCCAGGGCGTGCAGTTCCAGCTGACCGATGCCGAAGTGGAACGCGCCGGGCTGGACATACTGGCCAAGTACGCGCTGTGGAGCATCGCGACCGCACGCCCCGAAGCGGTCGACGACGCGCTGGCGCTGCGCGCGGCGGCGCTAGAAGCCGCCGACGTGGTATTCCGGGTCTGCCACCAACTGCACGGCGCCGTCGGGTTCTGCGACGAGACGGCCCTGTCCTGGCTGTCGCGTTACAGCCAACCGCTGCGCCGGCTGCCGTGGGGGCTCTCGGCGACCCGCGGGCTGCTGGTCGAGCGCGCCGGCCGCACCGGGCTGACGGGACTCTACGCAGGATGACCGGCACCGGTGATTTCCGCGCCCAGGTACGCCAGTGGTGCGCCGACAACATCCCGGCAGACTGGCGCCGCACCCAGACCGGGATCAGCGAGGCCGAGTTCGTCGACTTCCAGCGCCGCTGGTTCGCCACGCTGCACAGTGCCGGGTTCGCCGTGCCGCACTGGCCGCGCGAATGGGGCGGCGGCATGTCGGTGGCCGAACAGGCCGTGCTGTATCAGGAGCTGGCCGCCCACGACGCGCCGCGGCTGGTGCTGGCCTTCGTCGGCATCCACCACGCGGCGGCCACCCTGCTGGCCGCCGGCACCGAGGAGCAGCGCCGCCGGCACCTGCCGGGGATCCTCGACGGCGAGATCTGGGTGCAGGGCTTCTCCGAACCCGAGGCCGGCTCGGACCTGGCGTCGCTGCGCACCACCGCGCGCCGGGTGGGCGACACCTATGTGATCAATGGCCAGAAGCTGTGGGCCAGCGGCGCGAGCCACGCCCAATGGTGTCTGCTGCTGGCCCGCACCGACCCGGATGCCCCCAAGCGCAAAGGGATCTCGTACTTCCTGCTGGACATGGCCACCCCCGGGGTGCAGGTGCGGCCGATCCGCAACGCCGTCGGCGATGAGCATTTCTGCGAGATCTTCCTCGATGACGTGGTGATCCCGGCGGCCAACCTGATCGGGGCCGAGAACACCGGCTGGCAGGTGGCGCAGGCGACGCTCGGGGCCGAACGCGGCATGACCATGCTTGAGCTGGCCGAGCGGCTGGGCTGCGCGGGTTTCCGCTGGCTGGTGCAGGCCGCGCCGACCGACGACCCGGTGGTGGCCGACAGGTTGGCGCAGCTGGAAACCGAGATCACCGGCCTGCGGGCGATGTGCCGCCGACTCGTGGAAGACGTCGAGGCCGGCACGGCCGGGCCCGCCGACGCCTCGATCGTGAAGCTCTACTACAGCGAGCTGTTGCAGCGGCTCACCGACTTCGGCGCCGAGATCGGCGGTTTGGCCGCGCACACGGCGCTGGCCAAACCCCTGTCCAGCGGCTGGGAGTCGGGATCCTGGGTGCTGGATTTCATCGGCTCCTGGGAGTGGACCATCCCCGGCGGCTCCAGCGAGATCCAGCGCACCATCATCGGCGAACGCGGCCTGGGATTGCCGCGAGAACCGAGCCTGCGGTGACCACAACCGATTTCGCCGAACTGCACGACGACCTTCGGGCCGTCGCCGCCGACGTGCTGTCCCGCGGCCGCGTCGTCGACTGGCCGACCATGGCCGACGCCGGCTGGGTCGGGCTGGAGGTACCCGAGGCCTTCGGCGGGGCCGGTGCGACGTTCGCCGAGGTCGCCGTGGTCTGCGAAGAACTGGGAAGGGCTGCCGCGGCGACCGACTACCTGGGCAGCGCGGTGCTGACGGTGGGCGTGCTGAACGCACTGCAGCACAGTGCGGTTCGTGACCGGTTGCTGACCGATGTCGCCGCCGGCACGACACGGCTCGCCACGGTGATGGGTGACTTCACCCTGGCCGCCGACGGGCGGCTGTCCGGACGTGCCGACTTCGTTCCCGACGCCGACGGCGCCGATCGGCTGCTGGTGCTGGCCACCGACCACACCGGCGCCGAGGTCGCCGTGGACACCGACATGCTCGCCGTCACTGCGCAGCCGGTGCTCGACCAGACTCGCCGGGTCGCCACCGTGCTCGCCGAGGGGGTGCAGGTGGCCGAGCCGTTGCGGTTCACCGGCAATCCCCGGTCGGTGCAGCACCGGGCGGCCGTCGCGGTGGCCTGCGACAGCCTCGGTTTGGCCGAGGCAATGCTGGCCGCCACCGTGTCGTATGCGCAGACCCGCCACCAGTTCGGCCGTCCCATCGGCTCCTTCCAGGCCGTCAAACACGCCTGCGCGGACATGCTGGTGACGGTCTCGGTGGCTCGCGCCCTGGTGCGCGAGGCTGTCGACGCGCTGGTGGCCGGCGGCCCCGAAGACGCCGATACTGCGGTCGCGATGGCGAAGTCCTACACCTGCGCTGCCGCCGTCGACGTGGTCGGCAAGGCGCTGCAGTTACACGGCGGGATCGGCTACACGTGGGAGAGCGGCATCCACGTCTATCTGAAACGCGCCGTATTCAACCGGTCGCTGTTCGGGTCACCGGCAGCGCACCGCCGACATCTCGCTCAACGGTATTAACAAGTCAAGCAAGGAGTTTCGAGAAGTGGGTGTTCCCGTATATCGCCGGATCCTGGAATTGTTCGAGGCCGAGGGCGTCAACACGCTGTTCGGTATCCCCGACCCCAACTTCGTGCACATGTTCGTCGAGGCCGAACAGCGCGGTTGGTCGGTGGTGGCACCGCACCACGAGGAGAGCGCCGGGTTCATGGCCGAGGCGGCGTCGCGGATGACCGGGGCGCCCGGGCTGTGCATCGGCACCCTGGGGCCCGGCGTGGCCAACATCGCCGGGGCGATGATGTGCGCCAAGGTGGAGAACTCCCCGGTGGTGTTCCTGGGTGGGCAGCGGGCCCGCATCACCGAGCGGCGAGTGCGGCGCGGGCGTATCCAATTCGTCCGCCAGGAAGAACTTTTCGCGCCGTCGGTGAAGTACAGCGCGTCGATCGAGTACGCCGACCAGACCGATGAGATCGTGCACGAGGCGATCCGCCGGGCCATGTCCGGCACCCCCGGCCCGGCCTACATCGAATACCCGTCGCACGTGATCCTCGAAGAGCTCGATGTCGCCGGTGCGCCGGAGCCGCACCGTTATCGGCTGGTCAACCAGCGGGCCGGGGCGGCCGAGGTCGCCGAAGCCGCCGAGATCATCCGCAACGCGGCCAGCCCGATTCTGCTGGTGGGTCACGGCGTACACACCTCGCGCAGCGCGGCCGCGGTGCGTGAGCTGGCCGAACTGATGGCATGCCCGGTGATCCAGACCTCCGGCGGCACCGCGTTCATCCCCGGTCTGGAAGACCGCACCTTCCCCTACGGGTTCTCCCAATCGGCGGTCGAGGCGGTGGTGGCCTCGGATGTCTGTGTGGCGCTGGGCACCGAACTGGGCGAGCCGGTGCACTACGGCACCACCCGGCACTGGGCGGAGCGCAACGCCGAGCGCAAATGGATCTACGTCGAACAGGACCCGATGGCGATCGGGGTGAACCGGCCCGTCGACGTGCCGCTGGTGGGTGATCTGCGGGGCATCGTCCCGCAGTTGGTCGAAGCTCTGAAAGACACACCGCGCACCCCGTCGGCCGAGCTGGACCGCTGGATCCGCCAAGACGCCGAGCAGCTCGCCGAGCTGGCCGAGACCGCGCCGGCCGGACGCAGCCCGGTGCACCCGGCGCGCTTCGTCGTCGAGGCCACTCGGGCTTTTCCCGCCGACGGCATCATGGTGCGCGACGGCGGCGCCACCGTCATCTTCGGCTGGACCTATTCGCAGGCCAAGCCGCACGACGTGATGTGGAACCAGAACTTCGGCCACCTGGGCACCGGCCTGCCGTACGCGGTGGGCGCCTCGGTCGCCGAGGGCGGCAAGCGGCCGGTGATGCTGCTGACCAGCGACTCGGCGTTCCTGTTCCACATCGCCGAGCTGGAGACCGCCGCCCGGCTGAAGCTGCCGCTGGTCTGCGTGGTCGGGGTGGACTACCAGTGGGGCCTGGAGGTCGGGGTGTACAAGCGCACGTTCTCCCAGCCCTCGCCGCAGCCGGGCGTGCACTGGAGCAAGGACGTCCGGTTCGACAAGATCGCCGAGGGCATGGGCTGCCACGGCGAGTACGTCCAGGACGAGGCGGAGATCGGACCGGCGATCAAGCGGGCCTATGCTGCGGGCGGGACCGCGGTGATCCACGTGTGCATCGACCCCAAGGCCAACTCGGAGGAGATGCCCAATTACGCCGAGTTCCGCACCTGGTACGCCGAGGGAACCCAATGAGTGAGAATGTTATTCTCATTTTCGGCTAACGCCTATCCCTGAGTGCAGCGACGAGCTGGAGGAGACCATGCCCGAAGGAATGAGCTTCGAGCTGACCGAGGACCAGCAGCTGATCCGGCAGTCGGTCGCCGAGCTGGCGTCCAAGTTCGACGACCACTACTGGATGTCCAAGGACCTGGCGCACGAGTTCCCGCAGGAGTTCTACGACGCCATCGCCGGCGGCGGCTGGCTGGGCATGACCATCCCCGAGGCCTACGGCGGCCACGGGCTGGGCATCACCGAGGCCACCATCCTGGCCGAGGAGGTGGCGCGTTCCGGCGGCGGCATGAATGCCGCCAGCGCCATCCACATGTCGATCTTCGGGATGCAGCCGGTGGTGGTGTTCGGCTCCGACGAGATGAAGGCCGAGACCCTGCCCCGCATCGCCCATGGCGACCTGCACGTGTGCTTCGGCGTCACCGAACCGACCGCGGGACTCGACACGTCGCGTATCACCACGTTCGCCAAGCGGGACGGCAGCGATTACCTGGTCAACGGCCGCAAGGTGTGGATCTCCAAGGCCCTCGAGTCCGAGAAGATCCTGCTGCTGACCCGCACCGAGTCCCGCGACGACGTGGAGAAGCGAGGAGGCAAGCCGACCGAAGGCCTCACGCTGTTCCTCACCGACATCGACCGCGACCGCGTCGACATCCGGCCGATCCCCAAGATGGGCCGAAATGCGGTGTCCTCCAACGAGGTCTTCATCGATGACCTGCGAGTCCCGGCCGCGCACCGGATCGGCGAAGAGGGCAAGGGTTTCTCCTACATCCTGCACGGGCTCAACCCGGAGCGCATGCTGATCGCCGCCGAGGCGCTCGGCATCGGCCGGGTCGCGCTGGACCGCGCGGTCCGCTACGCCAACGAGCGCGTGGTGTTCGACCGGCCGATCGGCATGAACCAGGGCATCCAGTTCCCGCTCGCCGACTCGCTGGCCCGGCTGGACGCCGCCGAGTTGATCCTGCGCAAGGCCACCTGGCTCTATGACAACGGCAAGTCCTGCGGTCGTGAAGCCAACATGGCCAAGTATCTGTGCGCGGACGCCGGTTTCGCGGCGGCGGACCGCGCTTTGCAGACCCACGGCGGGATGGGCTACTCGGAGGAGTACCACATCTCCCGGTTCTTCCGGGAGTCCCGGCTGATGAAGATCGCCCCGGTCAGCCAGGAGATGATCCTGAACTTCCTGGGCTCGCATGTGCTCGGGATGCCGAGGAGCTACTGATGACCGCACCGCTGGCCGGTGTCACGGTGGTGGCCCTGGAGCAGGCGGTGTCCGCCCCGGTGTGCACCCGCGCGCTGGCCGACTTCGGTGCGCGGGTGATCAAGGTGGAGAACCCCGACGGCGGCGATTTCGCCCGCTACTACGACGACGTGGTCAACGGCCAGGCGGCGCACTTCGTCTGGGTCAACCGCGGCAAACAGTCGGTCACCCTGGATCTCAAAAGCGAGGCGGGACGCGAGGTTCTGCACCGGCTGCTGGACACCGCCGACGTGCTGGTCTCCAATCTCGCACCCGGCGCCACCGCGCGGCTGGGGTTGTCCGCGCAGGACATGGCCGCCCGGCACCCGAACGTGATCGCCGTGGAGATCGACGGCTACGGCAGTGGCGGACCGCTGTCGCACAAGCGGGCCTACGACCTGCTGGTGCAGGCCGAGTCCGGGGTGTGTTCGGTGACCGGCCGGGCTGGGGAGCCGGCCAAGCCCGGCCCGCCGGTGGCCGATGTGACCAGCGGCCTGTACTCGGCGTTGTCGATCATGGCGCTGCTGATCGGCCGCAAGGGTGCGGGCAGCGATGAGCCGGCGCCGTCGGTGACCGTCAGCCTGTTCGACACCATGGCCGAGATGATGGGCTATCACCTCACCTATGCGCGACACTCCGGCATCGAACAGCAGCCGCTGGGCATGAGCTCACCGGCCGTGGCGCCCTACGGCGCGTATGCGACCGGCGACGGCCACACCGTGGTGCTGGGCACCACCAACGACCGGGAGTGGCAGCGGCTGGCCCGCGAGTTACTGGGCCGCGACGACCTGGCCGACGATCCGCGTTTCACCGGCAACGCCGACCGGGTGGCGAACCGGGCGATCCTGGACGAGGCGATCGGCCAGTGGTGCGCCCGGCACGACCTGGCCAAGATCCAGGACGCGGCCGATGCCGCCGGAATCGGCAACGCCCGCTACAACACCGCCGGCGACGTGCTGGCACACCCGCAGCTGGCCGAGCGCGACCGGTGGCGCTCGATCGACACCCCGGCCGGGCCGATCCCGTCGTTGCTGCCGCCACCGGTGATCGCCGGCTTCGAGCCGCCGATGGGGTCGGTGCCCGCGCTCGGCGAGCACACCGAGGTGGTGCTGGGCGAACTGGGTTTCACCGACACCGAGATCGCCGAGCTGCGCGGCCAGGGAGCGATCGGGCAGGCTGGCAGCTGATGGCGCCCGAGACCGACGTTCTGCTGCGCACCGATCGCGACGGGGTGCGGACCCTCATCCTGAACCGGCCCGCCCGCAAGAACGCGATCAACCCGCAGCTGTGGCGGGCGCTGCGCGATGCGCTGCGCGATGCCGCCGACGACCGCGACCTGCGCGCGCTGATCATCACCGGCGCGGGCGGCGCGTTCTGTTCGGGTGCGGACATCGGCACCGGTGACGACACCCACCCGGTGCACAAGCTGCAGCGGCTCACCGATGTCGCGCTGGCGCTGCACGAGCTGTCAGTGCCCACCATCGCCAAGGTGACCGGGGTGGCGGTCGGGGCGGGCTGGAATCTGGCGCTGGGCTGCGATCTGGTGGTCGCCACCCCGGAATCGACGTTCTGCCAGATCTTCTCGAAGCGAGGCCTGTCGGTCGACCTGGCCGGCTCGTGGTTATTGCCCAAGATCGTCGGCCTGCAGCAGGCCAAGCGGTTGGCGCTGCTGGCCGAGACCATCGACGCCACCGAGGCCCAGGCGCTGAACCTGGTGACGTGGGTGATCGGCGCCGGTGAGGTCGACGGGTTCGTCGACGATCTCGCCGACCGGCTGGCTGCCGGCCCGCCGCGGGCGCTGGCGCAGACCAAGATGCTGCTCAATCAGGGTGCCGACTACACCCTGCCCGAGGCACTGCTCAACGAATCCCGAGCCCAGCTAGTCAATTTCGCGGGCACCGATGCCGCGGAAGCCTATGCGGCCTTCGCCGAGAAGCGCACACCGCGCTTCACCGGCGGGTGGCCCGCCAAGTGAGATCGGAGTAGAGATGCGACCAACAGTGATCGTCGGGGCGGTGCGCACCCCGGTCGGCAAACGCAACGGCGGCCTGGCCGGCACGCACGCCGCGGACCTGTCCGCGATCGTGCTCAACGAGCTGATGACCCGCACCGGGGTCGACCCGGACGTCGTCGACGACGTGGTGTGGGGGTGTGTGTCGCAGGTGGGCGACCAGTCCTCCAACATCGGCCGGTACGCGGTGCTGGCCGCGGGCTGGCCCGAGACCATCCCGGGCACCACGGTCAACCGGGCCTGCGGCTCGAGTCAGCAGGCGCTGGACTTCGCCGTACAGGCGGTGATGTCGGGGCAGCAGGACGTCGTCGTCGCCGGCGGTGTCGAGGTCATGAGTCGGGTCCCGCTCGGCGCGGCCCGGGCCACCGGAGAGCCCTACGGCCCCAAAGCTCTTGCGCGCTATGACGGTTTTCAGTTCAACCAGGGCATCGGCGCGGAGATGATCTGCCAGCGGTGGGGGTTCGACCGCGCCCGGGTCGACGAGTACTCGGCGCGCTCGCATGAGCGGGCCGCCGCCGCGCAGGACGCCGGGGCGTTTCGCGACCAGATTGTTCCGGTCACCACCGAAGGCGGGGTGGTGGACGCCGACGAAGGAATCCGCCGCGGCACCACCGTCGAGAAACTGGCCGGACTCAAACCGGCCTTCCGGGACGACGGAATGATCCACGCCGGCAACTCCTCGCAGATATCTGACGGCGCCGCAGCACTTTTGGTGATGAGCGAGGACGATGCTGCCCGCCGGGGGCTGACCCCGCTGGTGCGCTACACCGCCGGCGCGGTGACCGGCGCCGACCCGGTGCTGATGCTCACCGGACCCATTCCGGCCACCGAGAAGGTGCTCAAGCGCGCGGGGCTGGGCATCGACGACATCGGTGTGTTCGAGGTCAACGAGGCGTTCGCGCCGGTGCCGCTGGCGTGGCTGGCCGAGACCGGCGCCGACGAGAAGCTGCTCAACCCGGTGGGCGGGGCGATCGCACTGGGCCATCCGCTCGGCGCCTCCGGCGCGGTATTGATGACCCGGATGATCAACCACATGCGCGACAACGGGATTCGTTACGGATTGCAGACCATGTGTGAAGGCGGCGGAACCGCCAACGCCACGATCGTCGAACTCGTCGGCTAGGCCGGCCGGGTCGGCTAAGGAGACACCGTCATGCAGCGCGTGCTGTTCACCGAAGACCACGAGGCGTTCCGGGCTCTGGCCCGCGACTTCGTCGAGAAGCACGTGGTGCCCGAGTACCCCAACTGGGAGAAGGCCGGCCGGATGCCCCGCGAGGTGTTCGAGCAGCTGGGCTCGCTGGGGATGCTCGGCATGGCGATCCCCGAGGAGTACGGCGGCGCGGGCATCGACGACTACCGCTACAACGTGGTGCTGCAGGAGGAGGCGGCGCGCGCTTTGGTGACGCTCTCCACGGTGCGCACCCAGCTCGAAGTGATCCTGCCGTACTTCCTGCACTACGCCAACGACGAACAGCGGGCGCGCTGGTTCCCCGGGCTGGCGGCCGGCAAGCTGCTGACGGCGATCGCGATGACCGAACCGGGCACCGGATCGGATCTGGCCGGGATGCGCACCACCGCAGTGCGCGACGGCGACGACTACGTCCTCAATGGGGCGAAGACGTTCATCACCGGCGGCATTCAGGCGGATCTGGTGATCGTGGTGGCCCGCACCGCCACCGACCCCGACAACCGCCGCGCCGGGCTGACGCTGCTGGTGGTCGAGGACGGCATGCCCGGCTTCGCCCGGGGCCGCGAACTGGACAAGATGGGCTGCAAGGTTCAGGACACCGCCGAGTTGTCCTTCACCGATGTGCGGGTTCCGATGGCCAACCGGCTGGGGGACGAGGGCCAGGCCTTCAGCTACCTGGGCCACAACCTGGCCCAGGAACGGCTCACCGTGGCGGTCGGCTCGGTGGCGCAGTCCCGCTCGGCGCTGGCCGCCACCATCGATTATGTGAAGAACCGGAACGTGTTCGGCTCACCGGTCGCCTCGTTCCAGAACACCAAGTTCGAGCTGGCGGCGGTCTCCACCGAGATCGAGGCCGCCCAATGCATGCTCGACCGGGCGGTCATCGAGCACGTCGACGGCACGCTCTCGGGCGCCGACGCCGCTCGGGTGAAACTGTTCTGCACCGAGATGCAGGCCCGGGTCATCGATCGCTGTCTGCAGTTGTTCGGTGGCTACGGCTACATGATGGAATACCCGATCGCGCGGCTCTACACCGACGCGCGGGTGGCCCGGATCTATGCCGGGACCAGTGAGGTGATGAAGATGATCATCGCCAAGTCGCTGGGGCTGTGAGGCGGTCTCGGCCGCGGTTGTGAGTCCGTAACCAAAGATTCTTCGATGAGACCCTTGTCACAGCGCGCAAACCAACCTACTGTGTGTTCACTTGGTTGGTTGATCGAAGGAGACCGGTGACCTCACCCCGGCCGTACGCCACACTGCTCGCCAAAGGCGAGGACCGCAGGCAGCGGATTCTGTTGGCAGCCGAGCACCTGTTGGCCCGCAACGGCTGGCGCAACACCTCGCTGGCGCAGATCGCCCGCAACGCCGGGGTCAGCGCGGCGGGCCTGCTGCACCACTTCGCGTCCAAGGAACAGCTGCTGCACGCGGTGCTCGACGCCCGCGACGCCGACGATGACACGCACGCCGACCGCAGCGGCGACCTCATCGAGGAGATCCAGCGGGTGGCCGACCGATTCACCCGGGCACCCGAGTTGGTCGGAACCTTCACCGTGCTGCTCGCCGAGAACGTACTGCCCGAGGCGCCGCTGCACGATCGGATGCTGAAGCGCTACCACGCCGCGGTCGACATCGTCGCCGACCTGATCCGGCGCGGGCAGGACGCGGGCCGCTACCGCACCGACTTCGACGCGGCCATCAAGGCCGCGGAAATTCTCGCCTTTATCAACGGAATGGAGATGTCATGGCTACTGGATCCCTCGATACCGCTGGCCGAGGTGTTCACGGCCTACACGGAAACACTGGCCCGCGACTTCGCTCCACTGGAAAAGGACGTCCTGCAATGACCCCCGACCCCGACATGCGGTACCGGTTCGACATCGTCGGCCGCGGTGTCCTAGACGTCGTCAGGGCCGCCGGTGGCTGGCTCTACGACCGCGCCACGGCGGGCTGGGACGTCACCGTGATGATCCTGGACGAGCAGGACACCCGGCCGCTGCAGATCCTCGGGGCGCAGGTGCTGGAGCTGGAGTCGGTGCTCGCGCAATGGGAGCAGTGGCCGAACCCGCAGACCATCGCCGTCTGCGCCGAGATGTTCGACGGCCACGCCCGCGTGCGACAGGGCGTGCTCGACGCGCTGGAACACAGCAGCACCGAGGTGACGCTGTGGGGCGACGTGCCGGCCGAGCTGGATCGCGACGTCGACATCCGCCAGCACCGGCTCAGCGCGGCAGCCCGCGCGTTCAAGGCCCAGGCGCTGCGAGCGGCGGGCCTCGACCCGAAGGGTGTCGCCGGATCGGGTCACATCGAGATGTTCCGCTGTGGGCCGGCGTGTGCGTCGGTCGCGGCAGACCTGAGCCCGGCGAGTTGAGCGGCGCGATCGCACGTTGACCGAGAACGTGCCGCTGTCGCGTTCGCTGGTGCTGGTCACGGATTATCGGGTCCCGGATCCGGCCAGGGTCTGGCCGCTATTGCAGCGCCACCGCGACAGCCTGGCTCACCTGGGCGCCAGCCACGTGCTGGTCTACACCTCGTCGGTCGATCCCGGCCGGGTGCTGGCACTGATGTCGATCCGCGCCGCGCAGCCGGTGACCGATCTGCTCCGCGACGAGGCGTTCATGGCCTGGTTCGACGCGGTCGGCGTCGACGACATTCCCGCCGTCTTCGCCGGTTCGCTGGTGGAGCGCATCGAGCTGGCCGACAGTGCGAGCCTCGCCGAACCGCCGGCCCGGGGGCCGACTCCGGCGAGCCTCGCCGAACCGCCGGGGGTAGTGGTCGCGGCGGTGGCCGAAGTCGTGGACGCCGAGGCGCTCATCGACCACGTCCACGACACCGCGGGCGCCTTTGCTGCGGCCGGAATCCGGAAGGTCTTGATATTCCAAGCCTTCGACAATCCGCGCGAGGTGTTCATGCTGCAGGAGGCCGCTGAAGAAGTGGGCGAGGCCGGCGCCGGGCAGTGGATCAGCCAGCCCGAGTTCGCCGCCGAGTGGGTCACCCGGGCCGGCGTCGGCGTCTACCCGCCGGTTTTCGTCGGCCGGCTGGCGCACCTGATGCGCGTGGCGGATCAGCAAGAGGACCAAGAAGATCGAGCAGAAGGAGAACCCATTCGATGACCGCTTACGGCGTGGGACTGTTGATCGTGCGGCTCTGCCTGGGCCTGACCATGGCCGCGCACGGCTACAACAAGATTTTCTCCGGGGGCCGGATCCCCGGCACCGCACGGTGGTTCGACAGCATCGGTATGCGGCCCGGCCTCTTCCACGCCCGGGTGGCCGCCGGAACCGAGATCGCCGCCGGGCTGGGTCTGGCCGCCGGCCTGCTCACGCCGATTCCCGCGGCGGGCTTCGTCGCCCTGATGCTGGTGGCGGCCTGGACGGTACACCGCGACAACGGCTTCTTCATCGTCAAGAGCGGCTGGGAGTACAACCTGGTGCTGGCCGCCGTCGCGGTGGGTATCGCCATGCTCGGCGCCGGGCCGCTCAGCCTGGACCACCTGCTGTTCGGGCAGAACTGGTGCGACGGGTGGACCGGGCTGCTGATCGCGGCCGGGCTCGGGCTCGCCGGTGGCATCGGCCAACTGCTGGTGTTCTACCGGCCGGTGCGCGAGCGGGCCTGACCGCCCTCGGTCAGTCGCTGGCCGGTAGCGGCTTGGCTTCCTTCAGGGCCAACGGCACGGTGCCGACGCTCAGGGCACCGGCGCCGGCCTTGGTCACCAACACCTCGGCGCCGGCGTCGTCGACGTAGCGCTTACCCATCACCGCGCCGCCGGCGAAATCGGGATCCAGGGTCGCCTCCGGTGACGCGCTGTCCTCCAGGGGCACCATCGGGGCCCCACCGGCGCGCAGGTCATCGAGGCTGTCGGCGGTCTTCACCACGATGACCTGGGTGTCGCACACCTGGCTCTTCAGACGGGTACCGGACTTGATCATTGCGTTCCTTCGGCTTGGGGGAAACGATGTGGACTACTTCGCGGCTTGCAGGTCGTCGAGGAGCTCTCGGCGCAGCACCTTGCCGGTCGGCGTGGTCGGCAGCTCCGAGCGGAAGACGATCCGGTCCGGGGTGCGCGATCCTCGCAGCTGTCCTCGAACATACTCGCGCAGCGCCTCCGGCTCCGGTGACGCACCGGGCGCCGCAACCACGCACGCGACGATGATCTGGCCCCACTCCGGATCCGGGGCGCCGACGACGGCGACCTCGCGGACCTGCGGGTGCTCGACCAGCACGTCCTCGATCTCGGCGGGCGCGATGTTCTCGCCGCCGCGGATGATGGTGTCGTCGGAGCGGCCGACGATGAACAGGTAGCCCTCGTCGTCCAGCACGGCGAGATCACGGGTCGGGAACCAGCCGTCGGCGTCGAGCACCGACCCCATGCCGGTGTAGGTGCCGGAGACCTGCTCGCCCCGGAGGAACAACTCGCCCGGCTCTCCTGCCGCAACCGGCCGGCCCTCGTCGTCGCGGATGACCACCTCGATGCCCGGGACCGGGCGGCCGACCGACCCCAGTCGCTTGCGGACGGCTTCGTCGGTGGCCGCGTACGCCGTGCGGTGGTCGTCGGGGGTGAGCACCGCGACCGTCGAACTGGTCTCGGTCAGGCCGTAGGCGTTGACGAAGCCGACGTCGGGCAGCAGGTCCAGCGCGCGGCGCACCAGCGGCAGCGCTACTTTGGAGCCACCGTAGGCCAGGTTGCGCAGCGTCGGCAGCGGGGCCGGGTGGGCTTCCAGTTCCGACACGATGCGCTCCAGCATCGTCGGGACGACGGTCGCGGTGGTCACCGCCTCGTCTTTGACCAACCGGATCCACTCGGCGGGGCTGAAGCGACGCAGATAGACCGCCTTGCGTCCGGCGTAGAGGTTGCTCAGCGCCGCTCCGACACCGGCGATGTGATACGGCGGTACGCAGATCAGTGCCGCGTCCGCCGGGGCCGCCGAACCGAACTCGACGGTCTGCGTGATGTAACTGGTCAGGTTGTTGTGGGTCAGCTCAACGGCTTTGGGCGCCGAGGTGGTGCCCGAGGTGAACAGTACGACTGCCACGTCGTCGGGATCCGGCCACTGCACCTCCGGGGTGGTGGTGCGGGCCCGGGCGCAGAAGGTGGCCGAATCGATCGGGCCGATCCCGATGTCACCCACGTCGCCGACCAGGTCGAGGTATTCCTTGTCGACGACGACGAGCGGTTGCGGCAGCCGGCCGATCAGCTCGCGCAGCGCCGGACCGCTGAGCCGGTAGTTGAGCGGGGCGAAGGGCCGCCCGGCCCGCGCCGCGGAGAACAGCAGCAGCGGCAGCATGTCGCCGCCCATCCCGATATAGGCCACGCTGCTCGCGCCGGACTCGTTGATCACCCCGGCGCCGGCGTCGGCGAGGGCATTGAGTTCGGCGGTGGTGTAGCGGGTGGTCTCCGAGACGACAGCGACCCGGTCTGGGTCGGCCGAAACCGCCATTTCCAGCAATAACGAAATGCTCACCGCTCGGCTCCCCGTAATCCGTCGTGGATGAGAACGACATTATCATTTTGTGGTAGTTGCGCTACCGGCCGGAGTCGGTCCGGGGACCGCTATCGGTACGCTGACGTGCGTCATGATCAGCGTGGTCGACCTCGATGGCAACCCCGACGCCGAGCCCGGCGCCGGGATCATCATCGCGACGGGCAGCCGCTTCGACACCGCGCACGCGCAACACTGGCTGCAGCGCGCCACCTTCACCCTCTCGGAGGCCGAGGCCACGGATCGCCGGATCATCACCGTCGGATCGGTGGCCGAGGCACTCGCCGACATCGCCGATCACTGCCGGCGCCGGCCGCATGCGGCCGCGATCTGCGACGACGTGCTGCGCGCGGTGGACCCGAACGCGCCCGCACGACACGGGGTGCTCACCGAATCGCTGGCCTACTCGGTGCTGCAGGCCGGCCCGGAGTTCGCCGGCTGGCTGGCCGAGCGCGGCCCGGCCACCGTGCCCGACACCAGCGACCCGGTGCTGATCGACCGGGACGGCGACACGCTGCTGCTTCGGTTCAACCGGCCGCAGCGCCACAACGCCTTCAGCAATGCGATGCGCGCCGCGCTGCTCGACGGCCTGGCCGTGGCCGAAGCCGACACCTCGATCGACGAAGTGGTGCTGTCGGGGGCCGGCCGCTCCTTCTGCAGCGGCGGCGACCTGGCCGAGTTCGGCGGCTTCACCGATGTGGCCAGCGCGCACCTGGCCCGCACCCGTCACAGCCCGGCGCTGGCGCTGGACGCGCTGACCGCCCGGCTCGGGGCGCGCTGCCGCGCCGACGTGCACGGCCAGGTGCTGGGCAGCGGACTGGAGATGGCGGCCTTCTGCGGCCGGGTGCGCGCACACCCCGAGGCGGTGCTGGGCCTGCCCGAACTCAACCTCGGGCTGATTCCGGGCGCCGGGGGCACCGTCAGCGTCACCCGCCGAATCGGACGATGGCGCACCGGCTATCTGATCCTGTCGGGGCGCACCGTCGACGCGTCGACCGCGCTGCGGTGGGGGCTCGTCGACGAGGTCGGGAGGCCCTGATGGGCAGGGCCGCCTGGGGTGCGTCGGGATTGGCCTGGCTGACCGGCCAGCCCGACGGCCCGCCGGATTTCTCCCGCGCCGCGGTGCTGCAGCATGCCACCGAGGTGCTGGGCCGCTTCACCACCGC